>CAJSZT010000004.1:0-269209 GCA_910573785.1 Lachnospiraceae bacterium | reverse complement strand
GATAAGTCGTGGAATGATAGACTATAAATTTTCACCGTCCTTTCTTTGATATCTTTGTCTACCGCTTGCTAAAGGCGGTTTATGGCATACACCCTAACGGGCGCACAATGGTTTCCTTTCCTAAAACATCTTCCAGTTCTTTGAGCGTGGTCTTTTCCTTCCCTCCGAGGAATAACGTAGTGTCACAATTCCCTTCAATGGTGTCAGCGTTGTCCTTATAAATCGCCTTTAGCTGAGATTTTGACTGTAAAATGATAGATGCCGATATTTCCCTGCTCCGGATTGTGGCAATCAGCTTCTCAAACTGCGGAATCTGACCGATGTTCGCAAACTCATCCAGCAGCATCCTCACATGAATAGGGAGCCTGCCGTTATAAACATCATCCGCCTTGTCACAGAGCAGGTTAAAGAGCTGCGAATACATGATCGACACCACGAAATTAAATGTGGCGTCCGTATCTGAAATAATGACGAACAATGCTGTTTTCTGTTCCCCAAGCGTGTCAAGTTCCAGATCGTCATACTCCATAAGGTCACGCAGCTCTTTAATGTCAAATGGCGCTAATCTTGCGCCGCAGCTAATCAGGATAGATTTAGCTGTCTTGCCCGCCGCAAGTTTGTACTTTTTATATTGGCGGACAGCGAAGTGATTCGGGTCTTTTTCCTCCAGTTCGTCAAACAGCAGGTCTACGGCGTTTTTGAAATTTTCGTCATCTTCCCTTGCTTCGCTTGCGTCAATCATATCAATCAGCATGGCGAAATTCTGTTCTTCCTCCGGGGCTTCATACCAGATATAGGCAATAAGCGCCGTGTAATACAGCTTTTCCGCTTTCACCCAGAAATCTTCCCCGGATTGCTGCCCCTCCCCTTTGGTGTTGACTATGATCGTGTTTACGAGTTTCAGAATGTCCTTCTCGCTCCGTAAATAGGCGAAAGGATTGTAGTGCATGGACTTTGCGAAGTTTATGGTATTGAGGACTTTTATCTTATATTTTCCCCGTTTCAGCATCTTTCCGACCTCACACAAAACTGTGCCTTTCGGATCAGTGACAACATACGATGAGTGCATCTGCATCAGGTTCGGTTTTACAAAAAACCTCGTCTTGCCCGAACCGGAACCGCCGATGACAAGGATATTTTTATTCCTTGCATACTTCGGCTGTTTGGGTCTGCCCGACATCATCAGCCTCTCCGTTTGCGTCAGCAGGATATTGTTCTCAAATACGGAATCCATGTAAGGCTCTATATCCTTTTCATTGCCCCACCTTGCAGAACCGTACTCTACACCCTTCCGGAACTTCTTGGCATTCTTGGATTTGAAATACACCACAAGCCTTAAAGCGATTCCACAGCACACTCCGATCAGCAGATCTCTTGGATAGAAACTCGGCAGGGGATTAGAAAATAAACCTTCCAATCCTGCCATGACTTCCATCATCTTTGCGGAAGCGTCCTGTCCTGGCGATACCCGCCACAGATACGCCACTTTGTCACAGAAATATCCTGCAAGCACATAGGGCAGGTTCATCAGGAAAAGTTTCTTTTTGTCAATATTCCCCGTCTTTTCCTTAAATTTTTTAGGGATTGATTTTAAGTCTTTGGCTATGCCATTGATAATATTACTCATAGGCTCTGCCCCCTGTCCTTGTTCTTCTCCCTGCTCCGTTCCCGGTTCTTGTCCTGCGATAATGCGTCCTTGAAATGCTTCAGCTTCTCTCTCAGGGAAACCCTGCCTTTCTTTTTCTCGTTACCATAAACAAATTCTTTGAATGCCTGCGCCACCGCATCGGCATCCCTGCCCTTAAAAAAGACCATGTATTTGGGCGGGTCTGTTGTCTTGTCTTTCTTTATGGCAAAATCAACATTGTATTTTTTTGCAACACGCTCAAAAGATTTGATGTTGCCGTCCGTGACTTCAATGGACGATACACCCACGCCATCGCCAACGAGCTTTTTTACAGAAGTCTTGCCATGCGTTTTCTGTGCTTTCTGCTTATGGTGGTTTAAGTACATCTTCATTGCAGATTTCAGCACGTTGGCGTCTAATTTTGCGGTCTTAATCACAAGGGCAATCGTTTTCTGTGTTACTTCTTCCTGCATTAAGCACCTCCCTGTTACGTTCCTGCAAAAATCCATGCACTAAGGGGGAATCCCCCGGCAGATAATGTCACGGATAATATTCAGCATAAAATACATTTTATTTCTCCTTCCACTTCTGGACATCGTGTCCAGAAGTTATCATTTTTCATTTAAGCAATAGATTGTGTGCAGGCTGGCAGATAATTCATGACCTCCATACTCCACATTATCAAGCAGTAATGCCTGAAACAGCACATCCCCCACCCCATCAAGCAGCACGATCTTCTGCTCCTGCTCCGCAAGGTGTCCGAACTCCACCCCGTCCATGACAACAGATTTCCTTGCCGCCTCACAGTGGGTAAACAGACCGAGGATATATCTGTTTGACATGATAAAAGCATAAGTTTCCTGCCCGTCATGGGTCATACGATATTTTTCCGCTTCCCCCTCCGGGAGCGTGAAAACGCACCGCACTGTTTCCAGACAAAGCCCACTGTCATAATCCGGCTGTAACCGCTTCTTGTACCTCTGCACCCTTGCATAAATCCCCTCCCGGTCTATGGCGGAATGGGTGCGCTTAAACTGCGGCTTTTTGCAGAGCATATCCAAGTCCATATATACGTTGTTGATTATGGTTTTCTCCGCATACTGCCGGAAAGACTTTATCCTTAACAGCCATGCAAGCACTTCATCCAGCTTTTCTTCTGACGAAATGGTCTGGAAAGGCTTAGTGCCAAACTCCAGCCTGTCAAACATAAGCGGGCAGCTCCCCTTTTTTACTTCACGCTCCATTGCCCTCTTTACATCCCGTAATGATTCCATTTATCTCCTTTCCGCTCCCTGATTACGCTAACCGGAAGCAATAAAAAAAGGGCGGCTACAAATCTACTGATCCATAACCGCCCTCACGCTGTTCTCAATCTGTCATTTTTTTAACACAGAGGTCTTCCACC
The DNA here is from genome assembly GCA_910573785.1 of Lachnospiraceae bacterium. GTDB lineage: Bacteria > Bacillota > Clostridia > Lachnospirales > Lachnospiraceae > Schaedlerella. The sequence goes on along the minus strand of CAJSZT010000004.1, from coordinate 266,177 downwards.
TCCGTACCTCTGGAAACCTTGCCGGAAGTGTGATTGAAAAGATAATCACACTTCCAGCAAGGCTCGAAAGTGCCACCCACCACGTTCCGGCAGGCTCAACCTATTTCTATTCCCGCTGTTTCTGCGAAAATCTGTTTCCTGCCCATAAGCTCATTCTGCTTTTCTTCCGGTAACCGTTTGAAAAAATCGTCATAGTCAATATCAGCTATGTTCATTTCCCTTGCAAGCGCAATGATCTGTGTGTGCAGCCATTCCTCCCACAAATCTTCAAACATTTCTCTGCTGTCCGTGAAAGTAAAATCATTCTCAAAGCCTGTCGGTGGTGTGTAATATTGCAGCTTTACAAAACCGTACCTGCCAACATCGACCACCACGATGTCCACATCTTCAAGCTCTGCAAAGGCATCCGCCACCTTCCGGCATTTTTTCTGTTCTTCTTCTGTAATGTATGTTTTTTTCTCCATTAGCCCCTGCATCTCCTTATACCTATTTTTTTATACATCCGTCAGAATGTCAATCCTTGAAATCCTTTCCATAAGGGTATTATCCGGTTCAAACTCCCGTAAGAGGGAAGTATCAGCGAAGATAAACCTCTCTTTATAATGGTTCATAATATCCATAAGCATCAGGAAACATTCATGATGATAGAGGAAACTGGCAAGGCAGAGCAGTTCACTGTCCTTTAATTCCCCTATCCTGAAATAATTTTCAAAGTCATAATTGTCTGCAAACTTACAGAAAGCCAGCTTTTCCAATAGCAGGGCTTTTCCCATGCCGTCCTGTTCCTCATACCTTTTCCGCAGTTCCTTTTTATCCATCTCCGTGTACTCCTTTACTTTTAATCTCCAATTTTGGTAACTATAACCATCTCCATTATAGGAGCATAATAAAACATATTCAAGCAGAACACGGAGGGAAATACCGCACATTATGATTAAATTCGACAAACTTTTTCAAACTTTAAAGGAAAACGGGATCAGCCAGTACAGCCTTTATACCCGTTACGGTGTCAGCCGGTCACAGATACAGCGGCTGAAAAATAACCAGTCCGTCACCACCCACACGCTGAACATGATACTGAATATCTTGGGCGAGGGCTTTTCCCTGAATGACATCGCTGAATTTACACCGGACGCAGAGCAGGCGGAAGAATAAGCTGCTCTGCTTTTTCCACCTCTGGACATTGTGTCCAAAAGTCTGTTAAGTAATTCCTTTTTCTTCCCACCCTCCGCCATACATATCATGCTGCACCTCCTGCTGGTAGTAATGGCTCATGGTTGAGGGGGCATTGTAAAGCGCCGTAATCAGATATGCCCTGATGTTGGTAATCTTGGTAACAGTTTCCCTCATACAGCCCATGACATACTCCACATGGCTGCTGTTCAGCTTCAAAAAGCGGGATTTTACAAGCTCATAAGGGTAATCTTCCCCATTGATGCGGATTGTCCTGCGCTTTACACAGACCACATCACAGACAGTTTCGTAGATTTCCTCATACATATCCCTGTCCCCATGCTGGTCATATTTCATGTGGTGTTCATATTCCAGATTGTCACGGATCAGTGCCATATATGCGCTTGTTTCATCAATCACATCAATCGTATCAGCTTTTCCCGTGGATTGATTGATAGGATTGGTATAACTCATATCAGTATAATTCGTTTCAGTTTGATTATAGTTAGTATAATTAGGGTCTGGTTTTTGAACTTCTGCAAGTTCAGTTTCTGAATTTCTTGAAGTCTGTTTTCTGAACTTCTGTAAGTCTAAATCCTGAACTTCTTGAGATTCAGTTTCTGAACTTCCAGAAGTATAATTATTGAACTTCTTGAAGTTCAAATTCTGAACTTCTGTGGTTTTATCGGCATTTGCGGCTGTTTCCTCCGGCTTTTTGTCCGAAACTGCCGCAAAGTTTTTCACATAAATAATGTCTGGCTTGCCAAGCCCCCTGCGCTTCTTTTCTATCAGCCCGATACCATTATCACTGTCAAGTTCTTTAATGACTTTTACACAGGTTGCTCTTGCACAGCCCAAATCTTCCATCATATTATCAACAGTATAGATAATATATGCCCGGTTTTCATCATCCAGCCATCCGTTTTTCATGGACAGCGACATTCTGTCAAGCATCAGCCCATACAGGAGCTTAGCATCACTGCTAAGCCCCCTAAATCGCTCATCTTTAATCAGCAGGCGTGGAACACGGTAAAAAGAAAACTGCTCTGCTTCAATGCCATAGTAATAATCAAATTTCAATGGCTCGCCCATTTTTACCGCCTCCTTTACTGCTTACTCTGCCATTCCTCCAAAAGCTGGATAATGATGCCCTCTATATCGTCATTGGAATAGTCCTCCGAAAAATACCTGCTGATCTTATCGCCCTTAATCGTTACTTTTCTTTCTTTTGGCTTTTCCTCTGCCAGTATCAGCCTGACCATTGGCAATGTCAGCTCTCCGTTTTTCCCATATTCCTTCAGCTTTGCCGATTGGGAAGCGTTCATTGCCGCCCCTGTTTCCTCAAGGATAACAGATACCCATTGCTGGGCTTCTTCGGTCAGAAAAGAAATATCCACGCCCTGCGCTATCCCTATCTTTTTCTTATCCACCATGTCAAGCAGCTCATCAGAAAGCCTTGCAAGCCACACATACCTCTGCACCGTCTTCCCGCTTTCCCCGGCAGCTTCCCCCACTTCGTCAAGGGTGCTGCCGCCTTTGCTTCCCTGGTGTTTCATTGCTTCGTACTTCATGGCATAAGCCCTTGCTTTTTCGCTCGGTAAAATGTCCTCCCGCTGGATATTGGAATCCACCATGATGATCGTGGCTTCATCGTCCGTATAATTCCTGACAATGACGGGCATCGTGTCTAACCCTGCCCTTTCAGAACCCCGTTTCCTACGGTGTCCGGCTATGATCTCATAGCCGCCCCCTGTCCTCGGTCTTACAATTCCGGGCACAAGCACACCATATTTCCCGATGCTCTCCGTGGTTTCCTCCATCTTTTCATCATCAAGGACACGGAAAGGGTGTCCTTTGAATGTATGTAAATCCGTCAGCTTTGCATGGATAATCTGTTCCCCTGACGTGTTTTCTGCTCCGCAAAATAAATCATCAAAGCTGTTCAATTTGACTTTTGATGCACTCCCTGCCTTACTGCCCATCGCCAAGCACCTCCTTTGTCAAGGACTGGTATGCGCCTGCAACCCTGCCTTTCGGGTCATGCTCGTAAATGCTGACACCCTCTGCGGACGTTTCCGCAGCCCTCACCGACATCGGTATGCTGTTTTCAAATATCCGTACTTTGCTGCCGTAAGTTTTGATAAGCAATGCTGTAATATCCCTTGCATAATTGGTACGGTTGTCCACCATTGTCAGCAGAATGCCCTCAATCTCCAGTTTGGGATTGATCTGCCGCTTTACCTTGCCCACGGTCTTAATAAGCTGTTCCAAGCCTTTCACGGGCAGATATGCCGCCTGCACCGGAATAAGTATGCTGTCGGCGCAAGCAAAAGCATTTATGGTAATCATGCCAAGCGAGGGCATACAGTCAATCAAAATATAATCGTACCTCTCCTTTACCCTGTCCACATAAGAGCGGAGCATAATTTCCCGGCTCATCACGTTCACAAGGGAAACCTCCAGACCGGACAGCTCAATGTTCCCCGGCATCAGGTCAATCCCCTCGTCATGCTTTAAGATACCGTAATCCGGTTCGATTTCCTCATCATTGATAACCTTTTCCAGTACGTTCGCCAGAGTGACCTCCAGCTTGTCCGGCTCCGTGAAGCCAAGACTTGCGGTCAGGCTCCCTTGTGCGTCCGCATCTATCACTAAAACTTTCTTTCCCTGTTTTGCCAGCCCGATTCCTAAGTTGCTTGTTGTGGTGGTCTTACCGACTCCGCCTTTCTGGTTTGCGATTGCTATAATTTTACACATGGTTTTATTCCTCCGTATTAGTTAGATTTTTCTTTAATGTTGGCTTTCTGCACTTCCACATAAGCCCGGTAATATCTGTTTGTACCTTTATTCCGGTACAGCTCTGAAACTTCCGTCACAGCCACTTTGGGCTGTCTTTTCAGAATCTTCTCAAACCACTTAATATCATTCTTCGTTCCCATCAGTCGAATTTTCAGCACGTTTCCTCTCCATTTCTGCAAGGATTTCCTCAATAGACTTCTGCTTTTGGCAGTATTCCGGATAACGGAGTTTAATGCCCTGCCAGAAGTACATCGCATAGCCACAGCAGAAAATATCACTTACCGAATACTCCCGGCACTCTCTTATCTGCTCATCCTTGCGCTTATAATCGTCAACACTCGGCGTTCCGTCTGTGTAAAGATTAAAGGCAAGCCTTACCACACGGACACTGCCGCTTGTCTGCCAGCCTTGATGCAGGCACTCCGGCTTGATGAATCCGGACTTCATATCGTAGATCTGGCTGAAATGATTCCTTGTGTCCTCTGAAATACCGAGAATGTAGATCAAAGCCTTGTGATAACAGTCCTGATACCTCGCCTGCTTCAGTTTCTCATAATAAAATTTCTCATGTTCTTCGTTTGCAAAAACCATGTGTGTGTTGTTGGCACTCTGCGCCTCTGCTCTTAACGCTGTGTTGTTCATACTTGAACCTCCTTTAATTTTTCTGATTTTTTAACCATAACAACAGAAAAAGGACACTCTCCGTATCTTGGAAAATGTCCTTTTAATAGCATTCAACTATTAAGTTTTGAAAGGTTCAAATTTCTAAAACATACCGTATAAGTCCAAATTAGTCCACCAAAAGATGTAAAATTTGATGTCAAATTGATGTCAAACCTTTAATGGAAGTGCCGCAAACCCGCATAAACACTGGATTTTTTAGGTTGTGCTTCGCATCGTCGGGAACGCAAGCACGTCCCGGATCGCTGCGGAATCTGTCAGCAGCATACACATCCGGTCAATCCCGAATCCGATCCCGCCTGTGGGCGGCATACCAATCTCCAGCGCATTCATGAAGTCTTCATCCGTCGTGTTGGCTTCTTCGTCTCCCTGCGCCAGGAGTTCTTCCTGGGCACGGAAGCGTTCCCTCTGGTCGATGGGGTCGTTCAGCTCGGAGTATGCGTTGGCCATCTCCCAGCCGTTCATGAAGAACTCAAAACGCTCCACATAATCCGGATTGTCCGGTTTCTTCTTGGTCAGCGGAGAGATCTCGATGGGATGATCCATCACGAAGATCGGCTGTACCAGATGCTCTTCCACATATTCTTCAAAGAACAGGTTCAGGATATCGCCCTTCTTATGCCTGTCCTCATATTCCAGATGGTGCTCGTCCGCCAGGGCTTTTGCCTCCGCGTCCGTCTTCACATTGGAGAAATCCACGCCGGAATATTTTTTCACGGCGTCTACCATGGTAATCCGTTCAAACGGCTTTTCCAGATCCATCTCCACGCCGTTGTATACGATCTTCATGGTTCCCAGCACTTCCTGCGCCACATAGCGGTACAGGTTCTCCGTCAGATCCATCATGCCGTGGTAGTCCGTATATGCCTGATACAGCTCCATCAATGTAAATTCCGGATTGTGCCTGGTGTCCAGACCTTCGTTACGGAACACACGCCCGATCTCGTAAACACGCTCCATACCGCCGACGATCAGACGCTTTAAGTACAGCTCCAGGGAGATCCTGAGCTTGATATCCTCGTCCAGCGCGTTGAAATGCGTCTCGAACGGCCGTGCAGCGGCGCCGCCGGCATTCTGCACCAGCATCGGTGTCTCCACCTCCATGAATCCCTGTCCGTCCAGATACCTGCGGATCGCGCTGATGATCTTGGAACGCTTGACAAAGGTATCCTTCACCTCCGGATTCATGACCAGATCCACATATCTCTGACGGTAACGCAGATCCGTATTGGTCAGCCCATGGAACTTCTCCGGAAGGATCTGGAGGCTCTTCGCAAGCAATGTGATGCTGCCTGCATGGATGGACTTCTCCCCTGTCTTTGTCGTAAAGACCTCACCCTTGATTCCTACAAGGTCGCCTACGTCAAACTTCTTAAAGTCCTTGTACACATCCTCCCCTACGCTGTCTCTCGCCACGTAGCACTGGATGTTGCCCTTCAGATCCTGGATATTGCAGAATGAAGCTTTTCCCATGACCCGCTTTGACATCATACGGCCCGCAATGGATACCTGGGTGCCTTCCAGTTCTTCATATCTGTCTCTGATCTCCTGGCTGTGATGTGTTTGATCATAGCTGGTGATGGCAAAGGGATCCTTTCCATTTGCCTGCAAATCCGCTAACTTCTCGCGTCGAACCTTTCTCAACTGATTCAAATCCGGCTCCTGAGCCTGCTTCTGCTGGTCAGACATTTGTTTTCTCCTTTCTTTTCCTCCGCAGATGTATCAACTGGCAACCGCCCTCTTTACATCGACCGGTTGATATCCAGCACTTTGTACTGGTTGACTCCTGCCTGTGTCTCTACGTTTACCACGTCGCCGACCTTCTTGCCGATCAGCGCCTGGCCTACCGGCGACTCGTTGGAAATCTTCCCTTCCAGACTGTTCGCTTCCGTGGAGCCTACGATCTTAAATTGCATCTCTTCATCAAAGGTAATGTCAAAGACCTTGATCGTACAACCCACGTTAATCTTATCAAAGTCTACCTCATCCTCTACCACGACCTCCGCATTTTTCAAAATGCTTTCGAGTTCTTCAATTCTCGCTTCGATGTCGCGCTGCTCGTCCTTCGCCGCGTCATACTCCGCATTCTCGGATAAGTCGCCCTGCTCCCTGGCTTCCTTGATCTTGGCAGCGACTTCCTTTCTCTTTACCACCTTCAGATTTTCCAGTTCGTCCTCCAGTGCTTTCAAACCTGCATAAGTAAGTAACCTTTTCTTTGAATCCGCCATGATGACCTTTGCTTCCTCTCTTTCATTCTATCTGATATCGCTTTTACGGCCCGCGGCTGTAAACCGCAGCCGGACGACCTCTACTGATACTTATATTTCGCAATTCAAATATTATAACCAAAACCTACAGTACTGTCAAGATTTTTTGGAGTTCTTCGTAGCTCTCCACCCTGTTGATCTGCTCCCGCAGCCGGGCCGCTCCATGCAGCCCTTTGGTATACCATGCCACATGCTTGCGCATCTCCCGGATGCCCAGATAGCTGCCCTTATATTCGATCTGCAGCCGGGCATGGCGGAGCATAGTATTCCGGATCTCATCGATCTCCGGCCGGGGCGGGATTGCGCCCGTCTCTTCGTATGCCGACAGTTCTGAAAAGATCCACGGATTGCCCTGTGCCCCCCGCGCGATCATTACCCCGTCACAGCCGGTTTGCTCCTGAATCGCAGCCGCCTGCTCACAGGTGCTCACATCCCCATTTCCGATGACCGGAATCCGAACCGCTTCCTTCACCCGGCGGATGATCTCCCAGTCAGCCCGGCCGGAATAGTACTGCTCCCGCGTCCGCCCATGGACAGCCACCCCGGCCGCCCCGGCTTCTTCGATGATCCTGGCGATCTCCACCGCATTCACATGCTCCTCGTCGAATCCTTTGCGTATCTTCACCGTAACCGGCTTTCGGATTGCCTTCACTACGGCGCTGACCAGTTCATAGACCAGCTTCGGGTCCTTCATCAGAGCCGAGCCTTCCCCATTGCGCACCACCTTCGGGACAGGACAGCCCATGTTGATGTCCAGGATGGAAAAGGGCCGTTCCTCAATCCGTTTTGCCATCTCACTGACAATCTTCGGATCCGAACCGAAGAGCTGCAGGGAGACCGGCAGTTCCTCCGGATGGATCGCAAGCAGGCTCTCCGTATTTTTATTGTTGTATAAAATCGCTTTGGCGCTGACCATCTCCATGCAGAGCAGTCCGGCCCCCTGTTCTTTGCACAACAAACGGAATGGCAGGTCCGTTACACCTGCCATGGGGCCTAAAATATATCTGTTCTCAAGAAGTACATTTCCTATTTTAAGCTGTTTTTTCATAATTATACTGTTTATCGAAGTGCACGCGCAGCCAGCATCCGGCCAGGCGGCTCTATCGGTCTACTTTTTTGTTTTTGTAATAGATCAGGCGCAGGCCGTTCAGTGTCAGCTCCGGATCGTACTCGTCGATGCTGTCTGTCTCCGGCGCAATGATCTTTCCCAGGCCCCCGGTTGCCACCACCTTTGCATCCGAATAGCCGGATTCCTCTTTGATCTTCCGGATAATGTATTCCGTCTGGCCGATGGCTCCGTACACCAGACCTGCCTGCATACTGGAGATGGTCTCCTTGGCCAGTATGGACGCCGGCTTGCGGATCTCAATCGCCGGGAGCATGGCAGCGCCGCCCCAGAGGGAGCGTCCCGCCGTCTCAAGCCCGGGCGCCGTGATCCCTGCTTCAAAAGTCCCATTCGGCCCGATCAGGTCATAGGTTGTCGCGGTTCCGAAATCTACCACGATGACCGGTCCTCCGAAGAGCTCATATCCGGCCACCGCATCCACGATCCGATCCGGGCCGATCTCCTTCGGATTCTCCGTCACGATGCGGATGCCTGTCTTGATCCCCGCAGACACGATCAGCGGGCGCACATTCAGATATTTGATGATCCCGCTTGTCAGGGAATGCATGATATCCGGAACTACCGATGCTATGATCACCGAATGGATATCCTGGGGACAGATGCTTCTGTGCTCCAGAATCCCGCAGATCGTAAATCCATATTCATCGGAAGTCCGGGATCGCTTTGTCGTCATGCGGAAGGTCCCCAGCAGGATCTCCTCTTTAAATACACCCAGCGTTATATTGGTATTTCCAACATCAATCGTCAATAACATTCTGCTTCTTCTCCTGCTCCTGAATTTGTAAGCTTTTGCAGGCTGCATCCCGGTCTCATGCACTGCGGCGCAATATACACAGGACGCATCCTCTACGCTTCCGGAAGCTCCTCTCCAAGATAGAACACCCGAAAGAACAGCTCCAGAGATTCAAACAGTTCCCGTCTCTCCTGCTGTATCTGCTTGATCTTCAACACACTGCCGATCTCGTCAAAGAGGAAATCCTCCTCCTCCCGGTCTACCTTTAATTCCAGCCGGCCCTCCTCGTCAAAGACCACCATAAGCACACCGCCCACATCCTCCGTATACATGACACACATGATCTGCAGTTCCTGCCGGATACTTTCCGGCAACGCGTCAAACTCCGGGTTCAGATAGAATTTCCGCTCATAGGAACTGGCGGCGCATAATACAATCTCTTCTTCCATCATCCTTCCAGCCACACCTCCTGATCCGTAGGGCTCATACATATCCATAGATTCCCCGGACCGAAACCTCACCGGCATAGACCGCTTCCTCGCTGCCGTCCTGCTTTCTCACCAGCAGCTCCCCGCTGTCATTGATCCCCAGGGCAAGGGCCTGGTAAGGCTCCTTTGCACCCAGTATACGGACTTCTTTTCCGCAGTTGACCAGAAGGCGGTTATAGTCTTCCCTGATCCCGGACAGATCTCCTGACTGAAGAAATGTGTCATAATTCCGTTCAAAATGCTTCATAATCTCCACAATCAGGGTGCTGCGCTTCATAACCTTCCCGGTCTCAATCCGTAGGGATGTGGCGGTTTTCGCAATCTCCTCCGAAAAGGAATCCATATTGACATTGATCCCTACCCCAATCACCACATGGTTGATATAGTCGATCTCCGAGCTCATCTCCGTCAGAATCCCTACCAACTTCTTTTGGTTCAGTACAATGTCATTGGGCCATTTGATCCGGATCTCCTGCCCGGTACACTCCTGCAGCGCTTCCGCTGTGCTGTACGCCATCACCAGGGTCAACATCGGCGCGCTGGAAGGGAGGAATGAAGGTCTGAGCAGTATCGACATATAGATGCTGCAGCCAGGCGGCGACTCCCAGCCTCTTCCGCGCCTGCCCCGTCCGGCGCTCTGCCGGTCGGCTACCGCAAGGGCTCCGTGGGATGCCCCTTTTTCCCCCAGCTCCTTTGCCCGAATATTCGTTGAATCGGTTTCCGGAAAATAATGGATCTCCTGGCCTGCCCACCGTGTCTTCCCAAAGAGCAGGCTTTTCAGTTCTTCCTCCGACAGGACATCCGGGATATCCACAATCCGGTATCCCCGGTTCTGCACCGCTTCCACATGGTAGCCCTCTTCCTTGAGCTGGTTGATAATCTTCCACACGGCTGTCCGGGACACGCCCAGCTTTCCGCAGAGCTTCTGCCCGGATACATAGCCCTCACTTTCCCGGAGGAGCTTCAATATCTCTGTTTTCAAAAATCTTCCCCTATTCTCCCAGTGTCGCCACCATCACCGCTTTGATGGTATGCATCCGGTTCTCTGCCTCGTCAAAAACCTTGGACTGTTCGGACTCGAATACTTCATCCGTCACTTCCATATCCTCAATGCCGAAGCGTTCTCCCATCTGCTTTCCGATGGTCGTCTTCAGGTCGTGGAAGGACGGCAGGCAGTGCAGGAAAATCGCGTTTTCAGATGCATTTTCCATCACCTTTTTGGTCACCTTATAAGGCGTCAGCACTTTGATCCGCTTCTCCCATACTTCATCCGGCTCACCCATGGATACCCAGACGTCCGTATAGATCACGTCCGCGTCCTTTGTGCCGCTCTCCACGTCCTCGGTCAGGGTAATGGTCGCGCCGGACTCCGCCGCATAGCCCCTGCACAGCTCAACCAGCTCTTCGCTCGGGAAAAATTCCTTTGACGTACATGCCACAAAATGCATTCCCAGCTTGGAACATGCCACCATCAGGGAATTGCCCATGTTGTACCTTGCGTCTCCCATAAATACCAGGCGAATCCCTTCCAGCCTTCCGAACTGCTCCCGAATCGTCAGCATGTCCGCAAGCATCTGGGTGGGATGGAACTCATTGGTCAGGCCGTTCCATACCGGAACCCCCGCATATTCCGCCAGTTCTTCCACAATGTCCTGCCCGAAGCCACGGTATTCGATGCCGTCGTACATCCGGCCCAGCACCCTTGCCGTATCCTCAATGCTTTCTTTTTTGCCCATCTGGGAGCCTGTAGGCCCGAGGTAGGTTGCCCCCATGCCCATATCAAACGCCGCCACTTCAAATGCGCAGCGGGTCCTTGTGCTGTCCTTTTCAAAAATCAGGGCCACGTTCTTTCCTTTATAATGGTCTACCGGAATCCCCTTTTTCTTTTTGTCCTTCAGCTCCGCTGACAGGTCAAGCAGATACAGGATCTCTTCCTTTGTAAAATCTTTCAGTGTCAGAAAATTTCTTCCTTTTAAATTCATGTTCGTCCCTCTTCCCTTTGTATTATATCAGGTCCTTTTTACGCGGCATATCCGGCCCCGGGCCGCAGCGCATTTTCCGGATCTGTTCTGTGAACTACAATACCATAACCTTCCCGCAAATTCAATACCTTTTCCGCTGCCTGCTCACTTCAAACATCAGCACTGCCGCGGCTACGGCGGCATTCAGCGATTCGGCCATGCCTTCCATGGGTATCCTGACCAGCACATCCGCACATGCGGCCACCTCCGGGCGAAGCCCGCTTCCTTCGTTTCCGATCAGAAATGCGCTCCCCTGCCGGTAATCTTCTTCATCGTATGCGCGCTCTCCCTCCAGGTGGGCGGCAAAAACGCAGATATCGTGCTTTTTCAGGCTGTTCACCGCACCGGGCAGGTCATCCGTATACACAAACGGCATCCTGAAGATCGCTCCCATGGTGGAGCGTATGGTCTTTGGATTGTAAATGTCCGCACAGTCCCTGCTCAGCAGGATTCCCGTCACCCCCGCCGCCTCCGCGGTTCTGAAAATGGTGCCTAAGTTGCCCGGATCCTGGATGTTGTCCAAAACCAGCAGATGGGCCGGCCTGTCCATACCTGTCCCGCTTTTCCTGGAGCATTTTGCCAGGATCTCCTCCTTGGTGAACATGCTCTGACGCACCACCGCCAGAACGCCCTGAGGTGTCTTTGTATCCGAGATATATGCAAATACTTCCGGCGACACAAGCATAACCTCTGTCCCGGGAATGGGCTCCTTCCGATGCTTTTTCAAGAACTCCTCCGTAGCGTAAAGCTGTACCAGGCGTTCCTCCGGAATCTCCCGGACCATACGCAGGCCCTCCACAAGAAAGGTTCCCGTCTTCGTCCGCATTCTGCTCTTTTTCCGCAGCTGTATGATCTCTTTCATCCGCGGATTCGATGTACTGGTAATGATCATCTCTTATCCCTCATCACAAAGTTTCCAACTGTACGGTTGCAATCCGAAATCTCAGTTTTATGCAATTTATTGCAATAAAACCGAGATTTTGGATTAGCAACCTACTCATAAATGAGCAAAAAAGCGGCTGTGTTAGCAGACGTTAGAGTGCGTAAGCACGGTTTTTGCGAATGGATGAGTAGGTTGGAGGCTCTTTAGAGCATCCAACCGTACAGTTGGTATTTTTTTTTAACAGGTTATACCTTAAAGCGGTATCCCACGCCCCATATCGTCTCAATATACTGGGGGTGGGAGGTATCATACTCAATCTTCTCCCGGATCTTCTTGATATGCACCGTCACCGTGGCAATGTCCCCGATGGACTCCATATCCCAAATCTCCCGGAACAGCTCTTCCTTCGTATATACATGGTTGGGATGTCCCGCAAGGAAGGTCAGAAGGTCAAATTCCTTGGTGGTGAAGGAACGTTCCTCACCGTTGACCCATACCCTTCTCGCCGTCGTATCGATCTTCAGACCGCGGATCTCTATGATCTCATTTTCCTCCACGCTGCTTCCGATCAGACGCTCATATCTCGCCAGATGGGCCTTCACACGGGCCACCAGTTCGCTGGGGCTGAACGGCTTCGTCATATAATCATCGGCTCCCAGCCCAAGCCCCCGGATCTTATCAATGTCATCCTTCTTCGCAGAAACCATGATGATGGGAGTATTCTTGCTGTCGCGGACCTTCCGGCAGATCTCAAATCCATCCACGCCGGGCAGCATCAGATCCAGGATGATCAGATCAAAATCCGCTTCCATGGCCTGCTTCAATCCGATCTCGCCGTCGTTGGCAACCTCCACCTCAAAGTTGCTCAGCTCCAGATAATCCCGTTCCAGATCCGCAATACTTTCCTCATCCTCAATAATCAAAATCCGTTTACTCATCCATTGGTACCTCCTGATATTTTCTTACTACAAAGCACATAACCGTCCCGCTGCCTTCCACGCTGGTCGCCCAGATATTGCCCCCATGCTCCTCCACGATCTTCTGCGCGATGGAAAGCCCGATGCCGCTTCCGCCCTTGGAAGAATTGCGGGAGGCGTCCGTCCGGTAGAACCGGTCAAAGATAAAGGGCAGGTCCTTCGGGGAGATCCCTTTTCCGTTGTCCCCCAGTTCGACCTGGATAAAGTCCCCCACGTCCTTGAGATCCATGGTAATCCTGCCTTTGGGTTTATCCATGTATTTTAAAGAGTTGGATACGACGTTGTTGATCACCCGCCGGAGCTGCTCAGGGTCCACAATCACCTTGGAATCCTCCTCCAGACAGCAGTTGTATTCAAATTCTACGTTTTTCGCTTCCAGCTCCAGATACAGGTCCTCCGCACAGTCGAGGAAATAGTTCTTTGCGGATATTGTGGTAAAATTGTAGGGTATCCGGTTCGTATCGATCTTGGAGTACAGCGTCAGCTCGTTGATCAGCAGATCCATCTCGTTCGCCTTATTGTATATCGTTTTGATATACTTGTCCATCTTTTCAGGCGTATCCGCCACGCCGTCCATAATCCCTTCCACATATCCCTTGATTGCCGTAATGGGTGTCTTGAGGTCATGGGAAATATTGCTGATCAGCTCTTTGTTTTCCCGGTCAAATTCCACCTTTTCCTCGGCATTGGCCTTCAGCCGCAGGCGCATCTCCTCAAAGTCCCGGCAGAGCTCGCCAAATTCGTCATCCGCCTCCGCCGAGATCTCAAAATCAAGATTGCCGTCCTTGATATTCTGCGCGGCCTCCTGCAGCTTGGCCAAAGGCACTGAGACAGTTCGGTAGACCCAGTACACCAGAAGCGCCGCCGTAAAAAATACGATGATCAAAAACATCTGCTGCAGCTCCCCGATCTCTCTGGGCTCAAACACCCGCCGCGCAACAATGAGAAAGACCGTAGGCAGGATCATCATCGCCATAAATGCAATTATCAGCTTTGTTTTCAGCTTCATCACCTTTGCCGCTCCTTTCCGGGTATCCTCTGTATTCCCTACCCATTACAGTAACACAAAACGGGCCGTCACCGCAAGGTTTTCAGCCCGTTATTTATCAAAACTTAATATGAAGTTCCAAATTGTTTATACTCTACAGATAAGCTTTCAGCGCATCCACCTTATCCAGTCTTTCCCAAGTCAGATCCAGGTCGTTTCTTCCGAAATGTCCGTAAGCGGCTGTCTGCTTGTAGATCGGCCGGCGCAGGTCCAGCATCTTGATGATGCCTGCCGGACGGAAGTCGAAGTTCTCACGCACGATCTCTACCAGACGTTCGTTGGACACATGGCCTGTTCCGAAGGTATCTACCATAATGGAGGTAGGCTGTGCCACGCCGATGGCATAGGAAAGCTGAATCTCGCATTTCTTAGCCAGCCCTGCGGCAACAATGTTCTTAGCCGCATAGCGCGCCGCGTAAGCCGCGGAACGGTCTACCTTGGTGCAGTCTTTTCCGGAAAATGCGCCGCCGCCGTGGCGTGCCATTCCGCCGTAAGTATCTACGATGATCTTTCTTCCGGTCAGCCCGCTGTCGCCGTGAGGTCCGCCGATGACAAAGCGTCCGGTCGGATTAACGAAGAACTTGGTCTTCTCATCCACCATCTCCGCAGGAATAATCGCGTCAAATACATGCTTCTTGATGTCCGCGAAGATCTGCTCCTGGGTCACATCCGGGTCGTGCTGTGTGGAAAGCACCACTGCGTCCAGACGTCTCGGAACTCCTGCGTCGTCATACTCTACCGTCACCTGGGTCTTTCCGTCCGGACGAAGGTAAGTCAGCGTGCCGTCTTTTCTCACTTTCGTAAGCTGCAGTGCCAGCTTATGCGCCATCGCGATGGGATACGGCATATACTCCTCTGTCTCGTCCGACGCATAGCCGAACATCATTCCCTGGTCTCCGGCTCCGATGGCGTCAATATCTTCCTCTGCCGGCGCTGCTGCCTTTGCTTCGAGCGCCTTATCCACGCCGAGAGCAATATCTGCGGACTGCTCGTCGATCACCGTAACCACGCCGCAGGTCTCCGCGTCAAATCCGTAATCCGCGCTGGTATATCCGATGTCGCGGATCGTATTGCGCACGATCTTCTGCATATCTACATAGGCATTGGTGGAGATCTCTCCCATAACCATCACCACACCGGTCGTAGTGCATGTCTCGCAGGCAACGCGGCTCATGGGATCCTGCTCCATAAGCGCATCCAGGATGGCATCGGAAATCTGGTCGCACATCTTATCCGGATGTCCCTCTGTAACTGATTCTGATGTAAATAAGTGTCTTTCCATATCGATCCTCTCCTTTTCGGTACTTTCTCTCTTTTGTAGCCTAAGATTCTTATATAGAATAAAAAAACAGCCTACAAAAAGCGGACTGTTTTAGGGTCTAAACAATCCTCTTATTGTTCGATTGCTCGCTCAGGTTGGCACCTTCCGTTTTCACAGGGTTGCCGCAGCTTCACAGATCCTTTGTATCTCCACTGCTCTGAATAAGAGAAAGTCTATTTGTATAAAATTGTATTGTTCCTGTTCCGGAGGCAATCTTACGCCCCCCTGGAACCTAATAAAGACTTTACACCGTATCGCTGTAAATGTCAAGATACAGATGCATAGAAATCACAGAAAATCACTTTGTAAATTCTGGAATACAGAAAACCTGCCGCCGGCATCTTTTCTGCATACCATGGTATCCGAAGCCGGCCTTCACTGCCGGGCGGTTCAGCTCACTTTTAAAACAAACTTCTGGATCTCCTTTTCGCTGGATGCCTTTTCGATGATGCCGCCGATGCCCTGCAGCTTTTCCTCGAAACGCTCGTAACCTCTCTGGATATACTTGATATCATCCACGATGGTCACGCCGTCCGTCGCAAGCCCCGCAATGCAGAGCGCCGCGCCTGCACGCAGATCCGGCGCGCTGATTCTTGTACCGGAAAACTTCTCCACGCCCTCAATGGTGGCGGAATTGCCTTCCACCTTGATGACTGCGCCCATCCTGGCCAGTTCATCCAGATATTTGAACCGGTTTTCAAAAATACTCTCGGTAATCGTACTTGTGCCGTTTGCCAGCGCCAGGACTACGCCGATCTGTGGCTGCATATCCGTCGGATATCCCGGATAGGGCAGCGTCTTGACCTGTGTACTGCGAAGCCTTCCCTTTGCCACCACCCGGACGGCATCGTCAAACTCCTCGATCTCGCAGCCAATGTCTTTCAGCTTGGAAATGGTGGCGTCCAGATGCTTGGGAATGACATTGAGCACCGTCACGTCTCCCTTTGTGGCTGCCGCCGCGAACATGAAGGTTCCCGCCTCAATCTGATCCGGAATGATGGAGTATTCGGACTTGTGCAGAGACTCCACGCCGCGGATCTTGATCACGTCTGTTCCCGCTCCGCGGATGTTGGCCCCCATGCTGTTGAGGAAGTTGGCCACGTCTACGACATGGGGCTCTTTTGCCACGTTCTCCATGATCGTAAGCCCGTCAGCCATTGCCGCCGCCATCATCACGTTGATGGTGGCTCCTACGCTGACCACGTCAAAATACAGATGGGTTCCCCGCATATGCTCGGACTCGGCCACGATCTTGCCGTGCTCGATATCCACGTCCGCGCCCAATGCGCGAAATCCCTTCAGATGCTGGTCGATCGGTCTGCTTCCGATATTGCATCCCCCCGGAAGCGCTACCTCCGCCTTGCTGTACTTTCCAAGCAGGGCGCCAAGCAGATAATAAGATGCCCTGATCTTCTTTATATAATCATACTCAATGTTAAAGTCAGTAATCGTACCCCCGTTGATCTTCACTCTATGCCGGTCAAGCCTCTGCACCGTTGCCCCGATGCCTGAGATCGCTTCCAGCATTACGTTAATATCATTGACATCCGGAAGGTTGTCAATCAATACCGTCTCATCTGTCATAATCGCAGCCGCCAGAATTGCCAGCGCCGCATTCTTTGCTCCGCTGATCTCTACTTCCCCTACCAGCGGGTTCCCACCCTTAATTACATACTGCTCCATTACTGCACCTCGATTATCCGATATTGTTACAATCAATGATTTTCAAAATCTAATATAGTATACCACAAAAATCCAATTTGTAAAATCTTTTTTCTCAGATGCAACATTATAATTATATTTTTGTTAAATTTTTATTACAGAAAGTACTTTACTTATTGTTTCCTCAACAGAAAGCTGATCCTCATCGATCGTAATATCCGCATATTTTTCGAATAATTTTACCCGTTCTTCATAAAGTTCCTGAAAACTCTGGCCTTCCCTCAGTACCACGCCCCGCTGCCGGGGATTGCGGATTCTCCGCCGGATCGTATCATAGGATACCCTCAGATAAATGACGGTTCCAATCTCTTTGAAATGGCGCATCGCCTCATCGCTGTAAACCACGCTTCCTCCCGGGGCAATGACAGAATTTTCCACATGGAGTTCCCGGTTCACCCGGTTCTCGATGGCCAGAAATCCATCCTCGCCGGCCTCCTCAATGATCTCATGAAGAAGCCTGCCCTCCTGCTCCTGGATCAGAAGATCCGTATCTACAAAACGCATACCCAGCCGTTTCGCGGCTACGACGCCAATGGTACTTTTGCCAACGGCAGGCATGCCGATAAATATAATATTGTTCTTTTTCATAAATGAATTCATCCTAATAAAATTTCTGCCGCATCCTCCGGTTCTCGCTCCGTCTCTTGTACAGCTCCTGGTACAACATTACGTCGATCAGGTCCCGCAGCCAGTCCCGGCGGCAGAACCGCTGAATCTGCTGTCCCTCCACGCCCTTGGGCCCGCCCTCTTGGTCATGCTCGTCAAAGGGGCGTTCCTCTGCCTTCACCCGGTCATAGATCCGTCCGCTCATCAGGCGAAGCTGCAGACGGTCCGGATATTCGTCGTAAATCATGCTGTTTGGGCCCTCGCACCGGTCGCATTCTTCCTCCACATAGGGCAGGACCCGCTTTGCCGTATCCGGGTAGAGGCTGCGCATATACTCGTAATCTCTTCGGTCAAGCCGCTCATCATCATAGATGAAGGGCATCGGGTACACCATATAATAGGGCAGTTTTGTTTCCATACTTCCACTTCCATTTCAGACATTATATCTTTATTGTATGCAGAAGCGGCTCATTTTGGTACACTGCCCTGCCCCTTTCAGCCCCGGCCGGCCATCTATTCGCCGCAAGTCACGCCTGGTCAGGGTGTGACTTGCAGCATCTTTTCAAATGCCTGCCTGTACGGCGGGCGGGCAATCCCTTTTTCCGTGATGATGGCCGTGATCAGGTCGTGGTCTGTCACGTCAAAACAGGGATTATACACCTTCACGGATTCCGGCGCCATGCGGGCCTGATACCACATTTCCGTGATCTCTTCAGGGGCACGCTCTTCAATGGGGATCTCCTCGCCTGTCTCCAGAGTCATGTCGATGGTGGAGGTCGGCGCGCATACATACAGCGGAACGCCGTACTGCTTCGCCACACAGGCCACAACAGAGGTTCCGATCTTATTGGCCGTATCCCCGTTGGCCGCCACCCGGTCGCACCCTACAAATACCGCCTGGACAAGTCCCTTTTTCATAACGGATGCGGACATATTGTCGCAGATCAGCGTCACGTCCATTCCGGCCGCATGCAGCTCCGCCGCCGTCAGACGCGCGCCCTGGAGCAACGGACGTGTCTCATCTGCGAAGATATGGAAATCATATCCCCGTTCCTTCCCCAGATACATGGGTGCCGTAGCCGTCCCGTACTTCACCGTGGCAAGCTGTCCCGCATTGCAGTGGGTCAGCAGGCCGTCCCCGGGCTTTACCAGCTCCAGGGCATACTCTCCGATCTTCCGGCAGACTTCAATGTCCTCATCGTGGATGCGGACGGCTTCTTTTTGCAGAAGCGACCGGATCTTCGCCACACTTTCTGTCAAATGCGTCCGAACCACGTTTTCCATCCGGTCCAGCGCCCAGAACAGGTTGACCGCCGTCGGGCGGGAGGTTGCGAGATACTTTTTAGCCTGCTGAAATTCCCTGTAAAAGACCTGGGTATCCTCCGTATGGATCTTCTCTGCCGCAAGGTAGATTCCGGCCGCGGCCGCCACGCCGATGGCGGGAGCCCCTCTGACCTTCAAAAGGCGGATCGCCTCCCAGATATCCTTGATATCCGTCAGAGACAGCATCTCGATCTTTCCCGGAAGCTGCGTCTGGTCTATGATCACCAGCGCGTGATGCTCCAGATCCAGCGAGACTGTCTCGTAATCCAAAATACTTTTTTCTCTTTTTTCCATTCTTATAACCTTTTCTCTTATATCCTTTTCCGTTTCGGATATCCACCTGGATGCCGTATATGTCCCGCGGATTCCTACTGACTCTTTAGCTGTTTTTCTCCTCAATATCCATGATCATGTTCACCCGGTTGACGTGCCGCTCCACTCCTGAAAATTCTGTACTCATCCAGACGTCCACCATCATCTTCGCCAGCTCTGCCCCCACAACCCTGGCGCCAAATGCCAGAATGTTGCAGTCGTTGTGTTCCCTGGACATCTTAGCTGTAAAGGGCTCGCTGCATACCGCCGCCCGGATGCCTTTTACCTTGTTCGCCGCAAGTGAGATCCCCAGGCCGGTTCCGCAGATCAGAATCCCCCGGTCCACCTCTCCCTTCGCAACTGCGTTTGCCACGATCTCCCCATAAATCGGATAGTCGCAGCTCTCCTCGGAATTGGTTCCATAATCAATGACCTCATGTCCCTTCTGGTTCAAGAATTCTATGATCTCTGCCTTCAGTTCCAATGCCGAATGGTCATTCCCGATTCCTACTATCATACATTCTCCTCCTTATCATTGCACCCAGCCCGCACGGCAGATTGAATGCTTCCTTGCCCGCCCCGCAGGGACATATATTCTGCGGTGCCCTGCGGTATACTTCCGCAGTCTGCGGAACATATTATTTATTGTATCAGATTTCCCGGCCGCTTACAATGGATAAATATAAGAGCCCTTTCATTTGCAGTCTTCTTTTGTTTGTGATACTATATTTTCAGCCGCAGGCTATGTAAGGCGCCGGAAAGATTTGAAGTCCGGACGCCTCCGCTGTTTCAAACCGGCACAAAGAATAATTTGACAGGAATGGAGAATGATCATGCACACATTAGCGATTGAGATTTCGCAGCTTTTCGAATTTTTAAAAAGCGGCACCTCTGCTTTTCACGTCACCGCTCACAGTAAAAAAGTGCTTACGGAGGCGGGCTTTACAGAGTTAAAGCTAAAAGAGCACTGGCCGCTGGAACGGGGCGGGCGTTATTTCTGCTGCCCCTTCGATACCACGCTTTACGCATTTACCATCGGCCGGGACTGGGATCTGTCCCGCGGTATCCACATCGGAGGAGCGCACACGGACTTTCCGGCCATCAAGGTAAAGCCGAAGCCGGAAATATTTACACAGGGATATATGCAGTTGAACACAGAGCTCTACGGCGGACCCATCTTAAGCACCTTTTTCGACAGATCCCTCTCCCTGGCGGGAAAGGTGGTCACACGTGGTCCCTCTTACGACCGCCCCGTCAGCCACCTGATCGACTTTCAGCGCCCCGTGGCCTGTCTGCCGAACCTGGCCATCCATATGAACCGTACCGCCAACGAGAAGGGCACTCCTGTGGATAACCAGAAGCATCTGCTCCCGATCCTCGGAACCCTGAACGATATGCTGAACAAGGATTCAACCCTGGTGAAGCTGCTGGCAGAAGAGTTGGATGTGAATCCATCCGAGATTCTGGACTACGACCTGTGCCTGTATAATCTGGAGCAGCCGGAGCTGGCAGGCATCACGGAGGAATTTCTCTGCGCTCCCAGGCTTGATGATATCACTTCGGTCTGCGCACTGGTGCACGCTCTGGCAGAAAGCCAAAATCCGGACCGCGTCAATCTGGTCTGTCTTTTTGATCATGAGGAGATCGGCAGTCTCAGCAAACAAGGCGCGGATTCTTTCCTACCCACCGTGATCATTGGAAAAATCTGGCAGGCTTTTGGAAAAAGTATGATCGACTGTATGGCAGACCTGTCGGACGGCCTGATGCTCTCTGCAGACGTGGCCCATGCCTACCATCCCAACTATCCGGCAGTACAGGATGTTACCAATTATCCGGTCATCAATCAGGGCTTTGTGTTCAAGTCCGCCAGCAACCAGTCCTATGCCTGGGACTGTGAGGCTCTCGCGTCCATGATTGCCCTGTGCGAGGACAGGCAGATCCCTTACCAGCGTTTTGCCAAGCATTCCAACACAAAAGGGGGCGGGACGATTGCCTCGATTCTCTCCTCCCACCTGCCTGTGCGGACGATCGATACCGGAGCCGGCATTTTGGCCATGCATTCCAGCCGGGAGATGATGGGTGTCAAAGACCAGATTGCGCTGAGCCGGTTCGCGAAGGCATTCTTCGAGTAGACTGAGCGAAGAATACCCTGGATCATATTGACTGTACCCGATTATAGGAATACTTTTTCTCACAAGAAGGGGCTTTCTGAATTATCAGAAAGCCCCTTAAAATCACTTTTTACTGATTTTTTATATAACACAAAAATCCCCT
Organism: Lachnospiraceae bacterium; assembly: GCA_910573785.1. Lineage (GTDB taxonomy): Bacteria > Bacillota > Clostridia > Lachnospirales > Lachnospiraceae > Schaedlerella. The sequence goes on along the minus strand of CAJSZT010000004.1, from coordinate 244,423 downwards.
CATAAACAATAATGAATTCATGCATAATTTTTTATTACTGTCGCCAATTTTGCCAATGTTTTAGCTTGACTTTTTGATAATTGAATTTCTGTTTCTGATTTTTGAAGTAACGCATGAAATTCATTTTCCCCATTTATCGGATCAGGAACAACACAAGCCTCAACTGAATCACACTGCGAATCGGTTAGTTGAATAATTGCTTTTAATTCCTCCCCTCGTTCTCTAATTTCTACGTCAGATAATCCATTAGTATACAAAGAATGCAAACGTTCTTCATCTGCTATTATACTACATATTTCTCTGCTACCATCTCTATCAACCGATACACCTTTACTGTCTTTAAATAGTGCCGATGATGGTCTGCCCTCTTTCATAAAAATTGGCTTACTTTTTACTCTACGGTATATTGCGCCCCAGTCTCTTTCAAGCATAAAAATCCACCACCATTTGCTTCATTCTATCAGTTGCAGAAATACCATGCAAATTAAATTCTTGCTCTCCACCAGATGTATCTAAGAAACATTCAATTCTATCTTCATAAATTTCAAATTCCAAATAGTCTCCATTTTCCTTTTCATATTCGAATTGAATTGAACCACATGCGGTAGGGCAAATAAACGGTTCAGAAGCCAACTGCATTACAATCCCTCTACACTTCTCAATCAACTTTGAAGAAAAGGCACTTGCACCGTTATCATTCCAATTATCCTTCAGTTTTTCTATTTCACTCAGTGTCGCATTTGCTTTCACATAATTTTTTTCTAATGAATTAATTTTCGTATATGCCATCGAATATATCTTTTCCAATTGCTCATATTTTTCACTATTATATCCTACAGCACTACTCTTTATTCCTGATTTAAATTCGAATATATTTTCTAGTCTTTCAAAAAGACCATTCATTGCATAAGAGACAATGCTGCTTACCTTATTTGCCCCTACAGTTGGCTGTCTTAACACCGCATTATTTGAATTATAATACATTCAGCATCTTTCCCTTCAACTTTTCTGCACACCTGCTTATTGCTTCCTTACCTAATACTCCTTGCTCGCTCAATTTGCTATCCGGCAAACTGTTTATATCAAATATAATCTTATTCTCATTCTTTGATTCATTAATAATGATATAAGTCCAAACATTATATAAATCAATATTTTCCAACCATGACATATTAACTTCACTAGCACCATTGAACTTATCTATCTTTACATACTCATTTAGTAGATTATGTAGATTATCAAAAGACATTAATTCCGAAACTAATCCGACCCTATCAATAATAACATCACATTCATCAAATGCATTAGTGATTTTATCATTAAACCTAACTAATAATTGTTCCCAATTAAATCTCGATGGAATATTAAAAGAAAAATCTAATCTTAACTTATTAAATGTCAACGATGTATTAACATCATTCCAAACACAACGCGGAACATCGTCAGGTGCATCGTCAGGAATAGGTATTGATTGTGGTTCTGTTTTAAAAACATCTTTCAGCTGATTATACAAGCTACTAATAAGTCCAAATGCTCTAATTTCACTTTTCTCCCTAAAAAAATAAGCCATCTGAACTTTGTAAATATTTACATTTGGGCTTTTCATTTTCTATTCCTTCCTTCTGTATGTTAATATCTAAATTATATCAAATTGGTGGATTTCTTCAATACTTATTTCTAATTTCACAAATTTTAAATTTTTCTTAGCACCGTTTTGGCACCAATCTTCCGCTCTTTTACTATTACAAAATTTCAAAAGGGGCTCCCCGATTTCTCAGAAAGCCCCTTGAAATATCACTTTTTACTGATTACTCAATAATCTTAGCTACTGTACCAGATCCTACTGTACGTCCGCCTTCACGGATAGCGAAACGAAGACCTTCCTCCATAGCTACCGGATGGATCAGTTCAACTGTCATCTCTACGTTATCTCCAGGCATACACATCTCTACGCCCTCCGGCAGATCGCAAACACCTGTAACGTCTGTTGTTCTGAAATAGAACTGCGGTCTGTAGTTGTTGAAGAACGGAGTATGACGGCCACCTTCATCCTTTGTCAGTACGTATACCTGGCAGGTAAACTTTGTATGACACTTTACGGTACCTGGTTTGATCAGAACCTGACCTCTTTCGATCTCTGTTCTCTGTACGCCACGGAGCAATGCGCCGATGTTATCACCTGCGCGAGCCTCGTCAAGCAGCTTACGGAACATCTCGATACCAGTTACAACAGTCTTACGGATATCCTCATGAATACCGATGATCTCTACTTCGTCAGATACGTGAAGTGTTCCACGCTCTACACGGCCTGTAGCAACAGTTCCACGTCCTGTGATGGAGAATACGTCCTCTACAGGCATCAGGAACGGCTTATCTGTATCACGCTCCGGTGTCGGGATCCACTCGTCAACAGCCTTCATAAGCTCCATAACCTTGTCGCCCCATTCGCTGTCCGGATCTTCCAGAGCCTTCAGAGCAGAACCCTGGATAACAGGAGTGTCATCTCCCGGGAACTCATACTCGTCAAGCAGCTCACGGATCTCCATCTCAACCAGTTCAAGCAGCTCTTCATCGTCAACCATATCACACTTATTCATGAATACTACGATATACGGAACGTTAACCTGGCGGGAAAGCAGGATATGCTCTCTTGTCTGAGCCATAACTCCGTCTGTAGCAGCTACAACCAGGATCGCGCCGTCCATCTGAGCAGCACCGGTGATCATGTTCTTAACGTAGTCAGCATGTCCCGGGCAGTCAACGTGCGCATAGTGACGGTTGTCTGTCTCATACTCAACGTGAGCGGTAGAGATTGTGATTCCACGCTCTCTCTCTTCCGGAGCCTTATCGATGTTGTCGAAAGCCACCTCTGCGTTACCTTCTACTCTCTTAGCAAGAACCTTTGTGATCGCTGCTGTCAGAGTTGTCTTACCATGGTCAACGTGGCCGATGGTACCAATATTAGCATGTGGTTTTGTTCTTTCAAATTTAGCTTTAGCCATTTTGAATGTCCTCCTTAATAATAGCACCTGTCTATCAGGCATTTTTAGATTGTTTCGGTTTTTTTACTCGGCTATCCTTGATTATATTTCAAACTCATAGGTTTTTCAAGCCTTTTTCAAAAATATTTAATCGTTTTTGTTCGATAATACCTTTTCTGTGACTGACTTCGGAACCGGTTCGTAGCTTTCGAAGAACATGGAGTAGTTTCCACGTCCCTGTGTTCTCGAACGCAGGTCTGTCGCATATCCGAACATCTCGGACAACGGTACGAATGCGCGTACGATCTTGCCGCCGCCCAGGTCATCCATACCTTCGATCCGTCCCCGGCGAGAGTTGATATCTCCGATGATATCTCCCATATATTCTTCCGGCATGGTCACTTCCACCTTCATGATGGGCTCTAACAGGATCGGAGCGCCCTTCTTCATTGCATCCTTGAATGCAAGAGAGCCTGCGATGTGGAATGCCATCTCACTGGAATCGACTTCATGGTAGGAACCGTCGTATACATTTGCGTAGATGCCGACTACCGGGAATCCGCCCAGAATACCAGACTTCATCGCTTCCTCGATACCTTCGCCTACCGCCGGGATGTATTCCTTCGGAATCGCGCCGCCGACTACGGAAGACTCGAACTTGTAGATCTCTTCTCCGTTGACGTCCATTGGTTCGAATTTCACCTTACAATGTCCGTACTGTCCGCGACCACCGGACTGTTTTGCGTACTTGCTGTCCACTTCCACAGGCTTGGTGATGGATTCCTTGTAAGCAACCTGAGGCGCGCCTACATTGGCCTCTACCTTGAACTCACGCAGCAGTCTGTCTACGATAATCTCCAGATGAAGTTCTCCCATACCTGCGATGATGGTCTGTCCTGTGTCCGGATTGGTGTGCGCGCGGAATGTCGGGTCCTCCTCCGCAAGCTTTGCAAGGGATTCTCCTAGCTTGCCCTGAGAAGCCTTGGTCTTCGGCTCAATGGCAAGCTCGATAACCGGCTCCGGAAATTCCATGGACTCCAGGATCACCGGATGCTGGTCGTCACAGATGGTATCACCTGTAGTCGTCAGCTTGAATCCGATGGCTGCCGCGATGTCTCCGGAGTACACCTTGTCCAGTTCCTGTCTCTTGTTGGCGTGCATCTGCAGGATACGGCCAACACGTTCCTTCTTGCCCTTCGTCGCGTTCAGTACGTAAGAACCGGAGTTCACGGTACCGGAATACACACGGAAATAAGCTAACTTTCCTACGAACGGGTCTGTCATAATCTTGAATGCCAGTGCGGAAAACGGCTCTTCGTCAGAGGAATGTCTTACGACTTCATTTCCGTCCAGGTCTACGCCCTGAATCGGCGGAATGTCTGTCGGCGCCGGCATATATTCAAGAATTGCGTCCAGGAGCTTCTGGACACCTTTATTTCTATAAGCGGTACCGCAGCAAACCGGTACTGCAGTACACTCGCATGTTGCCTTGCGAAGCACTCTCTTCATATCCTCAACGGACGGCTCGTTACCTTCCAGGTATTCCATCATGAGGTCATCATCCAGATCGCAGATCTTCTCTACTAATTCTGAACGGTACAGTTCTGCTTCGTCTTTCATTTCTTCCGGAATCTCTGTAATAGAAATGTCATCGCCCTTTTCATCGTTGTAGATGTAGGCTTCCATCTCCATCAGGTCAATGATTCCCTTAAAATCATCTTCTTTGCCGATAGGCAGCTGAAGACAGATCGCATTCTTGCCGAGTCTGGTTTTGATCTGTTCTACTGCATTGTAGAAGTCTGCTCCAAGAATATCCATCTTGTTGATGAATGCCATTCTTGGTACATTATACGTGTCAGCCTGACGCCAGACGTTTTCTGACTGCGGCTCAACACCGCCCTTTGCGCAGAATACGCCGACAGCCCCGTCCAGAACACGAAGTGAGCGTTCTACCTCTACGGTAAAGTCAACGTGTCCCGGCGTATCAATGATATTGATACGATGCTCCAGAGCGCCTTCCTTCGGCTTTGTATGATCCTCCAAAGTCCAGTGACAGGTTGTGGCAGCAGAAGTAATCGTGATACCCCTCTCCTGTTCCTGCTCCATCCAGTCCATGGTCGCAGTTCCTTCGTGAGTATCGCCGATTTTATAGTTCACACCGGTATAGTAAAGAATACGTTCTGTCAGTGTTGTCTTACCCGCATCAATGTGAGCCATGATACCGATGTTCCTGGTTCTCTCTAATGGGTATTCTCTTCCAGCCAAAATCTTCTCCTCCTATATTTATGCAACTTTAAAATCTGTAATGTGCAAACGCTTTGTTTGCCTCTGCCATCTTATGCATGTCTTCTTTTCTTTTTACAGATGCGCCTGTGTTGTTGGACGCATCCAAGATCTCGTTCGCAAGCCTTTCTTCCATGGTCTTCTCGCCTCTCTTGCGTGAGAACATGGTCAGCCAGCGAAGAGCAAGCGCCTGCCTTCTGTCCGCCCGAACCTCGATCGGTACCTGGTATGTGGCGCCGCCGATACGTCTTGCTTTTACTTCCAGTACAGGCATGATGTTATTCATTGCTTCCTCGAACACATCGATAGCCGGCTTGTCAGCCTTAGCCTCAACTCTTTCAAATGCTCCGTATACAATCTTCTGAGCTACACCCTTCTTACCATCCAGCATGATGTTGTTGATAAGCTTGGTAACAACCTTATTGTTGTATATTGGGTCCGCTAATACATCTCTTTTTTGAGTATGTCCTTTACGTGGCACGGTCCTTCCCTCCTTAATCATTATTTTCCGGACAACCGGAGATTAAATCATCGGTACTCACATGTGTCTCTCTATGGAAATCGCATAGCATGTGCTCGTGGCTTAAGGGACCAATCTATGCCCGGGAGTGCCGGGCTGTTTAATCCGCAACCTACGATTAATCATAGTTCTGTTTGTGATACGATTTAACTTTGTAGTTTTTGGGTTGTTCTTCACTGCTTCGCATCGAAGAACAAAAGTTCTCACTAAGTTCATGACACATTTCATGCGTTATTCACTAAGCGATCACTTTTTTGCGTCTTTTGGTCTCTTTGCGCCGTACTTGGAACGTGCCTGTCTTCTCTTGGCAACTCCCGCGGTATCAAGCGTACCTCTGATGATGTGGTATCTTGTACCAGGCAGGTCCTTTACTCTTCCTCCACGGATCATAACTACGCTATGCTCCTGCAGGTTGTGTCCTTCACCCGGAATGTAGCTTGTTACTTCGATTCCATTAGACAGACGTACTCTGGCAATCTTCCTCAGAGCAGAATTCGGCTTCTTCGGTGTCGCTGTCTTAACTGCTGTACACACACCTCTCTTCTGCGGTGCAGATGCGTCTGTCGCGCGCTTCTTCAGAGAATTGTATCCCTTCTGAAGTGCAGGTGCTGTAGATTTCTTCTCAGAAGTCTGACGTCCTTTTCTAACTAACTGGTTAAATGTTGGCATTTTTTCACCTCCTATGATTCTTTCGTTTTCCCCGCGCTGATATGGACTTTTGGAGCAGGCGGGAATGGTTGCAGATAATTTTCATTATCTATGGTAAATCCGTACACAAAAATGAATGCATCTTCATGCACGCTAGACTAGTTTATTACGTTTTTTTCAGAAAGTCAAGGACTTTTGGAGAAAAATGTGGTATTCGTGGTTACTGCGTTACTGTGAATAGGCGCTTCAAGATTTCCATTGATTTATTTCTTACGAAATCCGGATTTTCTTTCAAAATAACGGTATGACAGGGCTGACACAGCAATCAAAACCAAAAAGTAAAGCATCAAATTCCAACTTGAATCCATATAAAAAGACAAAAACTTTTTTTCGATCATAACATAAGTCCTGACAACCGGAATATGCCACAGATAGATTGAAAAGCTGCATTTCCCAATTGCCTGTAAAGGCGGGAACGCAAGCGCCTTTACTACGAATCTTCCATACACTGCTATAAAAATCATATTTGCGCACAGACATGAAACAATCCAGTTCAGATTTACAGGGATTGTTTCCAGGCCAAACAGAAATACGGAGAACATAATTACGCAAAAAATCAGCAAATTTACAGCAGCCGAAATTTCTTTTTTTACTGGGCTGCTCATTATGACTTCCGCAAGGAGCACCCCGAGAAAGAAGTTCATGTATCCTTCGCCGCAGGTACGGTAATTGAAAGGTATATCCCAGTCCTTTGTCACTAAAAGCATCCCCCATAATAAAAGAAACACACACATCGGGAAATACAGTTTTGGAAAGCGTGATGAAGCCTTCGCTGCAGCGTAATACAAAATATATAGCAGAATCAGTACACATAAAAACCATGTTGGGAAATTATACGGCATTTCCCTGCCGTCAAACCAACCGTTGGCAACCATCAAAAAAGTAACAATCAGTTTTTTGGCAGCCGGTTTTGTTCCGCTTAAAATCAAAAGGAGCACAGCAAAAAGATTTGTCAAAAAATACAGGGGATATATTTTCCGAATGCGCTTCTCCATAAATGTGCGAAAAGTGCTTTCTTGCTGTATGATTTTATTTTTATAATGGTATGTGGTAAGCAAACCGCTCAGCATAAAAAACATGCTGTTCCCAAAGTATCCGCCATATTTGTACACCGGGTCCAGCCATTTTACCCCGCCCCACCTCAACGGCTCATTGACATGATATATGACGATTCCAATACAAAAAATTGCTCTCAATCCATCCAGTCCGGCAAACCGCTTTTTATGCTCCATCTGCATTCATCTCCTGTAAGCCCAAAATGCCGCAGAAAACCTTCCGGTCAACTGTCAGAATTTCAAACACATTTTCATATAATCCGTGTCTGCTCCTGACAGGCGGCCGCTTCTGCCGCTTTCATTGTAGGATACCTTTCCGCGCCTGTCAAGCGCACCTCCATCTGACACAGCAGCAGGCCATGAACAATCATCAAACCATGGTTACAGGTCACACCTTGACCAGGCGTGCCCTGTAACTCAGGCCGTCATTTTAAATTGCCTGCGGCAATGGACGGCCTGAATCCCAGCTTTTATGTGCATCCTCCTGACCAATCAGCGTAGTGATTGGTCAGTGTATGACATGTAACAAACCATGTCACTTTTATGAAAAAATCTGATAGATGTCTGGTCATCAATATTAAAGTATGATAAACTTATTAATAAACCCAATAATTATTACGTGCGGAAAACAGATTTGGAAAGGAGACAAAAGATGAACTTTTTAGAAGAGAGGATTTTAAGCGACGGCATTGTAAAAGAGGGAAATGTCTTGAAGGTAGACAGCTTTCTGAATCATCAGATGGATATCGGACTGTTCGATCAGATGGGGGCGGAATTTAAAAGGCGTTTTGCGGATACGCCTGTCACAAAGATTCTGACCATCGAGGCTTCCGGCATCGGAATCGCCTGTCTGGCCGCACGGCATTTCCAGGTTCCGGTCATATTCGCGAAAAAGTCAAAGAGCATCAATCTGGAAGGCGATATGTATGTGGCAGAGGTGGAATCCTTTACACATAAATGCAAGAACAACGTGATCGTAGCGCAGAAATTTTTAAATCCGCAGGACCATATCCTGATTATTGATGATTTTCTGGCAAACGGATGCGCGCTGCAGGGGCTGATCCAGATCGTCCAGATGGCAGGGGCTGTGGTATCCGGAATCGGCATCGCTGTCGAAAAGGGCTTCCAGCCCGGCGGACAGATCATACGGAATCTGGGCTTCCAGTTGGAATCTCTGGCCATCGTGGAAAGCATGGATGCAGAGACCGGCGTCATCACCTTTCGGGAACAGGCGTAGACACTGCGCCGTCCCTGGCCGGATAGCGCCTACAATGCCGGATGCCGCGGCTTTGGAACATTAAAATACGACTTATGACAGTTCAGAAACGAAACTCATCAGGCATACATAGTATTGAACAGAAGCGAGGCGAATGTATATGGAAAAAAATAAAGAAATGATCCAGAAGCTGAAAGATGTAAAAAGTATCATGGTTTCCAGGGAACTGCGGGGCGACGATTGGGATGAAATGCAGGCGGCCGTCTCAAAGCTGGAGGAAGTTGTTTCTTATATTAATGACTGCAGCGGAAAAGGAATCGAATTTTAGGGAACTGCCCAGGCAGTTCCTTTTTTTAATTTTATTCTCTTGACAAACGCAGACTATTGGTGTAGTCTATAAGCAGACTATTGCAATAGTATGAAAGCAGGTGGATACAGTAATGAAATTTTATGATTCCGAATTAAAAGTAATGGATCTGTTATGGAAGAAGGGCGAATTGTCTGCAAAACAGATTGCCGACGCATTGAACCAGTCCATCGGCTGGAACAAAAATACGTCCTACACGGTCATCAAAAAGCTGGTGGACAAGGGCGCCGTCAGACGAACAGATCCCGGATTTCTCTGCACCGCATTGATCGGGCAGGAAAGCGCAAGGCAGTCTGCACTGACGGAATTTTTGGATAAGTTTTACCAAGGCTCTGTGGGGCTTTTGTTTGCCTCCCTTTTGGCCCAGGAGAACTTATCGCCAGAGGAAACAGCGCAGCTCAGAAGCATGATTGAAGATAAGAAGTGAGGTGACGGCATATGGCAGCATTACAACTCAAAGCCGCATTGCTGATCCTCGGAATTGCCGCGGGCCGGAAACTGCTTTTCCGCTTTTTTTCGCCCCGCCTCCCGGAATGGCTCTGGATGCTGGTCGGCATACGGCTCCTTCTTCCCCAGGGCATCGGCATTCCCATCCTGTCTGTCCGGCATTTATGCGCCCCGTATCCATGTGATCCTTTCGCCGCCCCTCTGCCAGGTGTGGCTGTATGGGTACGCTGGGGCGGGGCCGGCGCCGTGCTTTTGATCCTTCTGGCAAATGCCCTCCGTTTTTACGGCAGGATGAGGCAAAAAGAGGATCTGCAAAATGATGCCGTCAGCGGTTGGATACAGGCGCATTCCCGGGGGCCGCGTTTCCGCGTCTATACCTCGGCGATGGCCGCCTCACCGATGGTATATGGACTGTTCTCTCCGAAAATCGTCCTGCCTGCGCAGCAGTACAGCGAAACGCAGTACCGATATATTCTGCTGCACGAGTGGATGCATATCCGACGGAAGGATCTGTGGAAAAAAGCATTGATGCTGGCGGTTGCAGTGCTGCACTGGTACAATCCGGCATGCTGGCTGATGCTGCTGCTTTTCAATCAGGATATCGAGCTAGCCTGCGATGCGGACGTGCTCCGCGCATCGGGGAAGGCGGAACATGCCGGATATGCGCATGTTCTGCTGGACTGCTATTGCCGCATGAACCCGTCTGCCGTTTTGGAAACCGGCTTTTTAAGCGGAATGCTTCAGGAAAGGATTGGTGCAATTATGAATCAGAAAAAAATATCTATGAAAGCAAAATGCGGTGTTGTTTTTCTTTTTGCGGCGCTGTTTCTCGCGTCGTTCGGAAAAGTCTCTGTCCAGACAGAAGTATCGGAAAGCATACCGATATTGATAGGAAAAACAGCTCCGGAGGCGGAGGAAATCCTGCTGGAGGAAGGGTATGCCTGGAAAGTCGAAAAAGCCAGATATATGATTCATTAGTCCGGAACCGGCTGAAAGGCAGACTGTCAATCTTGCCGGTCTGCTTTCAGCCGCAAAGAACTGCAGGCATACGTCATTTTAAGTTATTTTGGATTTCCTATAGAGATATTCCGCAAACCATTTTGTCAGGGTTATGTGCCAGCGTTTCCAGAACCCCCGGCAGCCCACAGCCAGATACGGCCTGTCAAAATTTTCTGTCAGCCGGATTCCCAAAAAGTGCGCGGAGCCGATGGCGATATGTGTATATCCCGAAAAGTCACAATATATCTGCACGGAAAATACCACAGCGATGTAAAGCTCATCTTCTGCCTCCTTGATCCCCGTATAATACCAGAAACGCAATGATACAGAAGCCGCAGGAAATATCCGCAAAACCAATTTCAAACCAGAGTGCCGCGAAAAGCAGCACCGGCAGCGCTAAAGCTGAGAGAATCAGGCAGCAGACTTTCTCTTTCCGCAGTCCGTACATGCCTGTGATCCCAACTGCAGCCGAGCAGGTCAGAAACATCCCGGTTCCGCCCATCACATTTTTTTCCTTATCTCTTCAAAAATCATCAGGTCCCAGTCGCCGATCACAGCCTCTTCCCCCTCCCGAAATGTTTTTCCGGTCAGCAGATCCTTCACCTCTTCCCAGATACATCTGATGTTTTGTTCCTCCTCACTGTAATTCAAAACATAGTACAGACGCCTTCCATACTGGTTTTTTCCCTGCCGTACAATAATCGGCCATTGATACTCCATCGTCCTTCCCCAGATTCCCGCATCCTCTGCCGCCCTCTTTAATATCTGCTTGAGTACCGCTTTTTCCGTATAGCATCCAATGTAATAGGCGGCGCCTTCTCCATATGCGTTCCTTGTGATCCCCGCATATTTTCCCCAGTATTTATGCTCATAGTCCGCAAGGCTTTGGGCACCCTCAGGCTTCAAAAGTTCTGCAAAGTATTTGACCCGGCATTCCATCAGCTTTGTTTTTCCCGGTTCCGTAAACTGGTTATAGCTCATACCGAAGCAGGCGCGCAGCCTGTGAGGCTGTTTATCCGCATAGACGCTGGAATACTCGTCTGCCACAAATGATTTAAACGTACTGACCAAAACTCCTCCGTTTCTTACAAATCCGTCCAGCTTCTCCAGAAGACCTTCGGGTGCACAGTACAGCGCCGGCGTCACAATCATCTTATACCGCGCGGGATCCAGGCCATTGACATCGACCACATCACACTCGATATTCATCTCGTACAAGCTGTCATACACCCAGCGCACCACATCATTGTAGCTGAGATCCCGGTCAATGGGAAACCATTGGAAGGCTGTCATAGAACAGTTGTCCACGAGAAGCGCCGTCTTGTTGTCCTTTTCCAGATGGATCAGATGCTTCCCAATCTCCTTCCATTCCTGCCCGATCCTGCACGCCTCATCATAGGCCGGGTTTTCTTCCAAATCATGACTGAGCAGCCCCTTCCAATATGTCTCAAATCCATTATGTATCGAATGCCAGTTCCAGTACGAGATGCCGTCCGCTCCGCCCGCCAGATGACTGTATGCCTGCAGGCGCAGCTGTCCTGGATATGGTGTCCAATATTTAAACGCCTGTGCCTGGCATTCCAGAACCAGATAATTTTCATGCTTTAGGCTCCGGGTGGAATCACCGCCAAACGCGATCTCGGCTCCGGTCAGATCGTCCTGGGTCGGATGATAGATATCTGTCCCCAGCCTGGTAAGGTATTTTGCCGCCTCATAATGATTGATTCCGGGCTGAACACCATATGAATAGCCATCTTGGGCGATATCAGCTCCAAATTTCTTCCATTCAAAGTCAAGGTTGTGTGTGATAAACTGGTCCTCCCTTTTGTATTTCCGGACGATATCCGACTGCCAGCCAAGGTAGTCCGCAGCAACCTTCCTCTGAAATCTCTGGAATTCTCCATCCAGTCCTCCATTTATACAGCCTGTGATATCCGGGAACTGATCCCAGTCACAGATGGAATTGCTCCAGTAAGGCAGACAGAACGCCTTGTTCAAACGCTCTGTTGTCTGAAATTTTCCCTTCAAATATTCCCTGAATAAACGCTGTATTTCTTTTCCTTTATTATCATAGTGTTTTGTTTCATTATCTATCTGAAATCCGATCACCATCCCATGCCGGGCCGTATGGGAAACAAGCACCTCAATTATACGCTCCGCATGGAACCGGAAGGTTGGATTCAGCAGGTCAAAGATCTGCCGGTGTCCGTATTTTTCCTGTCCTTTGGAATTCACTACCAGCACATCCGGATCCTTCTGTGCCAGCCAGGACGGAACGGCATAAGTCGGCGTCCCCACGATCACAGACATCTCCCACTTCTGCGCTTCTTCCAGTATCCTGTCAATGAATGTAAAATCAAACTCCCCGTCCCTCGGTTCCAGTGTGCTCCATGTAGATTCCGCCACCCGAATCGTGTTTATCCCAGCTTTCTTCATCATGGAAAAATCTGCTTCCATCCTGTCATATGGCATATATTCCGGATAGTATGCCGCTCCAAACATCAGTTGATCTGTTTTCATTCTACCATTCTCCTTCATCAGTTTCCAATATCATCATAGCAATATTATCCTATTTCTTTTTGTTTTTATATTACCATTCTCAGATTTTTAGTACATTTTTCAGCAAAATATGATACGATATATTGTAATGAAATGTAAACAGATCCATGTTTTCCCTATCCCATACTTATCTTGTTTTGTAAGCCGTGCTGACATCACATGACGGCAGAAAGGAGGAGCCCATGAACCGACACTATCTGATGGAACACATTTCCCGCCGCCTGCATACACTGGTACGCCTCTATACCGCGGCCTGGGAGCCGGTCGAAGCATTCTGCGCCCGCGCAGATCTTCAAGATGACCATCTTGGGACAGTGATCGCAAACTGGTTTTGCTCCCGGGAGGCTTCTTACGATATTCCCAAAAATATCCCAGTTTTTTTATCCTTAAATCAACAGGCCGTATATGCCAGGATCCTTGCAGACAGCGGACTTTTTTTACTAGGTCCTGTCTCCTTTTCCACCCCTGTGGAGATCCGGCGGCAGGATACGGTTCCCGCATTCAGCAGCGCTTTTAGAGCTTTGATTCCGGTCTGTGATTTTCATGAGTTCATGGCGGATGTTCTGCTTATCGCGAACCTTTTCCGTTCTACATGCATTGATGAAGAAGCCATCCTTCTTGAAAACTGTATCAATCCGCAGATCAGGCAAGATCTTGAGATAAGATATATGGAGCATACATTTGAAAATCAGGAAATTGGAAAACTGCATAATCCTTATGACCAGGAAATAAGGGAATTTTCCAGTATCGCAAAGGGAGATCTCGAAGGGCTCCGGAACAGCCTTTCCGAGGACTATCCTGGCGAGGTTGGCACGCTGGCCAGAACCCCGCTTCGGCAGATGAAAAACCGTGGGATTGTAGTGGTCGCCCTTGCCAGCCGCGCAGCCATGAAAGGCGGAATCCTACCAGAAGTGGCATATTCCCTTTCTGATTCCTATATTCAGAAAATCGAAGACTGTAACGATATCCCTACAGTCCTCCACCTGTTTCATTCCGCGGAATACCGCTATGCACAGATGGTTTTTGACTATAATGAAAGAAAATCCTCACAAAAAGTGACCGGGCCGAACGGATACGCCGAGAAATGCAAAACTTATATTTTTTCGCGTCTTCATGAGAAAATCCATGTGCGTGAGATCGCAAAGGAGCTGAATATAAACGCAAATTACCTGTCAGAAATATTTCACAAGCACGAAGGTATGACCGTTACAGATTATATTCACACGCAAAAAATAAAACTGGCGCAAAATCTACTGGTTTATTCAAGATATACTTACAGTGAAATCGCCTCCTACCTCGGCTACTCATCGCAAAGCCATTTGGGAAGACGGTTTAAGCAGCATACCGGAGTGACAATGTACCAATATCGAAATAAATATGGCACAGGTTCTTTTTGATTTTTTCCTTTTCGCCGCGCGTCCCTCCCATTTCTTTATTTTTGTTCTATATTTTTTTCAAAAATTTGTAATCTTTTCTTTCATTTTGGGATAAGATGTGCTATAATAGCAAAGTCAGTAAGAAATAATCTTGACTGGGGTATTAGCGCAGTTGGGAGCGCGCAACATTCGCATTGTTGAGGCCAGGGGTTCGAATCCCCTATACTCCATGACAAAAAGCATAGCATGAACGGGTATGTTCAGCTATGCTTTTTTATATTTAGGGAAACAAAAAAGCGGGTGATGGGAATCGAACCCACGTATCCAGCTTGGAAGGCTGGTGTTCTACCATTGAACTACACCCGCATAATCTATCTATTCAGTTTAACATCAAATACCGGAATCCTTAATATGTGGACTCCGGTAATCTTCACCGAATGCGGAAGAAGAGACTTGAACTCTCACAGGATAAACTCCCACTAGAACCTGAATCTAGCGCGTCTGCCATTCCGCCACTTCCGCTCGACGAATGATAGTATATCATATACCCAGGTATTTGTAAACCCCTATTTTAAAATTTTTTTAAAATTTTCGTATTTTTGTAAATTCATGTAAATAAGAATACGGCAAATTTCAGCTGTTCTTAAGAAACGTCGTACTGCACTTCGGACATTTGACCTCAATCTTTCCTTTTCCCCTTGGAATCCGGATCTTCTGCTTACACTGCGGACATCTGTAAATGTGGTAGACTTTTTTCTGCCGCAGCATGGAAATCTGCTTCCGGAAAAATCTGCGGATCCCGCTGGTGCGGACAAGGAATGCCTGATTCTGGGCATAACACTTTGTCACATTCTTTGAGATCAGCCGATAATAGCAGTAGATGATGACTGACCAGCCGATCAGAAAGCAGACCAGACCGGTATTCATCCCTGTGAATGCTGATGAGACCAAGATCATAATCAGACCTGCTGCCATAAGAAACTTTGTAAGCGCATCTGCCCCATAGGCTCCGTATCTTCCCTGCATAAAATGTATGATTTTTTCTTTCATTGCCAGCCCGCCTTTTTATTTTCTCCTCTGAAAAATCCATCTAGTACAATGTTGCATTAATTTTTGAAGTAATAAGCGTTCGATGTTCATGTCAGTACAAGGCGGAGGAAGGAGGCGATGCCGGTAGCATCGTTGACTGACTCCAACGCAGTAATGGCATGGACAGCGAGCACTTATTACTCAATTATTAACGCAACATTGTACTAGTACAGCATTGCGTAATTAACGGTGAATTCTGCACCATTATATACGCAATGCTGTACTAGCCAAAAGCCTCCGCAAGAAAATCGAGCTTTTGACCTTTGGATTCTCAGTTTGTATGACTGCTATTTTCCACTGTTTTTCCGTAATTGTCAATAAATTTACTATAAAATCTTATAAAATCTCTGTAGCAGTTACTGTAAGGCCCTTGACCAACGTTAAAACAACTGCCGTCATTTTTACTCTGTCCCTTCCGGCTCCTCTACATTCAGGATGTTATCACACACATCCACAGAGATCAGGTACACGATCCGGGAATCATTCAGCATGACATATCGGTTCCCTTCCCCGTCCTCGCTGCCGATATACAGCGTCAGGGCTTGTTCTTCCTCATCCTTTGTATAGACTGCCTCTACAGTAGTCCGGGAAGCTTCGTCTAGGCCAAAGCCCTTCAGGTCTTTATCCTCTACAGAGTAATCTGCCGCGGAGCCCAATGTGACTGCGCCGAGACCGCCTGCCACGGCAGCAATATTTTTCGCATCATCCTCATTTTCCGAATCATATGTGATCGTCTCACCGCCGCGCGTGATCACTTCCTTTTTCAGATTGCCGCTTCCGATATTCGGATAGTCGTCCAGCTGCGCCATTTCCTCCAGTGTATGCTGCAGCGTTCCAGTTACGGTGCTGCTGACGGTGTAGATCTTCTCCGTCGTTTTGTTCAGAAGATAATAGGCCTCATCCACCGCGTTTCCAATACTCAGCTCCGTTTCCTTTCCGTCCATGTCCGTCAGCTTCACCGTATAGGCGGGGGTATCCAGACCGTAAGCTTCCAGATCATCGCCATCTTTCAGCTCCCGCAGAGCTTCCAGTTTTCCAAAGGATGAGACAATTTGTTCCGGGTAGGTCTGGGCCAGCGGGAAATCCGGATCCTGCTGATAGATCCAGGTGTCCTTCTTCTTTTCAAACGTGAACTCGCCGCTTTCTGTTTTATAGCTGACCGAACCCACTTCGCTGATATCTGTTGCATAGATTCTTGCCGCTTCCTCCTCGGCTTCCTGCTTCTGGTTATGATTTTTCATCAGGAAAAGTATCACCAGAAGCAGGGGCAGGATCAAAAGAAGACACAGCAAACGTTTCTTTTTTTTCTCCATAGATCCCTCCTGCTGTTTTACGCTTTTCTCCGTTTAAACCATACGGTGAATCCGCCCGCCAGGATCACCAGCGGGATTCCGAAGATCGCGAACAGGCTCAGAAGTCCCACATGCTGGATCGTATTGTACTGTACTGCCAGGCTCTTCGGCTCAATGGAAAGATTTTCCACCCCGTCAAAGTTTGCGGTCACAGCGTTCATAAATAGCGCCGTATTTTCCAGAGTCGTAAACGTCTCCGTAAGCTGGGAATCAATTATGTTAGCCGTGGAAATCACGGTCAGGCGGCTCTCCTTTGTATCCTCGGCATCACCGCTGTCATTCCCTGTATCGGTATCTCCCGCATCCGTGCCGGCATTTTCTGTGTCTCCGTCAGTATTTTCTGCAGGCTCACCTTCATTTTCACTGTCCGAATGACTGCTGCCGCTTACGGTCTCTGTGGCCACGGCTCCCAGGGTATAGGTTCCCTCCGTTTGTGTATCCTCAGTCACGGCCGCGCCGGAATTGCTGGTGGTCATAAAGGAGGTGGTGGAGATCGTATCCCGCGCCGGGTCTGTCAGGTTCAGCCCATGGGCATTGATCAGCAGAACCATTTCTGATGCCAGACCCTTGGCCATGTCCCCGCTCACACTCAGCATCGGGAAGATATAAAATGCATTTCCCTGGTAGCAGCGCTGTGGGTCCGCGATATAGCCGTCCGCGGCCTCCATGCCGTATTCCTTCATCACTGCCGACAGATTCGGCAGGTCTTTGCTGCTTGTATCTCCCAGCAGAAGCATCATCTTGCCGCCTCCTGCCAGATAATCGAGCACCGCATCCCTCTCATCCTCCGTCAGGTCATTGGCGGGAGCATTCATCAGAAGCAGGTCACAGTCCTCTGGAATATCCGGGTTCATCAAAAGATTCCACTCCGACACCGTATAATTGTTCTTATCCATCAGTTCGGTGATGTTCGCGGGAAGCATGCTCTCCCCATGCCCTGCCGTGCGGTAGATCTGCTTTTCGGCCTCGCTGGTCACATAATTGACCGCACTGGTAAGCTGGCCTTCCCCGTCAAATTCGTTTTCCGAAATACTGCCCGTATAATAATAGGAAGAATAATCCACCACCACGATTTTATCAAATGTCACTGTCGTGTTTCTTCCTGTCTTTTCACAGGACACCACGATCGAATTTTCCGACGCGTCGTAATCCTGCAGCGCGGAAGGATGCAGCACCGGGTCGATCCATTCCACAGAAATATTTTTGGAAAGGGAGGCATATTTGCTCAGAAATGTCCGAATCCGTTCATCTGCCTCTTCCTTCACGGCCAGCACCGTAAACTTGACCTCTGTATCCAGGTCTTTCAGGAAATTCCTGCTTGTATCGGTAATCTCGTAAATCTTCGAACTGCTCACATCGATATTGCGGTATTTTTCCGGAAGCTGACCAAAGATCAGATTGACCACAACCACGATCGCAACCACCACTGCCGTCAATCCCACGCTGTATATCCCATGCGCTGTTCCTGTCGTATGAAATAATTTTTTCATTTTTTCCACGGTCTGTTCCTCCTAACTCCAACGTCTTTTCTGGATCGTCTGCACGGTCAGGAATATAAAAACCGTGATCACAGACAGATACAGGACAATTCCGCTCAGGTCCACGATATGATTCTGCGTGATCCCCGTAAATACATCTGCAAACGCAAGTTTTCCAAGCAGATTGGACAGCAGATTTTCAAACAGGCCGGGCTTCACAAAGTACGCAGTGACGCACCCGATCACGCATACCGCTTCCAGGATGGCGCTCAAAACCCAGTTCAGCGTCATTTGCCAGATATAAAGGATGATGACGCTCAAAATGAGCAAAAGCCCTGCCATACAGCCGGACGCCGAAGACGGCAGGAAGCTGACGATCCCGTTCCACAGATACAAAAGCAGCAGCACCCCAAATGTACTGACAAAGGCGATGATCTGGCTCTCCGTCAGTGTTGACAGAAACATGCCGATGGCGAGGTACACACAGCCCAGCAGGAAGAATACCCCGATGGAAATGTAATCGACTTTCAGGTAAGCCGTCCCGTTCATTTTGATGATCAGCGGAAACAGGCAGAAGATCAGGTTCGGTACCGCAACCACTGTCGCCATCGCGAAATATTTTCCTAAAACCACTTTCGTCAGGCTGACCGGCGCCGTCAGAAGAAGCTGGTCCGTTTTATTCTTTCGTTCCTCCGAGAAGCTCCGCATGGTGATCAGCGGGATTCCCACGATAAAGACGATCAGGGAACCAGATAATGTATAGGAAAAGTACGGATATCCCGCGGTCAGGTTGTACGCCGTAAAATAAATTCCTGTAAACAGTACCAGAAACGCGACAAATACGCAGCCGATCATGGACTGAAAATAGGAACGCAGTTCTCGTTTATAAATCGCCAGCATCTGCGGTCGCCTCCTCTCCCTGTGTCAATTCCATAAATACTTCTTCCAGGCTTGCTTTGGATGCCTTCAGCATCAGGAGTGGGCAGCCGGCCTCTGCAAACGCAAGAAATATGGCTTCGCGGATGTCCTGATCTTCACCGGACGCCGCTGTTCCTGTCTCGATCCTGGCGTATGTCGTGGCTTCCTCTGTCCGTTCGAGTTCTATTTTGTCAATCCCCGAAATGCTCCGAAGGATCTTCCTGACTCTCTCCGGCTCTGCTTTCGTCTCGATCTCCAGGCTATTCTGCCCTGCCATCAGATGTTCCAGATTCTCAGGCGTATCGCTGGCAACCAGCTTTCCCCTGGAAATGATCATGATATAGTCGCAGACCTCCCGTACCTCCGCCAGGATATGGGAACTGAGGATCACCGTATGCTCCTTTGCCAGTTCCCGGATCAGCTCCCGGATTTCGATGATCTGCTTCGGGTCCAGCCCCACCGTCGGTTCATCCAGAATGATGATATCCGGGAAGCCCAGGATCGCCTGGGCCAGCCCCACCCTTTGGCGGTATCCTTTTGACAGGTTCTTGATCAGACGGAACTGAACATCATTGAGCTTCGTAATGTCCATGACCTTCTGGACGGAAGCTTCCCGCTCTTTCTTCGGGATCTCCTTCAACTCTGCCGCAAATTCCAGGTATTCCAGTACAGTCATATCCATGTACAGGGGTGGAAGCTCCGGCAGATACCCGATGTGTTTCTTGGCTTCCTCGGGTTCCTTTAGGATATCATGCCCATCGATGACAACCGCGCCTTCTGTTGCCCCCAGATAGCCGGTCATGATGTTCATAGTGGTTGATTTTCCGGCGCCGTTCGGCCCCAAAAAGCCGTAGATTCTCCCTGGTTCGAGCTGAAAATCCAAGTGATCTACGGCAAGATGCGTTCCATATTTTTTCACTAAATTCTTTACCTCAATCAAATCCTTACCTCCCTGGCATTGATATAGTATCTGTTCTGAACAGCTACATAATATGTACTATGTGTTCTAAATGCAAAAGAACCGCATAAAAATAACCTGTTCATGCTTCCTCATCTGTTCAGGTTACTTTTGTACGGTTACTAAGGTAACAAATGTTTGTGAAATTTTTGTGTATGAAGTGTGAGAATGTTGTTTACTTACAGTGCCGGATCTGGTGTGCTTCTACGTATTTTCTATACAGTACATCTCCTGGAGGGTTATTTTTTTCACAAGGGACGGATCTGTATTTTCCCGAACCCATTCTGAAAAACCGCTCTTCGAAAACAGAAGATATTGTACAATCATATATTCCCTGGAAATCAGGCCGTTTCTATCCATCAGGTCTTCATATACTTTTTTATCAACAGGCTCATTCTTAAATTTACATTCTCCCAGCACTGCTTTTTTTGACATCTTGTCAAGTCCGACAATGTCTATATCCGTCTGCATACGTTTTCCGGGATTTGTTCCCCACCATTTTCCAACTGTCGTCACATAGCAGTTCAAACGGCCCATAATCCCTGAATGCAATGTATAGAACCTGCACATTTCTTCAAATACATTTCCCATATATTCGGCAATTCTGGGTTTTACCGCGTTTTGATAATAGAGCTCGCCTTTGTCCAGCTCAATGGCGCCTATGCCGTTCGGAACATATTTATACCAGAATCGAAACATATTGTCCTTCAGGTTATATTGAACCTTCTTTTTATTTTTTTCATCTGTAGCCGCGGTCTCCCTGACCACAATGCCGGTTGTGATCAGGTTAGACAGCGCGTGTGAAACCGCCGTCTGGGCGATATGTGTCTTGTCCGAGATCTCATTCAGCCTGTTTGCGCCTGAGGAAATTGCTTCTATTATGTCGCTGTAGCTGCTGACATTTCGAAATTCCTGCGTAAGTAAGTTATTCGTCTCTTCATAAAGATATCCGGATTTTGTAAAAAACTGAGTAATTATATTTTCATCCAGGCTTTTCGAATCATCGAAAAGGGAGAGATATTTTGCCACGCCTCCTGTCACGCCATAACAGATAGCCTGTTCTTCTCTGGAATAGCCGGGTACAAATTCCGCGGCATCCAGATACTGAAATGGTTCCAGTTTGATCTGGGATGTCCTTCTGCCGAAGAGGGGACTTTTCTCGCTCAACACCTCGTTTTCCATAAAGCTCACCGAAGACCCGCAGAGAATCAGGTCCATCTGTCCGTTCAGCCATTGATTGTCTATATAATTCTGCAGAACGGACAGGATACTGCCGTCTGCTTCCGCCAGATAGGGAAATTCGTCTATCACAATAATCGTTCTTTCCTCCTGGCACGAATCACCGATAAAGGAAAACAGAGCGTCCATATTTTCAAAGGCCAGCGCGCCCACAGCCGGCGCCAGAACTTCCAATGCCTGTTTTCCCAAAAGCTCCAGATTCCTGTGGATGCCCGCCCGGGTTGCTGTAAAAAAGACCGCTTTTTTTTCTTTGATAAACTCTTTTATCAAGGTAGACTTCCCGATTCTTCTCCGTCCATAAATCACAGTCATTTGAAATCCGGGGGTATTGTACAGCTTTTCCAGTGCATCCAGCTCATTTTTTCGACCAATAAATTTTTCCATGGCAGATTCCCCTTTTATTGAAATACGCTTTATTGAAACATATTTCATTGAAGTATATTTCAATAAAGTTTATATCAACAAAATATCATTGATCCTGCGATCTGTCAAGCATATTTCAGCCATTGTCATTGAATCGGCGTTATTATTCACGGGTATTTCACCCACATGCGCAATAACAGCCAGCAAAGCTGTCTGCCTTACATTTTCTCAGCATAAGCACGGACAATCTCCATGAATCTCTCCCCGTACTTGTCATATTTCACTTTTCCGATGCCGTTGATCTCCAGCATGGCATCTTTGGTCGTCGGAAGAAATGTGCTCAATTCCTTTAAAGTCTTATCTGAAAAAATAATATACGGCGGTACGTGTTCTTTCTGGGCAAGCTCGTAGCGATATTTTCGAAGCTGTTCGAACAGGTCCGGATATTTGGCGTCTGCAACCGCTTTTTTCTTCTTTTCCTGCCCCTTGGACGCTGTCCGTTCCTGTTCTTTCGGAAGCTTTAAGATGATCCGGAAAGCCGGATCCGTCACTCTGCCATCCGAGCCGAAGCTTTCCTGGCTTGTCCATTCTTCCGGATTTTCCGCCTTGTTCTCCTGCTGCTCCCAGTACGCCAGCAGTTCCCGCCCGCTCTTTGTCATTTTCAGCACCGGATAATCGCTGGTCGTGAGAAACAGGTATTCTTTCAGCAGCAGGTCATTTAAAATCTGACGGAGCCTGACAATTGTCCGGTCTTTCAGGCTTCCATATTCCGGGTTCTGGTTCAGCCGGAATTGGCGCACCTTTGCCGTGTCCGAGCCGTGCACCCCGTCCAGGACGGCATTGATCCCGTAGCGTTCATGGCTGGTCAGCACCATGCGGATGATATGGCATGCCTCCTCCGTTACATCCATATCTTCAAATTCTGTCCGGCAGTTTTCGCAGTTGCCGCAGTAATTTCCGCCATACTCTCCAAAATAACGCAGGATATATTCCCGCAGGCATTCGTTGGTAAAGCAATAGAACGTCATCTTTCGAAGCCGATCCAGATCCCGCTCTTTGATCAGCTCCCGCTCCTCATCATCCAGCTCGCTGTTCTCCGCCTGTGCCCCGATGAGAAATTCATTGATCCGCACATCCTGTCCGGAGTAATACAAAAAGCATTCCGCCGGCTCGCCGTCCCGTCCCGCGCGCCCGGCTTCCTGATAGTAGCTTTCAATATCCTTGGGCATATTGTAGTGAATGACATAGCGCACATTGGATTTGTCGATCCCCATGCCGAATGCGTTGGTGGCTACCATCACCGGACTGCGGTCGTAGATGAAGTCTTCCTGGTTCTGCTTCCGCTCCGCATCGGTGAGACCTGCGTGATAGCGTGTGACCGGGTAGCCCGCCCTTCTTAATTCCATCTCTACTTCTTCCACGATTTTTCGGGTATTGCAGTAAATGATTCCGCTTTTCTCCCTGTTTTTGGACAAATAGTCGAGAAGCTGGGCCTTCTTGTCCTTTGGTTTTTTTACCGCGAAGTAGAGATTTTTCCGGTCGTATCCGGTGACTACCACCGTCGGGTCATTGAGCCCCAGAATACAGAGAATATCTTCCTTGACCTGCTTCGTGGCCGTAGCTGTATAAGCGGCGATCACAGGACGTTTCGGCAGCATGCTGATAAATTCCACGATTTTTAGATAGCTGGGCCGGAAATCCTGCCCCCATTGGGAAATACAGTGGGCCTCGTCCACCGCTGTCATGGAGATGTCCACCTCCTGCACCAGAGACTGGAAAGAATCCGTCATCAGCCGTTCGGGAGCCACGTAGATGATCTTGTACTGACCCCGGCGCGCGTTTTCCATGGCTTTGCGGTACTGGCCTTCGGTCAGCGAGCTATTGATATAGGCCGCATGGACGCCTGCCTGGTTCAGGGCAGCTACCTGATCTTTCATCAAAGAAATGAGGGGCGATACCACAATGGTAATCCCCTCAAACATAAGCGCCGGAACCTGGAAACAGATTGATTTTCCCGCCCCCGTCGGCATAATCCCCAGGACGTCCCTGCCGGAAAGGGCGCTGTCAACCAGAGTTTCCTGCCCTTCTCGGAAAGTATCATAGCCGAAGATATTTTTTAAGATTTCGTATTTTTTATCCATTCTATTTTCCTTTTCATTAAACGACCGCTTCTATGAGTATCTTGTCCCGATGCGGAACTTCCTTTACCCCGATCTCCTTCTTTTTGTTGAAATTAAAAGTCAGAATATACCCTTTATCCAGATGGTGATGCTTGAGGTATTCAAACACTTGCTCCTCATCTTGCTGATGCCTTGCAAGCCCACGCCAAATCTTCGTCTCTACAATGAATTGCTCTCCGCAATAATCTACAATCAGATTTCATCAAGCTTTGGATGGATATCGACCATGTAATGCTGTCCTGGCTTGCAGTCGCCATTCACATTAAAAAACCTGCCCATCACATCACCATGCCTTTCGGATTCTCTGATATCTGTTTTTTAATACTACCACGCTGTATGGAAAATAGCAAGTGAATGCATGGATGTCTTATAACTCTTTCTTGATAAAGGAAAAAGCTGTCCCCCATTTCGGTATGACAGCTTCATAAGATGGACGCTCAACTACTCCTCTTCCTCCAAAGGCTCATAAAAATTCGGCAGTGTCCTCCGTGTATCCGCACGGAGTTCCAATCTGTCCATCCGCTTTTCTTCCAATTTTTTGCTCTCCTGCAATGTCTTTGCCGCATCGCTTAACTGTGCCTGTTCAACTGCAGTTCCATCCTCCCTCTTACTCACCCTGAGCTGGCCTGTGATTTCTTCCAGCTTCTTTTCCAGCAGTTCAATTTGTTCTTCCGATGCCCCGCTGTCTCCGGATGTTCCTTTCATAAGGAGCAGTGCGTTTTGAATCGACTGTTTTTCTGCCTCCAGGGTTTTCTGCTGCTTTTCCGCCGTTTTCTTCGCTGCCGGATTCAAGCGATCTGACACTCTGTCGTTTTTCATCATTTTCAATGGATTTACATAATTGGGCCTTACATTGTTTACCATAAGCTTCACCTCCGCTTTTATTGAATACCCACCTCCGAACAGTATGGATATTTTTATGTTCATTCCGTATATCGGACACATCTCCCACCATAAAAGCGGTTTTCCGCCAACGGTCACCCTGCTTTCGTAAACGGCGCAAGACACAGCAGCACCGTCAGCCGGAATGTTTCACCGTCGTTCTCAATCTCCATCGTCCCCTCATACTTTTCTGCGGTGCGCCTGATATTGTTCAGCCCGGTTCCATACTCCAATCGGCCTTGTGCCTGCACCATCGTATTGACTACCTCGATGATCAGGAAATGATGCCGTCTCCGAACCATGACCGAGATCTCCGGCTGTCTTCCTGTAACCTTTCTGCAGGCATGTACCGCATTGTCCAGCGCGTTTGCCAGAATCATGCACAGATCCATATCCTCCGCACCGCAATCCGGCGGAATCTGTACATCGTGTTTCACTTCAATGCCGCTTGACACGGCGAAGCTGATCTTTTCCTGCAAAAGGATATCCAGGATCGGATTGCCTGTTTCAATCCCGATGAGCAGTCTGTCCGAAGAGCCATGCAGCTTGTCAAAATATATTTCTGCCTCCTCATATCTTTTTTCCCGAATCAGCCCGGATAACACCAGAAAATGATTGTTGATATCATGCTGGAACGTGCGGTACTGCTCATTCCTTTTTTTCGCTTCCTCCAGGTATGTATACTGCTTTCGGATCTGATCCTCCAGCCTTTTCTGTTCCGTTTCCTGAACGGACAGCGCCAGAATCCTGCTCACCAGCCTCAGAATGATAAAGAAGATTACGCAGGCTCCCAGAATCCATATCATTGCCCACAGGCTCTGCCGTTTCTCCCAAAATGAACTTTTCCTGACAGCCGGTTCCATCCACATGTCCAGCCCAAGCCCGCTGCGGATGACCCACACGATAAAGCTGCACGGCAGCAACAATGGATACATATAGGCGGACAGCTTCTGCCTTCCCGTATATGCATAGCTTTTTGATACAAAATGCAGGGTCAGCAGCAATACAGCCGCCAGTCCTCCGGACAGGAGCATCTGCATGAAAACAGCGGTATGCATTTTCATAGAATGCCCTGCCAGCCACCGCATAAAAACAGTCTGAAATCCTTCCATAAAGGTAAACAGCGTCAAAATGATCATTGCCGGAGCGACCGTCTCCGCCCATTTGAGCTTTAGCACAAATCTGGAAAAGCAAAGTATGATCCCCATATGCAGAATCAATCTGAGAACTCCGGAGCTTTGAAAATACATGGCCAAAAATGTAAGTAAGCCGCTGGTCAATACATAGCATACCATATATTTCTTTTCCTGAATCCCGGTAAAACTGCGTATAAAATAAAATTCTGCCAAATAGAGAATACCATTGAGCAGCAGCCACCAGCTATAAAATCCGACAGAAAACATATGCGGGTATTCCAATCAGATCACCTCATTTTTCAAATTGTGCAAAAGCCTTTGCATAAACTCGGCCTGCTTCCGCCGTGATATCAAAACCCGGTTCCCGTTTGAGACCAATGCCGTCCCTTTTTCCTGGCCGACCACGTGGCTCATGTTGATGAGATAGCTTCTATGGCATCGAAAAAAACGCCCGTCCAGCTTTCGCTCCAGCATGTCCAGCGTTCCGGAATATTCGTAATTTCCCTGCGCTGTATGGATACAGACACGATGGTCAAACACCTCGCAGTACAAAATGTCGCGTATCGGAAGGATGTGGGTACTTCCCGATTTTATAAGCGCCAGTGTCCTGTCGTCTTCCTGTTTGGATCGGTTCAGCGCCCTGTCCATTGCCTGATACAGACGCTCATCCGTCACCGGCTTGAGCAGATAGTGGACCGCTTCCACCTCGAACGCGTCCACCGCATATTCCCTGTAGGATGTGATAAAAATAATACGGCTTTTGCTGGAAAGCCGCTTCGCCGTTTCCAGACCGTTTATGCCCGGGAGCATTAAATCCAGGAGAATCAAGTCGAAGGGGCGCTGTTCCTTTAACAAATCCTCACCAGACGTAAAGGTGCGGATCTCGGCAGGATAATGTCTGGTTTTCAGATATGTCTCTGCTTTTTTGCGCAGCTCTTCCAGCAGATAGGTTTCATCTTCACATATGGCGATTAAGAACATTTGTCTTCCCCCTGTTTTGAACTGTTACAAGTATACTATACAGTACAGGTTATTTTCAAGTTCTCGGATTTCCTTTCATTCTTAAATATTTAGTCAAATATCCATGCAAGCATGGCTACCTGGCTCGTTGCATCCCGGGAATGAAGTATTTTCTGCGCAGATATTACCGGCGGTTCTTGAAGGCCAGTCATTTTTTTAGTATAATAGAGCCACAGCAAAAACAACAAAACGTTAGAATTTGCGGAGGTGCTGCAATATGGCAGAGAGGAAAAAGCTTCCCATCGGAGAAGAATTTTTTCGTAATATCAGAACAAAAGGATTTTACTATGTAGATAAAACAAAATTTATTTCGGATCTTTTAAAAAACCGCGGGAGTGTCAACCTGTTTACAAGACCTCGCCGTTTTGGAAAAAGCTTAAATCTCGATATGCTCAAATCCTTTTTTGAGGTTGACGCAGATGCCTCTTTATTTGAAGGATTGAAGATTACCCGGGAAACAGAACTGTGTGCGCAGCATATGGGAAAATATCCTGTGATCGCATTCACCTTGAAGGATGTCAGTGGAGAGTCCTATGATGATGCATTGAAAATCATGTCCCAGGTTCTAAAAAAAGAAGCCCGCAGACATCAATACCTGTTGGAAAGCGACAGACTCACAGAGATTGACAAAAACTCCTTACAGGAACTATATGCAAAGTATCTGGAGGAGGATGTACAGCAGGAAAGCATTGCACTGCTCTCGGAAATGTTGGCGAAGCATTATGGAACAGGCGTCATCATTCTCATAGATGAATACGATGTACCTTTGGATAAAGCATACCAAAACCGCTATTATCCTCAGATGGTCCGGCTGATCCGCTCCTTATTCAGCCAGGCGCTTAAAACAAATGAGCATCTTGAATTTGCTGTTATCACCGGATGCCTGCGCATCGCCAAAGAAAGTATTTTCACAGGGTTGAATAATTTCATGGTGCATTCGATTTCTGATATTGATTTTGCGGAATATTTCGGATTTACAGACTGCGAGGTACGAGATATCTTAAAATATTATGGTGTTGAAAAACGTTTTGAAGACATAAAAGAATGGTATGACGGATATCATTTTGGGCATGTGGACGTATACTGTCCCTGGGATGTACTAAACCAGTGTTACAGACTCTGTGCAAATGCGGATGCAAAGATGGACTCCCATTGGGAAAACAGCAGCAGCAACGCCATTATCCAGGATATGATCGAGGATGCTACGGAGACAACCAAGGCAGAGATTGAGGCATTGATTTCCGGTGAATATGTGGAGAAACTTTTGGTTCCGGAATTGACTTATACAGATCTTGACAGCAGGGATGTCGAGATACGCCAGACATACTTGTGGAGCGTACTTTTTGCCACGGGTTATCTGACAGTTGCCGGGGAGACCAAGGGCGGATATCACAGACTGGCTATTCCGAATCAGGAGGTTCTAGGGATCTATCAGAAAAAAATTCGTTCCTGGTTTAAAGTGAAGGCTATCAGTAATTCCGCTAAATGGAAGGAGTTCTGCGCAGCGGTTAGAGACGGTGACGCGGAAACGTTTCAGAATTTGTTCAATGAATTTATGTCAGATTCTATCAGTATACGAGATACATTTGTAAAAAAAGATTTAAAAGAGAATTTTTATCATGGCATGCTGCTGGGCTTATTAAAAGCAGAAGGAAGCTGGATTACAAAATCTAATGCTGAATCCGGTATTGGATATACGGACATTACGCTCACAGTTCCTTCTGGAAAAATCGGATGTATTATAGAAGTGAAATATGCAGAAAACGGAAGATTTGATTCAGCCTGCTGTGAAGCGATGAAGCAGATTGAGAATGGCGGATATGTATCGGCACTTAAGCAGGAGGGGATGGGGACGATCCATAAGTATGGGATTGCCTGCTATAAAAAAACTTGCCGTGTAACTTACAGCCGACAAGAATAAGATGGATAAGATAACGGAACAGAGCTGCCATATTGGCATACACTGACTACAGGCGTGGGAACACAGCGTGCCGGAATGGGTCAAGAGAAGTGTGGAAGTTTTTTAATTGTTTTTTCGTGGCCGGGAAGTTCGGCCAATTTTTAGTTAGATGGATCGGTTCTTTTTTTGGGGGAAATCATATGTTGCACGTTCTCCTTTGATGTGTATAAGAAGATAGAAATAAGGAATCAGTATGCGTTAGTCAAAAGAATGGGAAGACTTTTATGGAGAAAGCAGCACTTATACAAAAAGTAAAAGGTACTGTTTCCATCCCTATTTATGTACTGGGAAGCCCTTGTTTACAAGGCTTCCTATTTTTTTTACTTATCATACGGCGGAATGGTCGATATATTTTAATCAAACACCGATTCAAGAACAAGGAGAATTGTAGTATGAAATGTTTTTCAACGTACAAAAAATATAAAATAGATGGAGTAAATAAATTCGCGCCCATAGGTCTCGGAGAAGGCAGTGAAGAGTATATGTCTTTGGAATTATTAAATGGCAGCAGGATATCTGAAATTCAGAAGAGATTTATTCCTGATCATAAATTAAAACCATACCAAAAGGAAGTTATGGAATATATTCTTTCCGGCAATAATACCTTTACCATTCTTCCCACTGGCAGCGGAAAATCAATTTGTTTTCAGGCGCCATCTGTATTTTTTCCGGGAATAACACTTGTGGTCACACCTCTGACCGCACTGATCGAAGATCAGGTAGAAAATTTTAATAAAAAACATATTGTCTTCTGCTGTCCGGAGAATCAAAACAAGAATGAAATCAGAAAAACTAAAAATATCTGTTTCAAAGCTATTTATCCCGGTATAAATGATAAAGACGAACGGCAATTATTTTCTGAAATACAGAACTTTCAAATAGACAATGAATACAAATACGAAATTAAATATAAGCTTTTGTATTTAACTCCGGAACGGCTGTGCAGCCCTAAATTTTTGAAGGAATTAAAAAAAGCGGAAAAGAATGGACTGAGGATCAACCATATTGTTATAGATGAAGTACATTGTATGTCTCAATGGGGATTTGATTTTCGCGAAAGCTATCTTCATATTATAAATTTTATTAAGCAGAGACCTGTACGTCCAATCATAAGTGCATTTACGGCAACCGCTACACAAAAAGATATAGAGGAGATTAAGAACATTTTTTCACTTGCAGGAGTAAATAATTTTAAATATAAAAACCATATAACCGAGAGAAAAAATCTTTCGCTTCAGGTTATACAATGTTTGGGTGACAAGGAAACACAGACTGGCTCTTTAAAAACGAGATATGAAACACTAATTGATATACTTGAAAAAAATAAAACAAAAGTATGTATTATATATCGTACTACTACGGAAGGTGTAGATGAACTTTATAGTAAACTAGAGGAAAATAGATTGCTAAGAGGAAGACTGGTAAAATATTATGGTAAAGGCAAAATGTTAGCAGACGAAAAAAGAGAGAACCAAAAACTATTTTTGAGCAGTTATGATGGAAATAGTGATACGAAATTTTGTTGTACATCAAAACAATGCAAAAATATAATGATTGCTACTAATGCATTTGGTTTGGGGATTGATAAAGAAGATATTTCTCTTGTGATACATTATGATGTGCCCAGAAGCCTGGAAAACTATTATCAGGAAGTCGGGCGCGCGGGACGTAATACCGAAAAAGTACCTCAAGCCGATTGCTGCCTTCTGTATGCCGACGGTCCTATAAATGAAAAGGGGACATTACAGAATATGATTCATTGGATTGTCAAAAAAGAAAAGGCGGAAAGAGAGTATAAAAAGATTCCTTTAGATTTTACCCTGGTTCCTGTTGAAATCAAACCAATAAAAAAAGAAAAAACAAATGAGGTATCTGCTTCCACAGGAGCTATTTTTTCACAGTTTTCAGAGGAAATGAAGGAAAGTATATACTTTTGGTCGTATTACAGATTATGCTATATAAAGAAATACTGTGATGAGGTAAAGATAA
Organism: Lachnospiraceae bacterium; assembly: GCA_910573785.1. GTDB lineage: Bacteria > Bacillota > Clostridia > Lachnospirales > Lachnospiraceae > Schaedlerella. The sequence continues at coordinate 213,348 of CAJSZT010000004.1, read as the reverse complement.
ATCCCCAAAATGCTCAGAAATTTATAATCGAATATCTTAATCAAAAATTTGATGAGAATATCAGAAATCGGATTGCTGCTGAACTGGATTCCTTTTACAATTATATAATAAATAAATGCAGGAAAGATTTTAAAGAAGTCCTTTTTGCGGGAAGTGATGCCTACATATTTCTTGATTTCGCAAAGAGGCAGAAGAAACCTGATATTTTACAGAAAGAAATCAAACAGCTTTTAAACAGCGTAAATGAAATATATATTAATAATACTCATGCTGCAAACTTTTTAAGAGATCATCCAGGAAAATATGAATTGGACAAACCTTTTGAACCTGGAGATTGTCCTGATTCAGGACAGATTACCATTCATGGAAGGGAAAAATTATCCTACTTTGATATGTGTGTCATGGATGCGATATATACCATTGAAGCAACTCAAAAAGGGCAGATAAACATAGAAAAGCTTTGGAAGATATTGACCGGCAGCACCCCTTTATCGAGCCAAAAAAGAAAATTTCAAGCGGAAATCCGGAATAGTATAGAAAAAATGTGTAATATGTTTATATCCATTGTAGATAAACAAATTTCTTTTGAGAAAAGAAGGGAAGTGTTCCTTCCTCTAAAGAAGCCAAAAGGACAAAGAGATTATTCTTACTCTGTCTTGCCGCCTCTTTATGAGTTTGCGGAGAAAAAAAACCACCAGATTATTACGATACCGATTTCGTTGCTTAATACAGCAAACATTAAACAAACTGATCTTGCCTCAACAATTGATAATACGTCACTGTGCCATTATCTTATGCGTCGGATTGCAATAAGCAGGTATACTGGTTACAAAAAAATTAATTTTGCAACAATTAAAAAAGCTATTCACATAAATGAAGACTCCTACCTTTTCAAAAAAAAGGCTGTAGCTATCATGAATTACTATCAAAAAATCGGATATTGCGATGAATATTATTTATATACATTACAAGATACAAATGTTAAGCACTTCTTTCAGGCTGGAACTCTGACAAGAAATTCTGAACGAAATCCTGTTACTGTATCATTGAGCCGTTTAGACGGTATATATTTGCGATCAAAAAAATAAAAGGGCAAATATAGATATTTTTTGAAATATACTGTTGCACATTTTTCGTTGTTGTGTATAAGAAGATAGAAAGAGGAAAGAAAAATTCATACATATCAAAATGGGTTGATCTTGAATCAATTAGAAGAAAATCTTCTAAAAATGTACCTTGATAATTGAATAGCTTATAAACGGCCATGGCATTATTTATTTTTGGGTATAAGAAGATATAAGAAAGAACATTGAAAATTTTACTTTCAGTAAGTAACTAAAAAATAGATCATTCAATCATCAAAAAAAAGGAGAAACCATCATGAAAATGAAGAAAGCAATCACAATCTTATTGATCGCAAGCATCATCGCAAACACAGGAATCAATGCGTTTGCCGCAAAACAGTCCGGATGGACAGAAGAAGAAGATACCGTCACTCAGGATCAGGAAATCCCGGCAACCAACACAGTTCCGGATCCAATACCGATCGTTGGAGGCGATATCACAGGCACAAACGAACCGGAAGATGACGCCAATGACACCACAGAGGAACCGCCGGTAACCAACACCGTTCCGGATCCGGTACCGATCGTTGGCGGTGACATGACAGGTACAAACGACCCGGAACCTGACGATTCCAGCAACACGGATAACAATCAGGTAACCAATAACGACACTGTCAATGCTGACAAAGACTCCGCTTCTACAACAAACAAAGTAGAGAACAAAGTGGACAACAAGTCAGAAAACATCGCTACCACCAATGACAGCGCAAGCAACGCAACCTCTATCAGAGAAGGAAAGTACGAGATCGTGCAGTCAACTCAGACTGCGGAAGTCGTAGAAGACGACAAAGACACTTCCAAAGAGGAAAGCGAGAAAGACAAAGAGAACAAAAAGATTCAGCAGGCACTGAAAGACTACGCTGCGCAGCTTGGCTTTACCGACAAGCGCAGACCTGGGAACGCAGGTCAGTTTACTCATGAATACGCAGAACAGCCGATCATCGGCAAGGATTCCTGCAGCCCTGGAAAACTGGCGGACACCACTCTCAAAGAAGGACTGGATCTGATCAACATGATCCGTAAGACCGCAGGCCTTGGAGAAGTCACCCTGGATGACATGTACAACGAGTACGCCCAGAACGGCGCTATGGTCATGAAGGGCACCGAAGGTACCGTCATCAACGGCGTAGACTACGGCGGACTGACTCACTATCCAATCAAAACAGACAACATCACAGCGGATCAGTTCAAACTCGGTTCTACAGGAACCCGTGGTGGAAACATTGGAAAAGGTCATACCAGCCTGACAGACACCATCCTCAACGGTTACATGTTCGACGGAGATCCAGGAAACGTCCTGACCATGGGACATCGTCGCTGGATCCTGAACCCCACCATGTCCAAGGTTGGCTTCGGACAAGTTGAGAATTACAACTGCATGTATGCACACGATAACGGCAACGCAAAGGAACGCATCGAAAACTTTGTCACCTGGCCGGCAACCAACATGCCTGTTGAGTTAATGAGCTACAACACAGGTAAAACTGCAGGCCGTGTAATCAACTCAACAATGCCTTGGACATGCCAACTGGGTAACAATTACAAAATCGTACCATCCAAAAACCTGACCATCACAGTCACTTACCCAGATGGACACGAATACAAAGTACCAGCTAACAATATCTTTTGCAATAACCAGAACTACGGTTATACAAACGGTTGCATCACATTCCGCGCAGATGATTTCAATGGTTCCAGCAAGGACTTCACTTCCTTCGGTAACAACTACACCGTAAAGATCGATGGTGTACTTGACAAGAACGGTAAAGCAACCAGCATCGAATACGATGTGAACTTCTTTAGCCTGTTCGAGTAAACACAAAGGATAAACTGAAAAAAGGGATGCCACACAAACAGGTATCCCTTTTTTCTTTGAAGTCCCAAACACACTATGTAACCAATTCCCCTTTTTCTTTCAAAACACCTCCCTATTTTCATACGAGAACTATTGACAACAGCTGCCACAAAAATACACCCCCTAAACATGCCATACCAGAAAACACGTCTGATGTCACCACCATCGGATAACTAAATAATACTACAATTTGAATGATTTATGTACTGGGAAACCCTTGTTTACAAGGCTTCCCAGTTTTTTACTTATCATACGGCGGTACGGCTAGTACATCGTTGCATTAATAATCGAGTAATAGTCGCTCGCTGTCCATACCATTACTGCGTTGTCGTCAGTCAACGATGCCACCGCATCGCCTCCTTCCTCCGCCTTGTACTGACATGAACATCGAACGCTTATTACTTCGAAATTAATGCAATGATGTACTAGTATATTTTAATCAAACAACGATTCAAGATTAATTTCTTCTGTTTCTTCTTTTTTCTTAATGTCTGTCACAGTACTGTAAGGAATGATTTTATCCACCAGGCGTGCTTTTTCACCGGAAGTGATCAGGATTGCTTTATCACGTGGCTTACTTAGGATTGCCTCTGGTGTTTTTCCGGCTCTAGCGGCAATATAGCATGCAGTATTCATATCCTGATTTCCGAGATACAGAATGTGATCACAATTATTGATGATAGTACGGCTTATAGCCGGCGTATACATACTTTCGAGCTGGGATAGAGACTGTATGATCAGGCTTACAGATATATCCCTTGATCTGATTACGGAAATGATCTTGTCAAAGTCAGGGATCACCGTGCTTGAGGCAAAATCATCCATGATGATTCGTACCGGAACAGGAAGTTTGCCGTCTTCAGAGAAATCGGCATTAGCGCACAAGACCTGGAGTGCTTGTGTGTAGAATATATTAACTATCTGGTCAAATGTTCTGTCGGTATCGCTGACGTTTAGAAACAGAACAGTTTTTCTGAACCCAAGCTCCGAAATATCAAAGCTGTCCTCGTTGGCAAAAATGCATTTCGCTTCTTTAAAGGAATAAGGTTCCAGATTGACGTTTACAAATCCAATCGTACTGTAGAACATTTTATCAGCATTTTTGTTAGCCGATATTTCGAAATACTTCTTGGCAGCAAGAGAATCCGGATGTTCAGAAGCCCATTCCATAAATATAAGTTCATTATTCGGCTGTATAAACTGTCTGTGCAATTCTCCTACGCGTATCAGATTTCTATTTTCCGGAGGCTCTGTATCAAGGCAGTATGCAATGAGAAAAGCTGTATAACTTGCAGCGGAGAGATCCCATATAGGCTCTGTGAAGCAGCCCATGGGACAGAGCAGCCGCGCGAGGCTTAATATATCCTGTTCACAATAGTTGCCGTCAGAATCCTGCCGGATATATGACATCGGATTATATCCATAAGAAGCTTCAGGATTTACAAAGTCAAGGGTATAAACCCTATAGCCTTTTTCCTCCAGTTCTTTCCTGAATCTGTGTTCCAGCTGCCTTTTTGTATCAGATACAACCAGAGAACCATCAATATTCTGAATATTCGGAATAACATATCCCCCAGTCTTGCCGGAACCAGAATTTCCGCAGACAATATCATTATTATTGCAGCCGCTTATACAAGTATCATTTGTTATCTCGACATCGGATGCGAGGATTCTTTTGCCATATCGTGTGTTTGTAGTTGTATTCATTTTAAATACCGCCTTTCTTTATGTGCGTTGCAAGGCCGAATTTTACTGCCTCTTCTGCGTTAAAATAAGTATCGTTTGCTGTGGCTTCATAAATTTCTTCCAGAGGCCTTTCTGTGCGTTCCGAAATAATTTTTGCAAGGGATTCACGCCATTTGTTTAATTCGTCCAATTCGAGCTGGATTTGATGTGGTTTTTTACCGCTTATACTGTGCTGCATACCATATGAGGGATCATGTATTATAATACGTCCATGTTCTATAATTTCACGTTCTGTGCCCGCCAGAAACAGGATTGCGCCCATACTTGCACAGGTTCCCACACAAACGGTTTTGACAGGTGCGTCAAGAAGGCGTATTACATCATAAACGGCAAGACCGTCAATTACGGAACCACCAGGGCTGTTGAGATACAGGGTAATTGTTTTATCAGGTTCAATTCTGTTGAGATATATCAGCTGAGTGATCAGATTGCTGCAGGATTGAGCAGTAACTTCATTTGTAAAAAATATCTCTCTGTTATCATTTAACAGTTTGTCGTGTAAATATAATGTTTCAAAACCTCGGGCTGATTCAAGTATTACACATGGGTCTTTGCTTATAGTTGGCATATTTGTATTTTCCTTTCTAATTAAAGGTATTCTTCAGTTGACAGATCAAAATCTACTAATTCCATATTATCCAATTCATAAAAGTCGTCTATATATTTTTCCCGGACACTGCATATGGGATATTGTTTAGAAAATGCCTCCTGAAAGCTGTCAAACAAGAGCTTTCCAATATCCATGCAAGAATCTCTTACAGATTGCCTGAATTCCTCTATTGGTATTCCTATCCACCATGGTTGGTTAATTTTTGAAAATTTTTCTTTAATAAAATTTTCGATAGTATAACCGTCATTGTATTCACAATGTCCAGTAATGTATTTAAGCTGATTTAGTAAACCTGGTTTGTCAGAAATACTATCCATATAGAAATAGAATGACGTTAGTGGGATTGACATGAACATTTTGACAGGCATGGATACTTTTTCTCCGTCCATTAGAAAATATGTCATATTTAGATAGTAAATCATTAGATCTATCTCACTAACAATATAGGTGTTATTGATCAGACATGCAAGCTCTATATATTTCATATTCAATTGTTCTTCGTACAACTCTCCGTTTTCAGTTAAACCTAAACCTATAAGTATATTATCAATGTAACAGCTCCGTAGAGCTGTTTGAAGTTCTTTCATCTCCCTGAGTGTCATGTTCATAAAGTTTGTTACAACACTTTCTACCCGTGATGGATTTGACATGTATTGTGTATTGCCGGTTCTGAAATTATTGATTCTTTTGGTTAAGTGATCTGATGTATTCATGTTATTACCTCTTATATTCTGTGATTTTTGTTTTGCTGGCCGCCGTTCATCGGCGGCCTTGCAGTGCCTAAATTCAGTTGTCGGTTGTGCTTTGGTTTTCGTTTTTCATCATGTTTTCATGATATCACCTCCTTTTTTGTTTTTACTGGCCGCCGTCCATCGGCGGCCTTGCTTTGTTGTTCTTATATTTACTTAGTTCAGTTTTAGTTGTTGTTTCAGCTGTGTTTTTATTTTTATGTTTTTCTTTTTCATGTTTTCACGGTATCACCTCCTTTTTTTGTTTTTACTGGCCGCCGTTTATCGGCGGCTTTATTTTTTGTTTTTTGTTTTGTATTTTTGTATCTTTGTGTTTTTCTTTTCTTCAATTCAATTTTTTCAATTTTTCAATTCAATTATTTTTTCTTTAATTTTTTTTTAATTTTTTTATTTAATTGTTTCCTCTAAAGAGGAAACCAGTAAAACAGTAAAAGTATAAAAATATAAAAAACTATAGTATAAAGTAAGTTAAGTAAGTAAATAAGTAAAATAATTACAATCAAACAAGAATTGAATTTGTGAGGATTCTTTGATGATTTCTGTATCTATCTTCTATAAATGGCTTAAACTAGGCGTTTTTATAGGCGTTTTTAGGCGTTTTAGAGATTTTTTTGGAATATATTGAAATATACTGTTGCACATTTTTGATCAATGTGTATAAAAAGATAGGAAAAAGAAATCTAGCCATAGAAAAAGGAGACCAAATTATGAAAAAGAAACTGACCCTCATCTTGCTCGCCACCTGTCTTTCCCTCACTGCCCTCACAGGCTGCAAAAACGATAAGGCACCTATACCGGCCGCCAAGCCAGAAGAAACAACAACGGAAAAAGATGCATTCGACCCGAAAGAGTACGAGAACAACGTCCCCTTCGACAAGTCTGCCGTAGAAGGTATAAGCGTCATTGCTCCCCCGTTGGATGCCGATGGCAACCTGCCCGAAGGTCTGGATAAAGACACCTATTATGACGGATTCGTTGAGCAGGCAAAAGAAGAAAAGAAACAGGAAGAAGCCGCCAAAAAGTCCAAATCTGATACATCAAAAGACACCAAAGCCACGAAAACGTCTGAAAAGAAATAACCATATTAAGTAACTTTTAGACGGTTAAGACGATTGAGGTGCGGAGAATTGAAAACCATAACCGTTTCGCTGCCCATGGCGCAGCTTTTGGCAACTGGAAAGAAGCACGATGAGACGAGAAGCTGGGCGACAGATTACCGGGGCGAGATATTAATCTGCGCTACAATGAAAGATTCCCCATTTTTTCCCGCGTCAAGGGAAAATGCGCTACGTTCCTTTAGATGTTGCAAACGATATAACCGCTTTAGCAATGTTCCGACCAAAGTTATAATCGGTACTGCGATTTTGACGGATTGCAAGCTGATAGATCAGGCATACCATGACTTCACAGAGTGGCTTTGTCCAGAGGAATACTGTTACGGCGATTTCACAATCGGCAGATATGCGTGGCGGCTTGAAAGTCCGCAGCTGTTCGAGAACCCGATATCAGCTTCCGGGAGGGTGGTATCGGGAACTTCGAAGAAGATGTTCAGATTTGCAGGCGTGTAAGGCCCCTCAGACACAGGAAGCATCTAAAGAGACCATGCTGTACTAGGGGAGTTTTTATGAAAAAGATGAATCAAAAATACCGAGCGAAGCGAGATCCAGTCCAATAAACATCCCCGCAGCAAGCTGCGGGGATGTTTATTGGACTGGAGAATCTGGGAACTGCGCAAAAAATAACTTTCAGGCCTGTCTTGTTTCAATGTCCGTCTGCTGTACCAGAAAATCGCAGGCGCAGTAAACTGCAATAAGATTTTCCGGAACATCAAACGGACATTGAAACAAGACAGGCGCATAGGTTATTTTTCAAAGAAAAGAAGATTTGGAAAAACGTTGAATATGAGTATGCTGGAACATTTTTTTCAATGAACGGGGATAAGAGTATATTTGACGGGCTGGATATGATGGCAAATGTTACTTTATTGGCCGGACGCCGTGCAGCAGGGTGCACGACGCCGTGTGAACAGTAACCTTTTGCATTCTTTCTGTTTTTTTGGCGTAAAGTAAGGATTGTACTTCAAAAATGGATAAGGTATAATCAGTATAAGCAGAAAGATGATGTAAAATCCGGCAGGCGTTGGAATATCTTTAGGAAAAGATAAATCTGTCATTCATGTTGTCAGGTTACGGCCTGAGCCTCACAGACCATGATTGAATGCAGCCCTGTCGGGGAGGAAAGGTGGAAATGGGCTATATGGCGAGAACAGTAGGAATCGGACGCCAGGATTTTGAAAAAATAAGGATAAAAAATAATTTCTATGTGGATAAGACCTGTTTTATAAAAGAATGGTGGGAAGCGGATGATGATGTGACGTTGATCACACGTCCCAGAAGGTTTGGAAAAACTCTGAATATGAGTATGACAGAGAAGTTTTTTTCAGTGAAATACTCTGGGCGCAGGGATTTATTTGAAGGGCTTTCTATATGGGAGGAAGAAGATTACAGGGAAATTCAGGGAACATATCCGGTGATAGGCCTTACCTTTGCGAATGTGAAGGAGACGAATCTGGAAGGGGCAAAAAGATGTATTTGCCAAATTCTTGCGGATTTGTACGATAAACATACATTTTTACTTGAAGGAATTATTCTGACAGAGAATGAGAAAGCCTATTTTCACAGCGTGACAAATGGAATGGAGGATACGACTGCGATATGGACGATTCATAAACTGTCAGATTTTCTTTCACGGTATTATGGGAGAAAGGCAATTATTCTTCTGGATGAATATGATACCCCGATGCAGGAAGCGTATATGAATGGATATTGGGATGAAATGGTATGTTTCATTAGAAGTCTGTTTAACACTACATTTAAGACAAATCCCTATTATGAGCGGGCAATCATGACGGGAATCACGAGGGTCAGTAAAGAATCCGTTTTTTCAGACTTAAATAATCTGAAAGTAGTCACCACTACATCAGCAGAATATGCGGATTGTTTTGGATTTACAGAAAAGGAAGTTTTTCAGGCGTTAGATGAATTTGGCCTGTCTGATAAAAAGCAGGATGTAAAAAGCTGGTATGATGGATTTACATTTGGACAGTGTATGGATATTTATAATCCATGGTCAATCATTAATTATCTGGATACGGAGAAATTTGACACATATTGGGCAAATACCAGTTCGAACGGACTGGTTGGAACGTTGATCAGAGAGGGAAGTAAGGAAGTAAAAAAAGATTTTGAAAGACTTCTTTCAGGGGAGGAAATAACGACCGCGATTGAGGAGCAGATTGTATATAAGCAGTTATATTTTAAGAAAAATGCTGTGTGGAGCCTGTTGCTTGCCAGTGGATATCTGAAAGTTGCCGGAACAGGTTTTTCAGAGGAAACAAGGCGTTTTTATTATAAACTTGCATTAACTAACAAGGAAGTGCGGATTATGTTTGAAGATATGGTCCGTGACTGGTTTTCAGAGAATGACCATTATAATGATTTCATTCAGGCATTGCTATTGGATGATCTGGATGAAATGAATACTTATATGAATGAGATTGCGATGGATAGCTTTAGTTATTTTGACACCGGTAAAAAGCCGTCAGAAGAAAATCCGGAACGATTTTATCATGGATTTGTATTGGGACTTATGGTCGAACTGACAAACCGATATATGCTTACATCCAACAGGGAAAGCGGGCTTGGAAGATATGATGTGATGTTGGAACCGAATCAGCAGAATGATGACGCAATCATATTCGAGTTTAAAGTATTTCAGCCAAAAAAGGAAAAAGACCTTTCAGATACGGTGAATACGGCGTTGAAACAAATTGAAGATATGAATTATGAGGCGGCGCTTATAGCAAGAGGTTTTCCACCAGAGCGTATACGTAAATATGGGTTTGCTTTCCGGGGGAAGGAAGTTCTGATTGGGAAAATGAAATAGAGTCGATATCACATCCTATCACAATTCCCATTGTAGGAAAGAATATTAGGAATCATAGACGAAACAAAGTCTTGACTGCCGATATAAAAAAATATATAATTAACTCGAAAGTAAATTACTTTGAAGTTAGTTATAAAACTAATTATACTGCGAGGTGGTATGATGTTTATAGGGAGAGAGAAAGAATTTTCGGAAATGAACCGAAGGTACGCAGAAAAGAATTTTCAGCTCCTTATCCTCTATGGCCGGAGACGTGTCGGAAAAACAACGCTGTTGAAGGAGTTTTGCAGGGAAAAGAATCATATTTTTTATTCGGCGGAACAAAGTAATGAAAAATTAAATCTGGAAAAATTTTCTGCGGAGATTTTTCGGCATTACAGTGAAACTGCTCTGGAACCATTCCGGTCATGGGAAAAGGCTCTGTCCTATATAGAGGAACGACAGAGGGAGGAACCTATGGTATTGGTGATTGATGAATTTCCATATTTGGCGATGATCAATTCGTCACTTTTATCTACACTGCAGCATTTGATCGACCACAGGCTTCGGAAAGGAAAACTGTTTCTGATCCTGTGCGGAAGCTATATGGGATTTATGGAAAAAGAAGTGCTCGGCGCAAAAAGCCCTCTGTTTGGGAGAAGAACCGCGCAGCTTCATATGAAGCCTTTTGACTATTTGGACAGTATCAAGTTCATGGATGGATTTTCACAGGAGGAGAAGCTGATGCTATATGGCGCATTCGGTGGCACGCCATGGTATCTGCAGCAGATCCGCTCTGGTAAGAACGTAAAAGAGAATATTATAGATGCATTTTTAAGACCAACAAGTTACCTGTATGAGGAACCGCTCCTGCTTATGAGACAGGAGGTTCAGGAGCCGGGCGTGTACTGCGCAATTATAGAAGCCATTGCCGGAGGCGCATCCAGGGCAAATGAAATTGCAGTGAAAATAGGGGAAGAATCCGCAAAATGCCTGAAATATATCAGTACACTCCGGGAACTGGGAATTGTATATAAAGAAGTTCCGTTTGGAGAAAAAGAGACTTCGAGAAAAGCGCTTTACTATCTATCAGATTTTATGTTCCGCTTCTGGTATCGATATGTATCCAGCAACAGAACTTTGTTGGAGACAGACGCTCAGGAGATTGTGTGGAATCGGCGGATCGAACCGGATTACAGCCATTATATGGGGCATATTTTTGAAAAAGTCTGCCGCGGCTATCTGCTGCGTCAAAACAGTAAGGGCGCGCTGCCGATTTTGTTTACAGAGATCGGACGCTGGTGGGGAAGCAATCCCAAAACCCGCGAACAGGTTGAAATCGACCTGATTGCAAGGGATATGGATGCATTTCTGTTCTGTGAATGCAAGTGGACAAATGAACCGGTGGATTACCAGGTGCTGAAAAAACTACAGGAAAAATCTGAGCTGTTTGGCGGCCAGTCGGGAAAATCTTACTTTATGCTGTTCTCCAAGCGGGGATTTACGGAGCGGGTTTTGGAAGAAGCAAAGGAGAAGCAGGAGGTGCTGCTTGTAGATCTTGAGGAACTTTTAGAAAGTTAAATTTATCGATAAAAATATCTATATATAAATTGACATTTTGATGCATTTCCATATAATATAGATTTAGAAGATAATAAGTAAAAAAAATGGGAAGCCTTGTAAACAAGGGCTTCCCAGTACATAAATAGGGATGGAAACAGTACCCACAGTGTATGCGAACCCATTTTTCCATGATTCCATCCATTCTCCAAATAGCTATAGGTTGTTTGAGTTGCTCTGGTATTTCTGGATGATCTTCTGGTCAAGATCTTTGACAGATACTTTAGCAGCCTTACAGTTTTTTATGATACCGCCGCTTTCTCTAACGTTTTCATATATACGGTAAAATATTCCCCGCCATGCCCGCCGACGCGTATCTCGTCTTTATCAGCCAGCAGATACTCCTCTTTCGCCGGAATCCGCTGCTCATTTACCCAAGTCTGGTTAAAGCTTGAAACATCTGACAACATACAGCCCTTTTCGGTAATCCTGAGAATGGCATGCGTTCTGCTGATATGCTTCTCGCTCAGCACGCCGCCTGACCAGGCATGGCCGCGGCCTAAAATAAATGTATCGGTCTGCAGATATTGAGATTCTTTTGTTGCCTTTGACTGCAGCCAGACAAGCAGCTTATGCTCCCTGAAAAAATCTGCGGATTCACCAAAAGCAATAACAAGTGTTTCATTTGCGATCTTAATCTCACCGAACGTCCCAATCTCACACCTGCCTCCTTTATCCAAACGCTTTCCGTTTACCCATGTATGGTTCGCAGACTCTTTGTCAACAATATAATATTGCTTATCCTCCGAGATAATATCAATATGATGTCTTCCTATCGCGTGATTTTCTGGAAAATAAATGTCACATCTATTTGGATCGCGGCCAACCCTGCTCACCGGGCAGCTTCCTTCAAAAAATCTGCCGCTGGAACATTGGATTACAAACGGCGCAGGCGCATATTGGCTGAGACCTCCAAAATCCTGGCTTGATTCCTGTTCCTGTCCCTCGTCAACAGATAAAACAGTCTCATCCTGTACAGATGGCTCCATCTGGTTTCTGCACTCTCCCAACTTTATCAAACTGGCGGAATAAAGTTTTTCGAAAAAAAGGCTTTCCGAATCATAACGGTATTTTTCAATATATTGGGTATTGGCAAGCTGGAGACGCATCCCCATCGACATTGGAAAATCCTCCAGTTTTATGACGAGCAGCGGTTTCTGATTGTTGATCGCAAATGTAAGCTCGTTTTTACAATTATGTGATTCCGAAAATTTCTGAGAGAGAGCTGCCACGCATAGGGTACAGCCGTCCAGCATCCTGCCGATTCTTTCCGGCCACTCCTCTCCCGGACGCAGCCCATCGTCGTACCATATCCGGTATCCGTCATCAATCATCTGCTCAATGATTGGATATATTCGTTCGCCATCTTCGTGACAGTAACTGAAAAATATATATGGTTCATTTGGTTCATTTCCATCATAGGGTCTGACATTACATTTCATAATCGTACTCCTGTTCTTTATCCTGACCCGGACAAGCCAAAACGCGCAAGGTTTGGTTATTAAACACCGATGTCCAGTAATTCTGAAAATCCAGTTTTTTCAAATTCTCCGTAAATATGCTCGGGTAATCTTATAAGCTTAAGTTCAGCGTCTTTTTTTTCTATTTCCTGCTGGATACTCAGAAGCGCCCGCATAAAAGAAAAAGACATATAGCTCACTGCTGAAAAATCCAAAATAAGATTCATCCCGATTGATACAAACGCCAGCATCTCATCCGAAAAATCATGAACATAAACCGACTTAAGCCGACCTCCAAGGAATGCCTTCATGTACGTTTCCCCGACTGTTTCCTGTATCCAGAAATCTTTCTGATCTCCTTCATAAATGACGATCGTATCGCCTTCGATTTTCTTGATATAAGACATTGTTCTGCCTTCCCCCTTATTCCGCCATCTGCCGGCCGGCCATCTGGTAAAACAATCCTTTCTTATCCATCAACGTCTCATAATCCCCCTCTTCTAGCAGGCTTCCATCGTTGATCACAAGGATACGGTCGCAGTTCTTGATCGTACTGAGCCTGTGCGCAATCACAATGCGGGTGATATGCATCTGTTCCAGGCTTACACAGACCATTGCCTGTGTAAGATTATCCAGAGCACTTGTCGCTTCGTCAAAAAGGAGGAGCGAGGGCTGATTAAAAATTGCCCGGGCAATCAGGATGCGCTGCCGCTGCCCGCCGGAAATCGTGCTACTTGATTCATTCACGATCGTGTGAATCCCCATCGACATGTTCTCAATGTCCTCCTTTAATCCCACAGCTTCAATTACTTTATTGACATCCGACAGGCTTGCATGGGAATTCGTGATCGTAATATTTTCAAAAATACTGCCTGAGATCAGCCTGCCGTTCTGCAGCACAACGCCTATCCTTTTACGAAGCTCTTTCTTATTCAGAGATTTCAGATCATGGTTGTCATAGCATACCCGCCCGCTCTTTGGGGTTTCAAATCCCAGAAGCAGTTTAAACAAAGTTGACTTTCCACATCCGGAAGGCCCTACGATCCCGACATATTCCCCCGGCTTAATATCAAGCGACAGGTTTTTCAGCACCTCTGCACCGTTAGTCTGATAAGAAAACGTAACATTTTCCAATGTAATACTACCTGTTATTTTTTCCGGAATACTTTTGTCCTCATCATATTCGGGGACTGTTGAAAATACAAGCTGCAATCGTTCATATTCCGGCTTCAGGCCATAGATCTCCACACCGGCCCGAACCGATTGGAATAACGCAAACGAGAGATAGCCAAAGGCCGAATTAAATGCGATAAAACTTCCCACGGATAGTTCCATATTTTTCTTGATGAGCATCCAGTACAGAACCATAGAGAAAATGGAACCTGCCGTACCGTTTAATATGGAAATGATACCGGACAATCTCGTTTTTTTTATGTCTTCCGCCTGTTTTCGTGAAAATGGCATCAGATACTCATAAATAGAGCGTTCCTCCATCCCTGCCATCCGCACTTTATCAATTCCTCTTAAATATTGATAAAGCCGGGCTGCCGCCTTCCCGTCATACTTCTCTATCTTTCTTTCATAACGGACCACGCGCAATGAGATCAGCCAGATTACCACCGCAAATGCCAAAACCATAAATAGCGCAGTAAACGCTAAACCTGCAGAATATGTCAGCATACGGATAAAATATACCAGGGAAAACAACGTTGAAAAAACGGCCGTCACAACCGACTGCGCGGCTTTGTTCGCAATACTCCCGGCAGACATAACCCTGCGCGCCAGATCCGCACTGTCATAACCTCCGAAAAAACTTTCCGGAAGATGGAGTACGCGATGGTATACCGCATTCTGCATATCATAGCCGGCCTTACAGGCTATACGATGACCCATCAGATTCCCAGGCAGCATAAAAAGCAGGCTGCCTGCCATAAGGAACACGGCTGCGATACAAAACTGAATAAGGAAAGTATAATTCCCCAACGGGATATATCTATCATAAACCTTTTGATAAAGGGTTGGGATTAAAGTCCCGGTCAACGCACCGGCCATACCGAGAAGCAGCACTGAAAGAATATCCCTTCCCTGGACACTTCCCATCCCGAACCAGAATAGTTCCTTTAATCCCAGGCTTTTTGCAGGCAATGTCCTGCCCACGCCAAAAGCCTTTGGTTCCATCTTTTCCGCGGCCTGTTTTGTAAGCCTTTCGCTCTTGCCGGTCTGCCCATAGAAAATGTAGTACCGTCCCTTTTCTTTTGGCACGCAGGCAACGGGCTGTCCTTCCATTGTCCCGACCAGCACACCGCAGTCATCTTGAAACCAGTTCGGCTCCAAAACAATTTCACGGCAGATCATATTGGATGCGCCGATCATATCTGGAATCGCAATATCCTTTCCATAAATCGCGCGAAGTTTCTCCCACGGAGCAATTTTCTGCCTGCATGCCTTACAGGCCCAGGCAGCAGTTCTGTAGAGGCTGTTTTCTGATTCTAATGCAATATCTTCTTTTCCTTGAAATACTCTGGCTATTACATCATAAGAGGCCGCATGGAAGGAGGGGGCATTTTGCCGGACACGTCTGATGAAAACCTCATCCTTCAAACTCTCACGTTCATAGAAATTTACAAGGCTGGACTCATAGCCTTCCTCGTCAAAGCTTGTAATGGATGTCTCTTTTAAAAATCGTTTCTTCAAGATCTTTGTGCTGCATCCCGGCATGATCTCCAGCTTCAGGGTTCCTGCTTTTGAGAGAACCGCAAATTTCCAATTCTGATAATTGACGTCTGTGTAACAAAGAGACGGAATCATTTTCCCTTGTTCGACTGTCCTCAGCAGCACCTTCCGTCCGGGCTGTGCCTTTTTCCAGGGGACAATATATACAAGCGCAGTTCCAGATAACACCCGCATGGAATCCGCTTCTGATTCTGTATAGAACGCTTCTGTGCTGGAAAGCATTATGATCTGGCTCTCTGTTTTCAAAACAAGCAACCCCCTTATAACATTTTACACATTCTGAATGAATGTACGGTAAAAGCCGCTTTCGCCCATAAGACTTTGATGGGTTCCCCTTTGGATGATCTTACCGTCCCGCATCACAAGAATCTGATTGCAGTCCCGGAACGCGCTTAGCCGGTGCGCAATGATGATACAGGTGCAGCCCCTCATACGGATATGATCCAGGATTTCTTTTTCAACGATCGGATCCAGCGCGCTCGTTGCTTCATCCATCACAAGGATCGTGGGCCTGGTCGTCAGGGCACGGGCAATCTCCAGCCTCTGGCGCTGCCCTCCTGACAGATTGGACGCATTTTCCGAAAGGACAAAATCATATCCGTCAGGCTGCTGGATGATGAAATCGTGAATACAGGCGTCCTTTGCAGCAGCGACCATATCTTCTTCCAGAACAGCCGGATTCCACATGGTCAGGTTATCTCGTATGGTTCCAGAAAAAAGCGTGATGTTCTGGCTGACTGTCGCAATGCTCGCATTCAATATCTGCTGCGGGATATCAGGAAGCCGCATACCGTCCAACAGCACATCCCCCTCCCAGGGAGCATACAGTCCGCTGACTACTTTAGACACCGTGGATTTCCCACAGCCCGACGGCCCCACAAAAGCAATGGATTCGCCGCAGCCAAGTTTGAAGCTAAACTTTTCAATAAGAGGCGGCTTCAGGCTGCTGTAGCCAAATGCAATATTACAAATCTCCACATTGCCGGAGAGCTTGTTATAAACCTGCAGATCCTCTGAGCCAGAATCGTACATAACATCCTGAGGATATTTTTCGATATCCTCTATACGGCCCATGTATGATTTTAAGGTCTGGATACTTCGTGTAAAGCCAACAAGAGAATGAATGGGTTCCTTAAAAGAATCAAAGAGTGAACTGAAAGCTGCCAGCATGCCGATCGTAACCTGTCCATTGATGACAAGTATCCCGCCGACAAAGAGCAGCAATACATCCGTGACTTTGTCAACCGCTTCCAAAACCGTGTCTACAATCCGCTGAAAACGATTCATCTGTTGTTCCATATTCGAATGCTTTGCCTGAACGCCAAGTAATCTGGAGCAGTATTCCTGCTCCGCCCCGGAAGACTTGATACTGTCTGTGATTGAGAGACCTGCACAGGCCGCTCCATAAAGCATGCCTTCGTATATCTGCATTTTGACCGCTGCACTTTCGATGCATTTATTCCCCAGGCAGATTATCAGAAGGCAAAGAATTACATTTGCCAGACAGATCACTGACAACAGCGGACTATAGTTGATCAAAACAACCAGATAAAACACCGCCGCAAAAATGTTTACGGTCGTTTCCGCAAGGCTGCCTGTAAAGAAATCCATTATGGCAGCATTATTGTTCATCCTCTCCACCAGATCTCCGGCATACCGCTGGTCATAAAAATTCATTGGCAGACAGAACAAGTGCCGCAAAAAACCATGCCCGGACAGAAGAATGAGCTTGCTTTTCAATTTTTGAAGCAGCAGGCTACGATAATAACCCAGTCCTATTTTCAATACCACGCAGGCACCCATAAATATAAGAAGTTTTGTCAGCCATTCTGTATAGCCGCTGTTGAGAATGTCATCAATAAAGATTTTTGTAAACAGTGGCAGAAGCAGGCCCGGAAACATCAGCAAAAGACCAATATAAAAAAGTTTAAAAAGGACGCCATACTGATCCTGCAGCCTTGACCAAACAAATGAACCAAGTGTATGTACTTGTTTCTCCTTTATAAAATCCTCTGCAGGGGTAAAGGTCAGCACGACTCCTGTAAAACATTCATCCAGTTCCTCTTCCGTAAGTTTTCGCCTGCCAACTGCCGGGTCATTGACATATGGCACATTTCCCTTAAAACCTTCAAATACTACAAAATGATTAAAATTCCAATGGATGATACAGGGTGTCTGCACTTCCTTCAAATAAGAAACCTCCTTGCGATAACCATGACACTCGAACCCCTGTTGCTTTGCCGCGCGCATAATATTAGCCGCGTTACAGCCGTCCCGGGAAACACCGGTTTCGATGCGTATCTGCTCAAGAGGCATATATTTTCCATAGTATAAAAAAACCATCGCAAGAGAGGCTGCCCCGCATTCTGTGGCTTCCATTTGATAAACGACCGGGGTTTTTTTATAATTTCCCATGTTCAATCACCCCATATAGTCTGGCTCTCTGAAAATAACATTTTGATCGGTGAAATCTCTTCCATTATAATTTTAACTGATACGAGAGAACCGTTCGTCACATTGAGTTCTTTCCCCTTCTTGTTTGACCAGGCATATCCACTGGCGGATTCCTCTGAAAGAGATAATTCACATGTTACGGCAGCAACCGCGCCGGAACTTGTAAAAAAAGAAGACAGGTTATTATCTTCACCCAGGACATAATTCATTCCTTTGTTCGAAGCGGCATACTCATCAATATTGATGACCCTGGCCTTCATATGGCCATATCTCTGGCTGTCTGCAGAATTCAGATACACATAGGCAGGCATGCCGCGGGAAATTTTTTTCACATCTGCCACGTTCACATAGCAGACGACCACCTGCCGCGATGCCGCTTCCGGAGAGACATACAGGATAGGAAAACCCTGGCCGACCGTATCCCCGGCCAAGATGTCTACTGCCGAGGCCGTGCCGATCTGATCTGATTTGATCGTGTAAGCGGAACCGTCACTCACTTCTAACAAAGCAACCTCGTCCCCCGGACGGATTTCATCACCGACAGACACATAAACGGAATCTACGGTTCCGGCATTTTCAGTATAAACCGCATTTGTATTGACGGGGGAGGCTATGATCCCGTTTGTTGTTATCGTTACAGGTATTCTTCCCACAACAGACCATATGGCCGTTACCACGATAATCAGCGTCACACCGCCCAGGGAAAGCCAGGAAAGAGGGGATGTTACTTTTAATGCTTTGTCCAACTGTTCAGGAGACGCCATCCTTTCCAATGCTGATTTTCTGTATAATTTTGCCATTACAAACACCCCTGACCGTTTATAGGTGATAATCCCGCAAGGGTCCTCTCATTTTCTTGAGAGCCCGTGACAAATCCATTCTGACATTTGCCGCTGACATTCCAAGCATTCCGGCAATCTCGCTTGAATTTTTCCCCTGAAAATAATTCAAAATAACAATTGTCCTTTGCCTTTCCGGCAGCGTGAGCAATGCGTCGGCGATGGCATCGCGTAGTTCCTGTAGGTAATATGCCTGCTCAATGTCAGAGCCACCCGGCAAATCAATTTCTTCAATGTCATCGTTTGTTTTTTTATCACGCATGTAGTTTTTCCACCTGCTGTTGACAATGACATAAAGCCATGTGACCGGAGATGATTTTTTTTGGTCATAATGCCCCAGATTCTTGTAGAAGTAAGCAAACGCGTCACTGGCGATGTCCTCAACATCATCCGGATTTGAAATCTTTTTTTTCAGCCAGGAGCAAACCTTTGGATAATTTTCCCGATAAAACGCATCAAAGTCTGTAACCTCATCCCCAGATATCTTCTTACCAAAAGAACTCTCACCTGCCATGTATTTCATCCCCTCCTAATCGAAATTCAAATTCTTCATCGGCAAGCTTTAAGATATCGCCGCCATTGATCTCTACTTCATACTTTGAAGGCAACGCCCTGTTATTAAGATAACTTTTATTTTTGGAGCCCAGGTCAAATATGAAATAATGATCGTCCCTGCAGATAATGTCCGCATGGCTCCTGCTGACTGCTTGATTATTGAGTACTGCATAATCTACACTCGCTTCTTCCCTCCCCAGGCGGAATGTTTTTTTCGTAATACGGATCGTCTCCCCGGTAGAAATCCGGTATAGCACAGGCGTATAGTCAGCCTTTTCCTGTACCTCTTCCATAAAAACTGTACCCTCTTCGTCTTCGTCAAGAATCACTGTTTCCTCATATTCTTCGTCTATTCCATTATTTACTGTTTTATAAATCATTCCTCGTCTGCTCTTTTCCTTCTTGCAAATATTATATAACTACAGCCGGAAATCAGCGCGGCTATGCTTCCAAACATAATTGGAGAAGTATCGCCGGTTTTCGGCGCCGCACCGTTTCCAGCAGATGCGTTCCGACTGGTTTGGTCTGTCCCACTTGCAGAGTTGGATGCATCTTCAGAATTTGAAGTGTTTTCCATAATATTCAGTATGGAATCAACAGAACCATATGTATACTTCAAAGTAACCGTATGCGCTCCTACTGAAAGCGTATCCAGATATTCCGGCATAAGCGTCAGTACGGTTGACCCCTCCTTTACCGTATAATGGGTGTTTTCCAAAAGCACACCATCTACATATACACTACGGAATCGTGAGTACTCACCGTTACATGTAATTGTTACTTCTGCACCGCTCCCTTTTATGTAGTCGTGCTCTGTCCGTTCCTCAATAATCCTGAGAGCAGGATATGCATCAGAATAATCCTGTGAACTGGAACTGTACCCGTCATCTATCCTGTCTGGAGAGAGATATATATTATTTGACCCATCTCCCAATATGGTATCCTCAGTCCACGAGTTATCCTTAGCTGCCATTGCTGTAGTGGAAAGCAGGGCAGTCATTGCAGCTATGGCCGCCACATCTGCCAAAATCCTTTTTAGTTTCCTTGTTTTCTTCATTTTCTTTTCCCCTTCGTTCTTTTTCATTTGATATTTAGTTTTTAGCTTATGTACTAACTACTACTACTAACCATCCACTTCATCTAATTCTTTCCAGGCGAGTGATGCCAGTTCATCAAGTTCGTATATATGAGTTTTACGCATATTTCCGGTTGGATAGTCAAAAATCAATTCATCACCAATGATATCGCATAGACAGGGAAGTTCTGCAAGTTTTTCACATTTTTCATTCATCATGATTCCATAGAAATCTCTGTCAGATGTATAATATTGCGCGATAATAAAATCTCCGGCCTGCGTCACATAGGTCAGGTAAGCGTCTTCTGACAGTTCGCCGACTTTTTTTCCTGATTCCTTTTCATAGGCTGCCGCCGTTCCATGAATCGGAACCTCTATCCGCAGGTTGTCCGTGAAAAATTCCTCATACAATGATTCGTCCGGTTTTCCCCTTTTTTCCTCATCCAGCGGCGAGCCATCTTCTGCACTGTATCTGTATACTGTCCCGTCCTTATATATCACTTCAAGAACATCCCCGTCTTCCCCTCTGACATATTGCTGGTCATATATCTGATCAGGATTTGGAACTGAGACCTCCGCAAGCAGCCTTCCTTCAGAATCATATAGCCGAAACTCCTTCTTTGAAAAAAGCATGACCGTCTTCTCATCAGATCCGACTCTGGACTCTATATGTTCATATGACGGATCATACGCGAAGATTTCGGTATCCGAATGATTTTCATACTTCATAATGTTGATTATCGGACTGTCAAATCTTCCCGCCAGAGCAGTATCTCCAGCCATCTGAACCAAATCGCTGCGATGCCCCTTCTCATACTCCGTAAGCAGCCGCGCATCTTCATCGAAAAACAAAAGCCCCACATCCGATGACACCAATGTATGCCTGCCGTTCCTTGCGAAAAAAGCAATATTAGCGGACGTATCCGCCAGCGGGGTCTGTTCACCGGTCTCCGGATTGAGGCAGACCAGGATATTATCTGATTTTAGATAAATCCCATTTTCATCCGTTTGCATACCGCAATGAAAATCTGTCTCAGCGCCCTGTGACTTAAAATGATCCTTGCAGTCTACTGTCGCAAATAAGGATTTCGAGGATTTTTTATTGGTTGCCGCAAACGCAAAATAATTTTCATAGAATCCTCCCTCATACTGCGTATATCCGGAATCTTTGTCCAAAATTGTGTGAACCTTTGAAGGATCTTTCAACTCAAATAGCCGCAGAGAACCATCCCCAAAACTGGCTCCCAATAATGTCCCATCGGCATTTAATTCAAACACATTTTCTCTGCCGTTCGCAAAATGATCATTAATTGAAATTCTTTGGCCTTTCCCATTAAAATCCACCCTGGACTTCACCCTGCCATCGGAAGCGTCATAGATTGTCGCAAAGGATTCATCTCTGTAAACTGCCGCCACCGTACTCCCATCCTGCGATATACATACCGCGGTAGCCGGACTGCCGCTCCACAGTTCCTCATTCTTCACAATATCGTATGCCTGAATCCCATCAGCACCGGCAAAAATAATCGTATGCTCATCTAAATATTCTGCCTCGGACAATGCAGATTCGTGCGTAGGCAATGCGGCAATGATCTCCGCGGTATCCGTATCGAAAACCTCCATAACGCCTGAACAGATACAGGCCGCCGTCCTGCCATCAGGCGCGGCCGCCATATAGAGTGGTTCTGAGGACAACTCCATTGTCTTATATTCTTTAAACCCATCCGACAGGTCATACACTCCCAGAGCATTTGTAAGAGCCAGCCGCGCTTCCGGCAATGCGGACGGCGTAAACAGACCGCTTTTTTGCGGCAATGCGGAAAGAGCATAATCCAGCGCTGAAACAGTATCTCCGTCAGATAACGCATTCTGGGAATACTCTGCAAGCTTCAGCCAGTTTTCCGTAACCTGCATTCTTCTGAGCCCGATGAATGCAGAAGAAATCCCACACACAAAAAAAACACTGCACGAAACAGCTGCGATAAGATTATTCCGTCTGCTTTTCTTTACACGGACATCGTTTTCCCGCAGATGTGTAAATGCGTACAGCATCTCTTCCGCAGTCTGAAAGCGCAGATCTGGATTTGGATTCATTGCTTTTGTTACAATATCTACAATCTGGGGACTGAATTCCTCTCTGGAAAGAGGAAGCACATCCAACGCATACTTTGCGGGCTTTACTCCGCTCATAAGGTGATAGATCGTTGCCCCGGCGCTATAGATATCTGAACGTGTATCTGGAATTACTGATTTTTTTATGGAAGAGCCTGACTGCTCACCCGCCAGAGTCATTGTAAGAGTCATGGTCTCCTGGCTGTCCAACAGGGAAGTTTCCCTGGATAACGTCTGTGTTTCGTTTCCGGACGAAAAATCAAGACCATAATACTCCGGGGACGCATACCCTTCGCTGTGGCCGATAATACTCTCTTCACCAATCGCCAGGGCAATATTGAAGTCGATCAGATAAATATCATCCTCCTGTGTGCGCATAAGATTCGCGGGCTTAATATCACTGTGCACATAGCCTTTCGGAGGGTCTCCATGGATAGGGCTGTGAAGATAGCACAGTGCTTCTAAAAACTGTATTGCCCACTTGATCACCTGTGCCTGTGAAAATCTCTTCTCACGCCGCAAAGCTTTATCAAGGCTTTCGCCCTTCACAAAATCCATTACGGTATAGACACTTCCCTCTTCTATGAAAAAATCATATACCTGGGGAATATGCGGATGATTCAGATCCTTCAGAATGTCAACTTCCCGCCTCAGCCGTCTGGGATCAATCGTAACCTTCCTTTTATCCTTCTTTAAAACGACCTTTTTCTCCAAACGCAGATGGTTTGCCAAATATACGCTTCCCCCGCCCCCGGAGCCTAATTTTTCAAGTAACTCGTATGTTGCAGCAATTACTTCCGACATTATGCATCTCCCGTTATTAAAGCCTGATCCATCTACAGCAATTCCGAATCTCTATTGCTTTTTCTGCAATCTATGTTTCCATATTCTTCATCCAACCTGATACTCAGGCGGGCCCATCTCACACAGGCGATTATGTAATAGACGGCTGCCGCCACCGCGGAACCTATGGCGGCAATCATGCCGCCATAAAACAAAATTTCATCTGTCAGCCATTCCATAGTCTGAATTCTCCTATAAACGTTAAGAATGCTCTTGTCTGTTTCAAGAAGCAGACTTTTTGAAACAGTTGGCTTATAATGTTAACATACATAAAAAAGGTTATAAACTGGATGATGGATATGCTATTTAGAAGTGTTTCTTATTGTCTACTATTTGTTACAAAATTTTTCTTTTTTCTCTGATGTGAGGATTAGTCTAAGGAACTGTCGCAAATTAGTTCCCTGAGAGCGAAAAATAACGATAGCCGCTCTAAAAGCATAGGCTATCGTTATTTTTACTCTATGAAATTCAATTCACCCGATCCCATTTATTCCCATAGGAGTCTTGTAAGATTCCCTGATTTGCGTCATAATTAAAATTCAAATTATATCCGCTCTCCATAACTCCTGTCACATCATATTCTATCCAATCTCTTAGCTGAATCGTATTTCCTTCTATAAATTGGAATGTATATGCTGTCACTCCAGCAGGAACCGCGACAGTGTCATCTGGAATAATCTGATATCTGATCACCTCCCCTTCCCCAGAAGCGCTGCCGAATGTCATATATGTTGCCATGCTTTCCGACTCAATATCCAACGTACCTCTGAATCCACCTGCTGAAGCCGCATAACTATAAGACCCAACAGGAATCCCCGTGTTTTCCGCCGGCTGCCCTGCTGTCTGTTCTTCCGGCATCTGCTCTCCTTCCGCCTGCTCCTCTGTCACTTCAATTGCGGTAATTTGATACAGGCCGTCCGCATTCGGTTTTAATGTCACCTTTCTGTTCTCTGTCTGTTTGGGCAGGCCCTTACTTTCCATATCGAAGGTTATGTAATCATATGTATAGTAAACTTCCATTTCCTCTTCCGTATAACTGGCGGACGTGATTACCGCATTTGATGTTTTACTTATCGTTGCCGCCGCGAATGAAACTACATCGCCTTGCACATGGACATTGTTTTCAGATAAAATATTGTTCTCTTCTGTCAACTGATAATCTGTAAAGGATCGGAAGATACGGTTCACATCGGAGAGGGAATATTGACATACCCCATTTGCGTCCGTACCATAAGTCTCAATGATTGGTTCGCTTACTTTATATTCTGAAGCCTGACAAAGTGTATTTAATATAAACAAATAGTCCTGGTTCTGGAATCCTTGTTCCGGTATTTCATCCGGGCCATATGCCAGAACGAACTGCAGCTCATTTTTTGTAAGGTTGCCCGCAATCAGCGTTTCATACTCTACGTCCTGTACTTCCTTTACCGTTTCAGCCGAAGCCTCTTCCGGCTCTTTTTCCTCCGGTTCTTCCTCAATCACTTTTGGATCGGCTTCTGATTCAACCGCGTTTTCTTGATCCCGCGTCTGGTCTGCCTGGGATGTCCCACAAGCGGCAATTCCACTGGTAAGGCAAAGGATGATCATGCTTATCATTATTTTTCTTGATACTGTATAATTCATATCGTACCTCTCATCTTTCTATTCCAGATTTTATTCTGTCTACAGGGTTGTCAGATACTTTTCTCGCTGCCGCGACCAGTTCCAATTCATCTTCAAACAATTCATCATTTTCGTATTGGGCTGTGGAAGCTTCGATTAATTCAGACAGCCTGTCTGAGGGGGAGAATGCCTTATTCATACAATCAGTAAATTCGAGAAGTTTTTCTACCTTTATCTTCATAATTACCACCTTTCTTTTTTG
Organism: Lachnospiraceae bacterium; assembly: GCA_910573785.1. Classification (GTDB taxonomy): domain Bacteria; phylum Bacillota; class Clostridia; order Lachnospirales; family Lachnospiraceae; genus Schaedlerella. The sequence continues at coordinate 187,785 of CAJSZT010000004.1, read as the reverse complement.
TGTGATATGGTTCTGTTTTCATGTTTCTATAATCTTATACACACAAAGAAAGAAAGTGCAACCGAATATTTGCATGGAAAAAAAGATTCCGAAACACCAGTGTTTCAGAATCTTTTTTATATCTGTTTTATTCCTTCTGCGAATATCCATGTGCCTCTTCGAGCATCATATCCTTCACCTTCATCAGCCGGATCTGGGTACTTCTCTCGTTCTCATCCAGCTTCATGGTAATATACTTGATATTCGTCTCCGTTTCCGGGATGATGACATGTTCCAGCGCGTTTACACGCCTTCTTGTCTTTTCAATCTCCGCCGCCATCAGCTGGCAAGCTTTTTCGCATTCCGCGAGACGGATCATGTCCGGCAGGATGTCTGCCAGGGATTTGACCGCCCCGTCCAGGTCGCTGGAGGTAAATGCGAAACCATAGGAGTAGATGTCATTCTCATCTGCTGTCCTTGTCTTATACTCAAATGTCGGGATGTTTACACTCATGACATTCTGTTCCCCTGCCGCAAGGTTGATCTCCTGCTTGGGGGCCATCAATGCCGTCTTGAGGGCAGCCTCCGACATACCGGCCTTGGCGATTACGAAATTCTTGTTTGCGGAAAGGATTCCCGCTTCCACCCGTTTGCGTACTTCCATGTTTTCGCGTACCAGGTCAAGATACTGGCGCATCAGTTCATCACGCTTGTCTTTTAAGAGCTTGTGACCGCGGATTGCAGTGATCCGTTTCTTTTTCAGACGCGTCAGCTCCATACGGGTAGGATTCACCTGTTTTGCTGCCAAATGTAATCACCTCTCCTTCTTGATTCTTGCTTACTGCCTTATGCTCTGTACAAATTTCTGCGGATGTGCGCATGATATTTCAAATATCGGCGGCCTGATTCAGCGCAGTCGGCAATCACAGATTGCATTATATTTACACAAAGCAACCGGGGGGTTAACCCTGATAGTATTTATCCAGGAACTTGTCGTCGATACGCTTCAACTCGGTTCTCGGCAGCATGGAGAGTAATTTCCATCCGATATCCAATGTCTCCTGGATATCTCTGTCAGCATTGTATCCCTGGGATACATATTCTGCTTCAAATGCGTCTGCAAACTTCGCATAGAGCAGATCAATCTCTGTCAGCGCAGCCTCACCCAGGATAACCATCAATTCCTTGGCATCCTTTCCGCGGGCATACGCGGAGAACAACTGGTTCATAGTATTGGCATGATCCGCACGGGTCTTGCCTTCACCGATACCTTTGTCCTTCAAACGGGACAGGGACGGCAGTACGTCGATCGGCGGAGCGATGCCCTTCCGGTAAAGGTCACGGCTCAGGATGATCTGTCCCTCCGTGATATAACCTGTCAGGTCAGGGATCGGATGGGTCTTGTCATCCTCGGGCATGGTCAGGATCGGGATCATGGTGATACTTCCCTTCTTTCCTGTCTGGCGTCCGGCTCTCTCATACATGGTCGCCAGGTCGGTGTACATATATCCCGGATAACCACGGCGTCCCGGTACTTCCTTACGTGCCGCGGAGACCTCACGCAGGGCGTCCGCGTAGTTGGTGATATCCGTCAGGATAACCAGAACGTGCATATCCTTCTCAAATGCCAGATATTCCGCAGCGGTCAGCGCCATCTTCGGCGTTGCGATACGCTCGATGGCCGGGTCATTTGCCAGGTTGATAAAGAGGACGGTACGGTCAATGGCACCTGTCTCCTTAAAACTCTCGATAAAGAAGTTGGACTCCTCGAAGGTAATACCCAACGCAGCAAATACAACGGCAAAGTTTTCATCTGTTCCCAGAACCTTCGCCTGTCTTGCGATCTGCGCCGCCAGGTTGGCATGGGGCAGACCGGAAGCCGAGAAGATCGGCAGCTTCTGTCCGCGGACCAGTGTGTTCAGTCCGTCGATGGCGGAAACACCGGTCTGGATAAACTCCTCCGGATAGCTTCTTGCCGCCGGATTCATGGGCAGACCGTTGATGTCCATGCGGGCATCCGGCAGGATCGCCGGGCCGTCGTCAATGGGATTGCCAAGGCCGTCAAAGACACGTCCCAGCATATCCTCAGATACGCCCAGCTCCATGCTCCGTCCCAGGAAACGAACCTTGCTGTTGGACAGGTTGATACCTGTGGAGCTCTCAAACAACTGTACCAGCGCATCACTTCCGTTGATCTCCAGAACCTTGCACCGGCGGGTTTCCCCGCTTGCAAGCTCGATCTCTCCCAGTTCATCGTAGGTGACATTCTCTACGCCGCGTACCAGCATCAGCGGGCCTGCAACTTCCTGTATAGTTCTATACTCTTTCGGCATTTAGAATTCCTCCTTTCCCAATGAATTGGAAACCTCAACATGAAGTTCTTTGTTTACTTTGTCATATTCTACATCCAGATTATCTTCTGTCACATATTTGAAACGTCCGATCTGCTCCCGCACTGGAAGGTCTACCAGCTTCTGCAGCGGCGCGCCCTGGCCCAATGCCTCGACAGACAGGTCATAGTACGCGAGAACCAGATTCATCATCATATGCTGCTTCTTCAGAGAGGTGTAAGTATCTACCTCGTGGAAGGAGTTCTGATGCAGGAAGTCCTCACGGATGGAGCGGGCTGCTTCCATCTTCAGGCGGTCGCCTGCAGACAGCGCGTCCATACCTACCATCTTTACGATCTCTTCCAGCTCTGCTTCTTCCTGGAGCAGGGACATCATCTTCTGGCGGTTTTCTACCCAGTCTTCCGCAACCTGCGTATTGAACCAGTCTCTCATATTATCCACATACAGCGAATAGCTGGTCAGCCAGTTGATCGCCGGGAAATGTCTCTTATATGCCAGCGCGGAATCCAGTCCCCAGAACACCTTGACGATACGCAGTGTCGCCTGGGATACAGGCTCGGAAATATCACCGCCCGGAGGAGATACGGCGCCGATTACAGACAGGGCGCCTTCGCGTCCTTCTTTTCCAAGGGAAACCACGTGTCCCGCACGCTCATAGAACTGTGCCAGACGGCTTCCCAGGTATGCCGGGTAACCTTCCTCACCAGGCATCTCTTCCAGACGTCCGGACATCTCACGGAGCGCCTCCGCCCAACGGGATGTGGAGTCTGCCATCAATGCTACGGAATATCCCATGTCACGGAAATACTCGGCAATGGTGATACCTGTGTAAATGGATGCCTCACGGGCAGCCACAGGCATATCGGACGTATTCGCAATCAGAACGGTTCTTTCCATCAGGGACTGGCCCGTCTTCGGGTCCTTCAGTTCCGGGAACTCGTTCAGAACGTCGGTCATCTCATTTCCACGTTCTCCGCATCCGATGTAAACTACGATGTCGGCTTCCGCCCACTTCGCGAGCTGATGCTGGATGACTGTCTTACCGCTTCCGAAAGGACCCGGTACCGCAGCCACACCGCCCTTTGCGATGGGGAAGAAGGTATCGACAACACGCTGTCCTGTCACCAGCGGCATCTCCGGCGGAAGCTTTTTCTGATAAGGTCTTCCGCGGCGGACCGGCCACTTCTGCATCATGGTCAGCTCTTTGTCGCCCTGTGCAGTCTCTACAACCGCAACCACGTCTTCTACCGTAAATTCTCCTGCTTTGATCTCTTTGATCCTTCCGGTTGTTCCCACCGGAACCATGATCTTCTGCTCTACGACGATAGTCTCCTGTACGGTACCGATCACATCGCCCGGCTCCACTTCATCCCCAACCTTTACGGTAGGAACAAAGTTCCATTTCAAGTCACGCTTCAGGGAGGGCACTTCCACACCACGCTTCAGATTGTTCCCCGAAACCTTCATAATATCATCCAGCGGCCTCTGGATTCCGTCATAAATGCTGGTGATCAGGCCAGGCCCCAATTCAACGGCCATAGGAACTTCCATAGACTCTACCGGTTCCCCTGGTCCCAGTCCGGATGTCTCCTCATATACCTGAATGGAAGCCTCATCTCCATGCATTTCAATGATTTCGCCAATCAGTCTCTGGTTGCTGACACGAACCACGTCAAACATATTCGCGTCGCGCATACCCGATGCAATAACAAGCGGGCCTGCGACTTTTTTGATTACGCCTCTGCTCATTTGACGAATTACCTCCAATTTCTTTATTCTTCAGAAAACAGAATATCTGATCCGACAGCCTGCTCCACCGTCTTCTTGACGCCTTCCACACCTGCCCCGGTATTCCCGGACACGCCCGGAATCTGAATGATCGCCGGCGTGGTCTGCTCCTGATATTCCGCTATTTCATCTTTAATTTCTGCCGCCACGGCTTCTGTAATATAGATGATTCCATATTTTCCGCCTGCAAGCTGGCGCAGCTTATCCCTGGCTTCTTCGGTGGTCTTTACCGGACAGATGCTAAGACCCAGCGTCGCGAAACCATAGATACTGTCGTAATCGCCGATAACTGCAATCTTATACATACATCTCCCTTACCCTTTCCCGAATCGCCTCATCCGGAAATTCGTTCTGCTTTCCGGTCAGGATGATCCGAACTGTCTTGATCTCATTCTCCCTGGCAAGCTGATACGCCACCAGAGGCCCTACTGAAAACGCGTTGTACTTCTGGGGACGGATGGTTTCCATCATCCGGTTGTCGCACCAGCGTTCAAATGCGGACGGAGACTCCTCCAGAGCCTGCGCGCCTTCCGCATAGGCCGTTCCGGACAGGTATTCTCCGATTGCCTCCGGCCCGGACAGAGCCGCCTTGGCAAGCTGGTCCGCGCTGACGCTTTCGCATTCCGCCAGGGCACGCTTCATGAAGTCCAGAGACTTCCCGGTCTTCTGGCATCGCACCGCGATCTTGATATCCGCGATGGCAACCGTAGACTCCGCGTAATTGCGGATGATCTCGTCCTTCGCACTCATACCTGCCTCATAGATCGCTTCAAGCGCCGCACGGTCTACAATCACATCGCAGAGCTGACCGTCCCTTGTATGCAGAAGCGTATCATACGCCTCCTGCGCCACGGCAGCCATGTTGTCCGGAAGCCGGCCGAACTCCTTATTCTCCACGATCTCCAGCATCTCCCTTCCGGGGATTGCGCAGTCGTCGTAGAAAATATTCTCCGTCTGAACCTCGGTGCACACTTCCTTGATCGCCGCTTTCAGATTATGGTAGATCTTTGAATAAGAAAGCACGTCGAATACGGACAGATCCGGCGCTATTTCCCGGATCACTTCCCAGGTCTTCTCTTCCTCCCGCTTCAGCATTGCAGAGGCGTCAAGACCGGTCTCATGGTCTCCCCAGCCCTTTTCGCTCAACAGTTCCAGGCACTGCTTTTCACTCTGACAGTTCACAAGCTGGTCAATTACAGAATCCGTCAGCAGGGATGCTTCCAACGAACGTATACGCGCAACCGCGTAAGTATATTCTAAATCATTCAAAATATTCCCTCCTGTGTCATACGAAAAACCTGCCTTAGGCAGACTTTTTCGTATACTATGGTATACAGCTATGCGTAATCCCCGCATAGCTATATTCTATATAAATAACACCTCATGAACTTTATCGGACAAATAATCTCTCTTTGCGTCAAACATTGCCCGGATCGTACAATTCTCTTCCACACCGCCGTATACCAGGATAAAGCCGCCGTCCATCTCTTTTGCTTCCGCGGACAGCTTCAGGCTTCCGCCCTTTTTCTGAGCGGCCTTTTCCATCTCGGCTTCAAATCCCTTCGGCATACGCTTCAGATCCTTCGCATTGAAAGAGATAATGCCGTCCCCAGGCTGGGCATATTTTTCGAGCATCCTTGTGATCATCCCGAAATATGCCGCGTCGTCCTGTGCGCACACCTTCTCATATGCGTTCTGGAGCACGTCCGCGATCACTTCCTGCTTTGCCTGGAGGATTGCCTGCTTCCGCTGCATCTCACCGGATGATTTTACCCGGTCCGCGTAAACCGCAACCGCCTCCTGAGATTTTGCCTGCAGCCTTGAAACCTCTGCTTCCGCCTCTGCCTTTGCTTCGCTGAGCATCCGCTCCGCTTTCTCATTGGCTTCCGCAAGCTTCACTTCTGCTGAGTGGTTCGCTTCATCCAGGATCTGACTTTTTATCTTGTCTAATCCACTCATCTATCACACCTCATACTTATCATTTTTTTCTTTCCGCCCGCACAGCTTCCGGAAAATCCCCTTCCCGGCATGCCGCTGCGGAAGATCAAGCCGAATTATACCTGGATTCCGCTGACTGCCAAAATGGAGATCAGAAGCGCCAGAATCGCATAGGTCTCAACCATGGCCGGGAACAGCATTGCCTTACCGAACTGATCCGGTTTCTTTGCAACGATACCGATGGAAGCTGCCGCTGTCTTGCCCTGGGATTTTCCGGAGATCAGACCTACGATTCCGATCGGAAGGCATGCTGCCAGGATCAGAAGACCTGTGGACGGAGAAATCTCAACCGCGCCGCCGCCGATGATACCGATCTTGGACAGGGTGATGAATCCAACCAGCAGACCGTAGATACCCTGTGTACCGGGCAGAAGCTGCATGATAAGTACCTTAGCGAACTTGCTCGGATCTTCCGATACAACGCCTGACGCTGCCTGACCTGCAATACCAACTCCCAAAGCTGAACCCGCACCTGCAAGAAATACCGCACATGCCGCACCTAAAAGCGCATAAACAATTCCTAAACTTTCTAAAATCATTTCCTAGTCCTCCTTAATATCTGCATATTTTGTATTTTCTTTAAATGGATTGAACATTCTTCCGCCGCCCTCGTAGAACTTACCGAAAAATTCTACATACTGCAGACGGTTTGTGTGAACATACGCGCCCAGCAGGTTGATCGCCAGGTTCAGTGTATGTCCCACGATAAACACAACGATGAATAAAATCACGCCGAAGATGCCGTTGCCGGCCATGCTTCCCATCTGGTTGACAACCTGCGCGATAACGCCTGTTGCAAGTCCCAGGGCAAGAAGCCTGGAATAGGACAGCACGTCGCTGAGCCATCCTGTCACATTGTATAGATCATATGCGCCGAGCGCAATCCTGAGTCCGAAGTTCTTGTTCTCTCTGCCTGACATCAGCAGGATACCAACCACTCCGATGATCGCGAACGCTTTGCCCAGAAAGTTGACAAATTCCGGAAATACGATCTTCGCCCCTGCGACGGAAGCAAAAATGTCTGTCGGCAGGAACATGATGATCAGTCCGATCAGGAACAGGAACCAGAGCACAACATCACAGAAGAAATCCAGATATCTGTTGTCCTTGATGCACATATACCCTTTGATCCCCAACCCGGTAAACAGATGGATCAGACCGAACAGCATGGAGTAGATCAACAGCTTCATCGGGTCGTTCAGCGGAATGAACCAAAGAGCCGGTATCTCCACCTGATTGCCAAAGAATGTCCTGGACACCACATTCACCACATCTCCGAAGTAGCCTCCGAACATGACGCCCCAGAACAGTGTGGACAACCCGCACCAGAAAAACAGCTTCAGTGACTTTTTCATACCTGCTTCCATCCTCGGGAACTTCTTAAGCGCCGCGCCGCACGCAATGGATACGATTGCTCCATATGCCGCATCGGACAGCATCAAACCAAATAAAAATACATAGAATACGGACATAATCGCCGTAGGATCGACCTCTCCCTTTGCCGGGAGGCCGTAGGATTCCAGAATCCCTTCTGCACTCTCTGAAAACGAATTATTCTGAAGAAGCACCGGAGCTTCCTCGTCCTCTTTCAGTTTTTCCACATCGACTACACAGTCATACCTGCCTTCCAGCGCGCTTTTCAGCTTATCCGTATATTTTTCCGGCACATAACCGCTGATAAAAAATGTACGCTCTGACTGGGGCAGAGTTCCCAGCACCTCATACTTGTCTGCGCGGACGCGGTAATAGTCTGCAAGAAGCTTTAAGCTTTCCCGGCTGACTCCCAGGCCGGCCAGCTGCTGCTCGATCTCTTCGATCTTAAGCTCCCGGCTGTTGATCTCTGACTCCATCTCTGACCTTGCCGCGGCAGGTACCTGCTGCAGGATCTGAGACGGCCTTGCAAACCCTCTGCCGCGGAGCGCTTCTTCCACCTGACGCGCTTCCTCTCTCAAACAGAACACCGTCAGGTAAGTCCCTTCCTGACCCGCGGAGACGATATGCGCTTCATACCCCTGGGCCTCCGGCGCCTTCTCCGCGATCGCAGAATAAATCTGCTCCAGACTGCATTCTCCCGGCATGGTTCCGAGAAGCATCTCCGTATGCGTTGTCCCCTCATAGTCCATGGGGACTTCCAGCGGAAGCCATGGTTTCAGGCTTTCAATACTGTTCTCCAGCTTCAGGATCTCGGACTTCTGCTCTGCCCGCTCACGGTCCAGTGACTGGATCTGGTTCGCTGTCCGAAGCAGGGTTTCTTTGTCTCCGATGATCTGTTGGTATCTCTTCTGATCTACCAGTTCTTTCCCGGCGAGAGAAGACAGCATTGATTTTTTCTCCGGTGCGTATATCTGAAGAATATCCAGCGCACGGTCAACAGAGGCTGCTGCTTTTTCAAAGCTGCTTCTGGCATTCGCCGTATCCATCCGCCGGAAATCTTCATCTTCCTCCAGGAATTGGCTGACCTCCATGACGCCCATGCTCTGCAGCTTTTCCAGAATCGCTTTCCGGTTCTTCTTCAACGCGCAGATACTGATTCGCTGCATCTGCAATACCGCCATAATCGAATCCCTCCTTTTTCTTTCCTATTTTTTTGACTTTTCCAGGCGGCCTGTAATCCCTCCTTGAAAAATCATGCTTGATATCATCCGCAGTCACGGATCATATCTGACAGAAATGTCCGACACTTCGCACAAGACCATCTTCCAAGCGCAATTTGTTCACAACAATATGAAAGCCACCAATCCCCCCGGAATTGATGACGCTGTGCGTATCCGCGTACTTGAAAAATATCCCTGCTCCGTGCTGGATGGACACCCTCTGTCTCAAATCAGTTCCGATACCACAAGATTCACCGCCGCTTCGTGCTTCTGCTGGGCAAGCTCCTTGAGCGCCGCCACTTCCTTTCGAATCTCGGACATCGCTGAATCCAAATCCTGTGTACCTTTTTCTTTTGCCTTTTCCATATCGGACTGAGCCTTCTGCTTCATGTTCTGAATCTGTTCTGACTTCATTGCCTCTGCTTTTTTTGCTGCTTCATCCAGAATCTCTCTATACTTGGACTCAGCCTCTCTGACCACTGCTTCTGCCTTCGCTTCGGTCTCTTTAATTGCCTGAATTGTGTTCTCGACCATACCTGACTCACCTTCTTTCTAAGTACACATTTTATATCATACCACAATTCTTGGGATATAGTCTACAATTTTTTCATATTTTTCCAACTATCGTGCAATAATTCTGTTTTCATTTGAACAAACTGCCTAACCCGGACAAGCCGGAACCAAAATTTTGCCAAAATGCGCAAGATTTCGTTGTTAAGCGCCTAAAACACCGTCACTGTCTATCCTATTCACAGTTTCCTGAACTATGCGTAAAATATGTCCGGGCGGCGCGGCTGCCCGGACTTTTTTACGTCTCCCAGTCCAGACGGTGAAGCTGCCCCCGCGTCTCCATTCCGGCAAACCGGTTCTGCCGCAGCGCCTCGTACAGGATGACCGCGGCGGAATTGCCCAGGTTCAGGGAACGGATCCCCCCGATCATGGGAATCCGAACGCAGTCCTCACGGTGACGGGCCAGGATCTCTTCCGGAATCCCGGCGCTTTCTTTTCCAAACATGATATAGCAGTCCGGCTCGTACCGGATCTCCGTATACATCTTTTCCGCTTTTGTGGTCGCCATATAAACCTTGGCCTCCGGATTTTTTTCCAGGAAATCTTCATAGTTAATGTAAGTAATGACATCCAGATCCTTCCAGTAATCCATCCCGGCACGGCGAAGCGACTTTTCATCCAGCCGGAAGCCCAGAGGTTCGATCAGGTGGAGACGGCTTCCCGTCGCCGCGCATGTTCTTCCGATATTTCCGGTATTGGCCGGGATCTCCGGTTCCAGCAATACGATATTCAGCATTTCTTTCCCTCGCTTTATATTCAGATCCCTTCCTGCTCATTGCGGAGTCTCTGGATGAAATGTCCCAGCCTTCCCAGTGCCACCTTCAGGTCTTCCAGGGAATATGCATAGGATATCCTTAAAAATCCTTCCCCGCAATCTCCGAAGGCGCTTCCGGGCACCACGGCCACCCGCTCTTCCTTTAGAAGCCTTGTTGCAAATTCGTCGGAGGACATCTGAAACTCCTCGATACTCGGGAACACATAAAATGCCCCGTAAGGCTCAAAGCATTCCAGTCCCATCCTGGCGAACTCATGCATCAGAAACCGCCTTCTCTGATTATATGCCTTGCGCATCTCCTCCACTTCCTCTTCGCAGCCGCGCAGCCCTTCCACAGCCGCGTACTGGCTGTTGGTGGGCGCGCACATGATCGCGAACTGGTGGAGCTTAATCATCTGCTTCAAGATAGCCTCCGGACCGCAGCAGTATCCGAGACGCCACCCGGTCATTGCGAAGCCTTTGGAAAATCCGTTGATTACGATCGTCCTTTCCCGCATTCCGGGCAGGCTGGCGATGGAGACATGATCTCCCTTGTAGCTGAGCTCTGAATAGATCTCATCGGAAAGGACATAAAGATCGTGCTCTTTGACAAATTCCGCTACCGGCTCCAGGTCTTCCCTTGTCATAATGGAACCGGTCGGATTGTTCGGAAACGGCATCACCAGGATCTTCGTCCGGTCGGTGATCTTTTTTTCCATGTCCTCCACAGTCAGCTTAAATTCGTTTTTATTTTTCAGCTCCACGATCACGGGAACCCCGTCCGCCATGATGGTGCAGGGTACATAGGACACATAGGAAGGCTGGGGAATCAGCACCTCATCGCCCGGATCCAGCATGCACCGCAGCGCCACATCGATAGCTTCGCTGCCGCCCACCGTCACCATAGTCTCTTTTTTGGGGTCATAGGATACGTGGATCTTCCGGTCCAGGTAACGGCAGATCTCGTCCCGCAACTCCTGCAGCCCGGCGTTGGAGGTGTAAAAAGTCCTCCCTCTTTCCAGAGAAAAGATGCCTTCCTCCCGAATCCTCCAGGGCGTATCAAAATCCGGTTCCCCGACACCCAGGGAAATGACGTCGTCCATCTCGCTTGCGATGTCGAAAAACTTCCGGATTCCGGACGGCCTGACCTGCGTAATTTTTTTTGCGATAGGGTTTCTCATTATGGAGTCACCACCATCCTTTCGGATTCCGTCTTAGGCACCATGATCGTCCCGAAGTCTTTATATTTTTTCAGGATGAAATAGGTTGCGGTGCTGATCACGGAATCAATGGGAGCCAGCTTTTCGGATACGAAGCGGGACACCTCTTTGAGCGTCTTGCCTTCCAGAGTCACCAGCAGGTCGTAACCGCCGGAGATCAGGTATACCGCATGTACCTCCGGGTAGTTGTAGACGCGCTCCGCGATCCGGTCAAAGCCCTGGTTCCTCTGGGGGGTCACACGCACCTCGATCAGCGCGGTCACCTTCTCTGTGCCGGTCTTGTCCCAGTCGATCAGCGTATGGTATCCGCAGATCACTTTTTCCTTCTCCATCTCCGCAACTTCATTTGCCACTACGGCTTCCTCCAGCCCCAGCAGCACGGACAGCTCTTTTAAATCAATCCGGCTGTTCCTCTCCATATTTTTTAAAATTTCATTTCTCAATGTCAAACGATTTTCCATAGCGTTCCCTTCCAACTATAATTTTTCATATTGCTCTGTTCAGATCAACGGCATAAAAATTGTACTTCCCTGCTGCCGTTCCATTGCATGCCCGATACCAAAGGGCATTCTGTCATAGCCATTTTTTTATTACGATAAACGTTCCGCCCACCACCGCATCAATTCATCCGGGGCCGGACGGTCCAGAAATCTGCTCTCTTCTCCGCTTGTGACCACCCGCGCATTCCCTGCAGTAGTGACCCCAAGCACACTGGCTCGCGCGCCGCCCTCACTGAGAGCCTGCGCAAGCCGTTCCCCGTGTTCTGTGATCATCAGGACACTTCCCGCGGAAGTCATCTGATAGGGGTTCAAATGATAGTATTCGCATAGCTCCACCGTCTCCTGGCGGATACTCATTTTTTTCAGATCCACGTTCAGGCCCACGCCTGCCGCTTCTGCCAGTTCCCAAAGCGTCCCCAGGATGCCGCCGCTTCCGATCTGCTGCATGGCCGTCACGCTGCCGGATGCCATACGGATGGCCTCAAATCGGAAGAGCTCACTGTCCAATTCCCGCATCTGACGCAGGAAGGCAGGAGAAAAACGTCTGCCCAGCTCTTCCAGGCATTCATCCAGGATCCGCAGCATCCCTTCCAGGCCGATATAACCGCACAGCACGATGTCCTGCCGGGGCATCGTATCTACCAGACGCAGCAGCTTCGCTTCCTCTGCCTGCCCCAGGGCCGTCACCTGGATCAGCACCTGCCGGACTGCCGGGCTGACCTCCGCCTGCATGCCTGCAATGGGAATGTGAAATTTCCGGCAAAGCCGATCCATCTGCCGGATCATTTCCTGCAGCAATGCTTCCTCCGCATTTTCCGGAAGTGTGATCGAGACTGAGATTCCCATCGGCACGCCGCCTCTGGCAGCAATGTCATTGACTGCTTTCGCGGCGGCATAGGTTCCAAGGGACGGAGCCTGCCCGAAAACGGAGGCGGAAGCGGTCAGCGGGATCCCTTCCGGAGACCCGCTCATTGCCGTACACGCCTCGGCCTTGGAGGGCTTCAGAAGGAAATCTGCTTCCCAATCGCTGTTCAATTGTCTTTGTACGGACCGGTTCCATACGGTCTGCGAAAGCTTTCCTGGCTTCATGTTCTCCTCCTGATCTCCTTGCTGAATCTCTTTACTGTGTGCCGTCTGTATTCTCTGTGCCGGCCGAGCCGTATAGGATCTCATTCATGGTATTCATGATCGTTTCTTCATTCTGGGTCATAATGGCGCTGTTCATCCTGTCTGTATCAGCCGGGTCATCTGAGAGAACGCCTACGCCGTAGGTCTCCGGCACCGCCATATACTGGCTGTAATTGATCACGTCCCGGCTGACCTCCTGACCATTTTCCGTAACCACCTTCCAGAGCTGGGCCGTGATCTCCGGATGGGCATAGCTCTGAATCGCATAATATCCGATATAGTTTTCCGTTGCTACAAAACGAGTCCCATCCGTATCTTCACTCTCTGTACTATCGCTGATGAATGTCAGAGTACGGTCCGGACTTCTGGTTTCCTTTCCATATATATTGAAGGTCAGATTTCCTTCCGCGAGCACAGCCTGGATGTAGATCGGGGAATCCAGATTATTTTTAAAAACCAGATCCAGCAGGTCATCCGCAATAGCCGCGTCCTTGGATGCTTCCACATAGGACACGAGCATGGAATGAGGATAACGCTCCACGATCTCCAGCTCCGCGAACAGCAGCGCATTATAAAGAGTAGAGGACACCTGGCAGATACCGCCGCCCATCGTCTGCACCACCGTATTGCTCTCATAGGAATCCGCCTCGGCATAACCGTTTTCAATGGTATAGGGCTCCATAGCCTCATTGGCCGACTGTTCCTCCCCCGGACGCAGCAGGATTCCGTTCAGATGATTTGCCCCGGATTCCACGTTTTTCGTCCGGCCTTCCCCGCTCTCTCCATAATATGTAGTGTAGCTTCCCAAAATATCTGTCAGTCCGGCCAGGTCTTCCTCGGTGACAGGAGCATCTTTTTTTTCTATGACCGCCTGAACATTGCCCGGTTTTCCGTCCCAGTCGTCATTTAAAAATCGGGTCAGGTTCTCAATCGTCCGTTCCGTATCCAGGACTTCTCCCTCATGCGACTCAGTCACCTGAATCCCTTCCGGTGCCTGCACGATCGCGGCATTTACCGGAGTTTCTAAAAATGCCTGTGAACGCGTGGAAAGAACCTTGGACGCCTCACGCTCTCCCAGTTCATATTCCAGCGGAATGCGATGCCGCAGTTTTTTCTTCTCCGCTTTTTTGATCAGCTTGTAGGACTGCGTCGTATTTCCCGTCTTGCCAAACTCCACGGCATCGTCCACAGCAGTCTCAAGCTTTGGCGAGGAAAGCCCCAGTTCTTTCAGGGAAGCTTCGAATTCTTCCCCTTCGGAAATCCTTAATGTAACCATCACCGCGCCGCAGTCTGCCACTTCTTTTTGTACTGCTTCCAGCGCTTCCTTGCGGCTCATCCCGGATACATCCGTGTGGCCCACAGAAACGCCGGAAAGGATCTTGCCGTCATCGTGCTTTTTTACGTAGCCGCGCAGAACCGACTGGGTCCCGGCAAACACCACCGCCGCACAGATCAGGACGAATCCCATCAGGCACAGGTCGCGCAATGTCTGACGCCGGATCCGCCTGCGTCTTCTGCGCCGTTTCCTCTTTGTAGTCATCTTTTTTCAATCACCTTTTTCGGTTATACCAGGTAGGGAATTATCATCGTTGCTACCATTGCGACAATCAAAAGTAATATCAAAACTGCCGCGATCTTGCGGAATTTTTTATTATAAAAATTCATGTTCTCGACTCCTGTTTTAAAGCTGTGCCAGAAGGCATCCCATGACGGCCGGTAAGCCGTTTTATTCGGTATCCTTCTTGCTGTTCTGAATAGATACATAAGATTTTAGCATTTTACAGGCCCTTTTTCAACCATTTCGTAAAAGTTCATGTTCATTGTACACGATAGCCCGAAATCCTGTTTTTGTCGATATTACAAAAATTTCCGGCTGTGCGGTTAGAAATTTTTGTTTTCCGCCGCCGAATGCATTGACATTTCCGCAAAAACCATGTAAAATTAAGACTCGTGCAGCCGGGGTGTTAGCGGTACCTTGTACCTGCAATCCGCTATAGCAGGGGTGATATTACGCTGAGGGTGCTGATCTGCAAAGCTGCCCTTGGTAAGTGGCGATGAAGATCCGGGTCTCATGCGACGGGAATCTGTGAACCGTGTCAGGTCGGGAACGAAGCAGCACTAAGCAGAACCTTCCGGGTGTTGTGAGGGTGCCTGGGTCGAGTTAACTGCCAAGGTAACGTTTGTGGAGATGCATTCGAAGCGTAATGCACGTAAAAATATGAATCGCTTATTGGAAAAGCTGCCTTGTAACGGTCAGCTTTTCTTTTTTGCCTTCTGCCGCTCCCGCAGCTCCCGGAAGAACTGCTTCATCATCTCGCTGCATTCCTCACCCAGCACTCCGATCGTCAGGTCCGCCTGATGGTTAAATTCCTTCATGTCCAAGAGGTTCAAGATAGAACCTGCACAGCCGGCCTTGGGGTTCATGCATCCCACGACGACCCGCGGGATCCGCGCCTGCACAATGGCCCCGGAGCACATCTGACAGGGTTCTAAGGTGACGTACATGGTACATTCCTCCAGCCGCCAGTCCTCCATTTTTCTGCATGCCTTTCGAATGGCAGTGAGTTCTGCATGGGCCAGTGTATTTTTATCCACGGTACGGCGGTTATAGCCTCTGCCAATGATCTTATCCCGGTACACGATCACACAGCCGATAGGCACCTCTTCCAATGCGTAGGCCTTCTTCGCCTGGCGGATGGCCTCCCGCATATATTTTTCATCCTTCTTGATATCCGTCCCCTGATGCGAAGCGGGATTCTGGTTCAGCTCTTTATTGAGATTTTTTATATTCTGGTCCATGTGTTTTCCTTTCTGCCGCGCTCCTTACGGTCACACTTGAAACAGCTCTTCTTTTTCCGCCCGGCCTGCCCCTGCCTGTATATTAGCTATTGTTGTCTTGATCTGTTTATCAGGGCAGTTCTTTTTCCCATCCGCGCTGAATACACTATTGGTAGAAATGACAAGACTGGAGGCAAATATGAAACCTGGTATTTTCTATCTTTATGAATATAACAATTCGCAAAAGCTCCGCAACGCCGGTTTTCTGAAAATCACCCGGTATTACCGCTCCTGTACGCTGATGCTCAATGCCCGGGGCATTCCGGTAGCTTATTCGGATACGATAAAACTCTGTGCCTTTTATCTGGAAAATGATCTGACAAACTCTTCTGTCCTTGCGGAAATCACCTGTACGAACCATGCTTTTTCCGCAAGGCTCAATTCCGCAGAATCCCGTTTTCCCGAAGGGCATACGCTGGATACGATCGACGGATTTTTTCTGCCTCTTCCGAACGGGCATATACTTGCCGCAGCCGCCCCCGGTATAGCGGTCGATCCGAAGAAGCTGCTCGCCGCGCCCTCAGATCATGCCGCACCCGAAAAGGAGTCCGGGGATGATTCTCCTTCGAGTGATCATTCCTCTGATACATTCATGGAATTAGAAGCAGAATCGCTTCAAGAATGCGGCACTGAGGCCCCCGCTGAACCTGATCCCATCGACAGCGAACCGGAAAGCTGTGAAAGTACCGCTCCGCCCGAACAGAATGCCTCAGCGGAACAAGAATCCCCAGACGAGCAGGACATTCCCTTTGAACAAGAATGCAGCCCTGAACCGGACAATGAACCTGAATCAGACAATACACTTGAATCAGTCTATGCACCTGAATCGGAATGCTCGCCCGAGCAATGCACTCCTGCCGGGTCATCTTCCTGTGACGGACAAAGCCCGGCCATGGAGCAGCCACCGCACAACGGACAAAATCCGATCGCGGAACAGCCTTCACAAAGCCAGGATTCCTCCGCAAATCCAACCGCTCCCACGCAGACTGTCAAGAAGATCCAGCGTTCGGAGATGTCGATCCTGCCGCGGAAGTACTGGCACCTTGCCAACAACAGCTTCCTGCTCCACGGATATCACAATTATCACCATCTGCTCCTGATCGAAAAGGACGGCCATTACTGGCTTGGTGTCCCAGGCATCTATGATCCCCGGGAAGCCAGAGCCGCCAGATTGTTTGGTTTTCCGCAGTTTACCGATTCCTACAATGATTCCCTGCAGCTCACGGATGACGAGTGCAGTCCACAGGAAAACTTTGGATACTGGTGCTGTTTCCTGAAATAAATGTATGCAGCATCATTCACACGATCCCATTCAGTTCCTGGTACAGCCGTTTTGCATAGCTGTCCGTCATGCCGCAGACATAATCAGTCACCAGAAGCAGGCGGAGATAGAGCTTCTCCGCTTCGCTTTTTCCCTTAGCCTGATGGTGGTAGGCATTCACATAATTATCTGATATAAAGGAAAATACTCTTGTATCCATGGAGGTCGGCTTTTTCCCGGTGTCGTAGTAAAGCACCGCCGATACCAGCTTATCCATCAGGAAATCCAGGATCACACCCTCCGCGATCTCCATCTTATAAATGTCATTGGAGCAGAATACTTTTTTATAGGCCATTTCCCCGAGCAGCTTCATCAGCTTTTCTCCGCAGGTTCCGCAAAAAAGGGTTCTGTCGTATTCGCCTGCCATGATCCTCTCATAATTAGACGTAAAACCGTCGGTAGCACAGGTAATCAGCACGCCCTGAAGCCGGACTACCCAGTTTTTGACCGCATAGCTTTCCGGGTTCCAGATCCCTTTTTCCAGCCCTCTCTGGTAGTAGACCTGCAGCTTTTCCAGCGCGTCAAATCCGGGACAACAGCAGCCTTCGCCCAGCCTTTTCAGTTCTTCCACCAGCATGTTGTAGGTAATATAGCCTTTTACAAATGCATCCTCAATATCTGCCGTGCTGTATGCCAGGTCATCCGCCGCTTCCAGGATATAGGTCAGAGGATGCCTGTTGGAGCCGGTACCCGTCTCCCGGGAAATCTCCCTGTAGATCTCCTGCTCTGCGTAATAATACCCCATCTTCCCGTCCTTGATATTTCCCGTCGTTTTATCAATTCCCGTGGACGGAACCGGATATTTGACAATGGTATCCAGCAGGGCGCAGGTCAGATTCATCCCATTTTCGTCCACCAGATAATGCAGCTTCGTGACAAGCCGCAGAGCCTGCGCGTTTCCCTCAAAATGGTAAAAATCTTCCTTCATCTGGGGTTTCAGGATATCCTCCACGGGCTTACCGTAATATTCCAGTCGTTTCAGATTCCTCTCAAACCACTCCCGGATAGCCAGCTCTCCAAAATGTCCGAAGGGCGGATTGCCGATATCGTGGATCAGGCCGGCGCACTGCAGGATATGGCAGATATCCTCCTTCATCTGCATCGTAAACCCGGGATCCATCTCCCCGGTCAAAAGCTTTTGTCCGATATTCTGTCCCAATGATTTCGCAAAGGAAGAGACCTCCAGGGAATGGGTCAGCCTGGTCCGGATGAAATCACTTTTGTCCAGTGGAAAAACCTGGGTCTTGTCCTGCAGTCTCCGAAAAGACGCGCTGCCGATGATACGGTGATAATCCTTTTCAAATTCACTTCTCAGGTCGGCCGATCGTTTCGCCGTATAATAGCCGCCCCGCATACGCTTTGCGGAAAGCAGTGTATTCCATTCCATGATCTGTCTTCTCCCTTCCTTCGTCTCCGCACGGAAAGCCTGCCGCCCGCGGACTTTCCTCATACGATGATATACAGAACATCAGCCCCATATAGAATGGGGCTGTTCTGTTTTTTCATAATTCCTGATGTTCCCGCATTTTAATCCAGATAGATCGGCGGCTCATAATCTCTGCCGAGAAGCGTCTTCTTCCGTTCCTGATACCCAAGGAATGCCCACTCCGTCATGTCTGTCCAGCCATGTTGGAAACGGTCATAGACCTGTACATAGCCGATCCTGGTAGGATGCATCCGCACGCTGTTGGTCTGGTATTCACGACCGGTATACGGATTCATCTCCCCCAGCTCCAGGTTTTCCTCTGCGTCCTCATATCGGATGACCGGTTCAAAGTCTTCTGGCTCCGGGTCTTCCTCCTCTTCCACCTGCCTTACCGCAGGAACCGGCTCCGGCACTGCCGGAACCGCCGGAACGGCCTGGGCAGAAGATGCCATGCCCGTATTCACATTCGGATGGATGCTCTCCTCCAGCTCGTCCAGTTCCTTATGGATCATGTACAGCTCTCCGATCGTCATATCCCGCTCTTCCGCAGCCGCGGTCTCCTTCGGCGTTCCCAAGTCCTGCCTCTGCTCTTCCCTGTCATAGCGCATTTCTGGACCGGCATCCGGCTTCTGCTCTTCCATGTCATAGCGCGCTCCTGTACCGGCGCTCGGCTTCTGCTCTTCTATGCCATAGCGCACTCCTGTACCGGCGCTCGGCTTCTGCTCTTCTATGCCATAGAGCGCTCCTGGACCGGCGCTCGGCTTCTGCTCTTCCTCGCCGCCATACATCCCTGGACTGTTCCCGGTTTCCATACCGTCCCCGGACTTGTGCTCTTCTGCGCTGCTATCCTCCTCCGCACGGTCTGCGGTTCCTGTTACGGCATCCCATTTTTCCTTCTCCGCTTTTTCCGCAGCGGCAAGGATCGCCTTCCTGTCAATCCTCTTTGTCTTGAAGCCTCCGTATAAAAGATCCGCCTCATCCAGGTCCTCGGAATCCTCCGGATCCAAAATATCCAGCTCCAGCAGTTCCTCGCCGTCATCATAATCTGACGTCTCTCCCGATTCATCGGCATATGCGTCTTCCATCGACGCGTCCCGGATGCCGACAGGCGCTGCCTCCTCTTTGCCCTCAGTCATTTCCATCATTTCTCCCGCAGACGGCATCCGGTCCGCTTCCTGAGGCACAGCCGCTTCCTCTTTCCTGTCCGGCTCTTCCACCGCTGTTTCCGGCGTATCCTGGTCAAATACAAGCACCTGCTGGTAAAAACCATCGTCCTGGGTTTCTTTTTTCTTCTTCGGCTGCACCTTCGGATGCTTTACATATTTCAAGAGGAGTTCTTCCATCGGCTCTGTCTTTTCTCCTGCCTCATTTTCCACCGGGAAAATGCTCAGCTGAAAGGGGCATCCCAGGATCTTCGCGATCATACGCATATCCTTTTCCTGGAAATTATCTCTCCCAAGCCGCTGCGTCAGATTCTGCCGGGACATCTTCTTCCCCGTAGTATCCTCGATCAATTCCGCCAGTTCTTTTATAGTCATACCCTTACGGCTTAAAATGATCTTGACCTGTTCGCCAAATGACAAAACCTCCATGGTCTTCCTCCTCTTTCATTTCCGTATATTTTTACTATGAAGAACACCCTCATAGAAATTTTTCCGTTTCAACTGCACTTTTTTCATTTTATCAAATCACTTTTTAACCGTCAACAGTTCTTGTCAAAATCCGATAAATCAAAGGAAAAAAAAGACGGCGTCCCCACGGTATTCCAGTGGGAACGATCGCGCCTTTTCTCAGATCACTTTTTTCCGCGACGCGGATTTTTTACCGCAGCCGATCGGAACAGCTGTCAGGTTCCGCCGCTATAATTTTTCCAGTGTCTCATTGGAGCCTATGAGCATCAGAATCATATCCTCTGTCAGCGGCACGTCCGGATTGGGGGTGATCTCCACACGGTCCCCCTCCTTGATTCCCACCACGTTCACTTCATGGGATCTTCTCACGTCCAGCTCCTTCAAAGTCTTTCCCACCCAATAGGAGGGTGTCCGAATCTCTACCACACTGTAATCCGGCGATAAGGAGATCCAGTCTGCAAAGTTTGCGGACAGCAGGTTCTTCGCGATCCGCTTTCCCATCTCCACCTCCGGAAATACGATCGTATCCGCGCCAATCTTCCGCAGCACCGCCGCGTGCCTGTCATCCCGCGCCTTGCACAGCACACGGGGAATCCCGATCTCCTTCGCTACCAGGGTCGCCATAATGCTGGCCTCCATATCCTCTGCCACGGCCACCACCACCCCGTCAAAATTGTTCAAACCCAGGGACGGGAGCAGATCCGGGTTGCCGATATCCGCCTGCATGGCATAGGTCACCAGGTCCGCCACCTCATTGACCCGCTCCATATCCATATCCACCGCCACAACATCGCATCCAAGCTGCTGCAGCGTAACCGCCACGCTTGCTCCGAATCCTCCCAGTCCCAATACAATGAATTGCTTCTTCATAATCCGTTCCTTTCACGACATTTTCCTTTATTCCTGTGAAGCAACGAGCCAAATAGCCATACTCAGAGGCCATCCGGCCGTTTCACAAGGTATATCTGCATGGATATTTGGCGGCTGCCCCGTCATCCCACCATGATCTGCTCCTCCGGCAGACTCCGGATCCGGTCCCTGGGATGTGTCTTTCCGGCAAACATCAGCGCCATCGTCAGAGGGCCCAGCCTCCCGATATACATCATCACCATCAAAACATACTGGCTGGCTCTGCACAGCCGGGGCGTCAGATCTGCGCTCAGCCCCACGGTCCCTACCGCGGATGCGGTCTCATAGATCACATTTTCCAGCAGGATGCTGTCAGGCTCCAGAAAAAGCACCGCGATCGTGCCTGCGATAAATACGGCAAAAGCGACCATCACAACCGCAAAGCCTGTCCGAAAATTCGCCACCGTGATTTTTCTTCCCATGCATTCCGTGTCATTTCCTCCCCGAACAAATGTCAGGCAGGCAAGAAACAGCATGGCAAAGGTGGTCGTCTTAACTCCGCCCGCGGTTCCTCCGGGAGATCCACCGATAAACATCAGGATCGCGCAGAACAGCTTGGACTCCGTATGCAGCGCCCCCTGGGAAACGGTACAGAATCCGGCAGTCCTCGTCGTCACGGACTGGAACATGGAGGCCATCAGCTTCTGGCCCATGCTCAGTTCCCCGATGGTATCCGGATTCCCGTATTCCGCCAGAAATACGAAAACAGTTCCGGCAAGGATCAGAAACACCGTCATCATGATAGCCAGCTTGGACTGCAGCCGCAGCCTGGTAAACCACCAGCGTTTCGGTACTTCCCCCCGGATCAGCCTGCGGTTGTTGTCGATCACGTCAAACCAGACCGTAAAGCCGATACCGCTTAAGATAATCAGCAGGATCGTCGTTACATTGATGACCGGATTGGTCACATAACTGCTCAGGCTGCCGCTCCCCAGGATGTCGATCCCCGCGTTGCAGAATGCGGAGACCGCATGAAAAACAGAGTATCCAATCCCCCGGACCAGTCCGTACTCTGGAATAAACTGGAAGGCATACAGCACTGCTCCGGCGCCCTCCACCGCAAAGGTGCCCAGGATCACCTTTCTCACCAGCCTCACGATCCCGCCGAGACGGTCCGCCCCGTAAGCTTCCTTAAGCACCACTCTTTCCTGGATGGTGATCTTTTTGTTCAGCAAAAATAAAAACAGCGTCCCGCAGGCGATCACCCCAAGCCCGCCGATCTGGATCAGCAGGAGCAGTATGACCTTGCCGAACAATGTAAACTGGGACGCCGGGACTACCGTTACCAGTCCTGTCACGCACACCGACGTTGCCGACGTAAACAGCGCATCCGTAAATGCGATCGGCTGCGTGTTGCTGACCGGAAGGTATAAAAGCACCGCTCCAAGCAGGATCACGCCCAGGAAGCCTGCCGCCGTCACACGCAGCGTATTCCATCTGGTATTTCTCTTTTTCCTCATAATTTCATCTCCTGATAGTATTCTACTAGAAGAAGCACGAACCGTCAAGAAATGAAATCATGCAGAGCATACAGAAAGCCTGTTACAGGTCACGCCTTGACCAGGCGTGCCCTGTAACTCAGGCCGCCATTTAAAATTGCCTGTGGCAATGGACGGCCTGAATCCCAGCTTTTATGTGCATCCTCCTGACCAATCAGCGTAGCGATTGGTCAGTGTGTGACATGTAACGAAAGCCTGCTGCCGGCAGTCTATTCCGCATACGTTGATATGCAAAATGCGCACCCATAAAAGAGTGCGCATCCATATCAAGCTCTATTCTACATCCTGCAGCGCCGCAAAATCTTCTTCTCCGGTTCGGATCTTCACGACCTTATCCACATTGTAGACAAAGATCTTTCCATCTCCGATATGGCCGGTATAGAGCGCCTTCTTGGCCGCTTCTATGACAGAATCCACCGGAATCTTGCTGACCACCACCTCGATCTTGACCTTCGGGAGCAGTGTCGCATCCATCTCTACTCCACGGTACATCTCTCCGGCTCCCTTCTGGATCCCGCAGCCCATCACCTGGGTCACGGTCATGCCGGTAACGCCCAGGTCGTTCATCACCTTCTTTACCTTCTCATATCTGGACAGCTTGGAGATGATGACCACCTTGAAAATACCCGCAGCAGATGCTGCCGCCGCATCCGGCATCTTCACCACCTTGACAGCCGCGTTTTTCTGTACCGCAGATGCCGACTCGTATTCCGCATTTCCAAGATCCGTGTTTTCGTTGACCTCCATCGTCATCGTGTTGGAAATATCCATGATGCTGAAGCCTGCATACGCGGATGGCAGTCCGTGTTCGCAGGAGTCCAGCCCGACGATCTCTTCCTCTGCAGTCACGCGCAGACCGGCCGTTGCATTTATAATGAAAAACGCGATCGTGATCGTGACTGCCGTCCATGCGCAGACACTGACCACACCGACGATCTGTTTTCCCAGCAGATCAAATCCGCCGCCGTAGAACAGTCCCACGAAGGTATCATTTCCAGGAGCAGAGGTTGTGGCAAACAGGCCCACTGCCAGGGTTCCCCACACCCCGTTCATGAAATGAACCGCCACTGCGCCTACCGGGTCATCCACTGCCAGCACATAATCCAGGAACCACACGCCGAATACCACCAGAACACCTGCCACCGCGCCGATGATGATGGAGCCGAAGGCATCCGCCACGTCACAGGGCGCTGTGATCGCTACCAGCCCGGCCAGAGAAGCGTTCAGGCACATGGAAACATCCGGCTTGCCGAATCGGATCCAGGTAAATATCATACATACCACCGTGGCAACCGCCGGAGCGATGGTCGTCGTCACGAAGATCGAGCCCAGCTGCGCCACACTTGTCGCTGCCGCGCCGTTAAAGCCGTACCAGCCAAGCCAGAGGATAAACACGCCCAGACAGCCAAGCGGAAGGTTGTGTCCCGGAAATGCGTTAACCTTGGTCACCTTCCCTGACGCGTCCCTGGAAAACTTTCCGATACGGGGTCCCAGGATCTTTGCGCCGATCAGCGCGGACAGACCGCCTACCATATGGATCGCGCAGGAACCCGCAAAATCATGGAAGCCCATCTGCGCCAGCCAGCCGCCGCCCCAGATCCAGTGCGCTTCAATGGGATAGATCAGCGCGGAGATCGCACCGGAGTAGATGCAGTAGGACAAAAACTTCGTCCTCTCTGCCATGGCCCCGGACACGATCGTTGCGGTGGTCGCGCAGAATACCAGGTTGAATACAAAATTGGACCAGTCAAAATCCGCATAGCTCGTGAAAATATCGAAACCCGGCTTTCCGATCAGCCCCATCAGGTCTTCTCCCAGAAGCAGCCCGAAACCAATCAGGATAAACATCACCGTGCCGATGCAAAAGTCCATCAGATTCTTCATCAGGATATTGCCCGTATTCTTTGCCCTTGTAAATCCCGCCTCTACCATGGCAAAGCCTGCCTGCATCCAGAACACCAGCGCCGCGCCGATCAGGAACCAGACGCCGAACAATTCGCCGTCCACTGCCATCAACATTTCTTCCGTCATAATTATTCCTCCTTCATCTTTTCTGCCGGACAGACATTTCTATCCGTCCGCAAATGCAGAACCTCTGCCGCTGGCAGCTTTTCTGCAAACAATGGTATAAAAATGGCGGGGCAAAGTCTTCCTTTACAAAAGAAGCGCCTTTGCTCCGCCATATGATACCAGCCAGGGTAAAAATACCCGTAAAACCCAAAAAAGAGGCTATGAACTGTTTCATAGCCTCTTTGCTTTACGGATAGCATCATACCACTGTATTTCCGGATTGTCAATACTTTCACACAGCGAAAATTTACATATATTTTATATTTGTAAATTTTCTATAAACCAGTACTTGAATAAATCCTGATTTTTTCTATATTTCACAATGAAAAATTCCGTCTGTACGGTTGGATTCTCTAAAGAACCTCCAGCAGACTCATTCAGATAGAAAAATCTCATTGTGCCAGGTATTCTTCCAGAGTTATGTCCTTCTCCATGATCTCCTTTGCCGCGTCCTTCCCCACATAACGATAATGCCACGGCTCGAAGACGATTCCTGTGATTTCGGATTTATCCAGAGGATAGCGAAGAATAAATCCATACTTCCAGCAGTTATTTTCCAGCCATTTAGCCTCTTCCGTCTCCGCCTGCTTCTCATCCAGCTCGCCGTACTGCCCGGAGGTAATGTCCATCGCAAGGCCGCTGGCATGCTCGCTGGTCCCCGGGACCGCCACGGACTTCTTGGTCTCCTCATAAGCTTCCAGCGGAGTGGAACCCTGTGAGATCCATTGCGTCATCGTAGTATTGAATACCTCTCTCTGCGACTCATAATCACGGTGCGCGGAAACAATGTACATGTTCAATCCTTCCTTTTCCGCGTCTTCCAGCATCTTTTTGGCATCCTCCACAATCCGCGCGTCAACAAAGGAGCCTTCCCTGACAGCCTCCAGCTCCGGTCTGTACTCTGTATCCAGGGGATGATCTTCATTGATCAAAACCAGACTCCAGGTTTCCTTTTCGGAAGAAAGCTCATCAGCGCTGGCCGCGACATCTGTATCCGTATTCTTTCCCGCGCTGCCTGACTTGATCTGGCTTGTCAGCTTTTCATTTTTTTCCGTAAGCTCCGTGATCTGTGCCTCATATTTCTTATCAATCCCGCCAAACCTGATCCTGTTTATGACCGCATTCAGCAGAAAACAGACAAGCAGACCGGCCGCAAATCCTACGATCAGTACCTTTTTCAGCCGTTGCTCATATTTCTTAAGAAACCTCGCCCTACTATTATCTATACGCATATCGCCCTCCTGATATGAACTGTATATCTCGGTGATGTCTCCCCCGCTTTATCTCTGCAAATCCCTCAAATCCGCCTGTATGATCTCCTCAATCACTGGATCCGTGGAGCATACCGCAGCCCGGTACCTGCCGCCCACGAATGCTTCCCTGTAATGATATTCTTCTGGATATTTTTCCGGCTGCTGTATCAGGACCGGCGGGCTCCCCAGAGCAATCTCAAAGGTATCCATCCCAAGCGCCAGTCCTTCCCTTGTGGCTTTTGCAAAACTCTCCTTAAGCACCCAGTAGCGGTAAAAATACTCCTGCCGCAGCGTCCCGTTTTTTTCCCCGGCGATCTGTTCGTACTCGGCCGGACAGAAAAAGCGTCGCGCAATCTTCAGATTCGGCTCCTTCATCTCTTCGATGTCACAGCCCACCTTCGTATCCTGCCCGGTACTAACAGAACACAGCACATAGTCCCCCGAATGCGAAAGATTATATGCTGTATCCTCCTTTATCTCATATTCTCTTTTCATCCATTCATAGAGAAGCCATACGCCGATACTCTGCGCGCGAACCTGTTTCCCCTTCATACGATCCGCCTTTTCTCTGCGGAACGCGGGAGCCTGTCCATAGCACAGCCGGTAAAAGCTTTCCTCATATAATGGAGCAATACTGGCCGTCCATGTTCTGATCATATCGCGTACCTGCTCTTATCCCTTCAGATACCTGACCTCAAAGGTCTCAATGGTGATCGGTTTGTTAAAAAGCGTACCCTGAACACAGTCACAGCCCATCTCCTTTAAAATGTTCAATTGATCCTGGGTGTCTACTCCCGAAGCCGATACCGTAACCCCCAGCCGTCTGCACACGTCGATCACTGCCTGGGACACGATCTGACTGCGCCGGTTGCCCACGATGTTGTCAACCAGGCTGCTGTCCAGCTTCAACCCGTCAAATTCCATCAGCGATAGTATGGTAAAGCTGGAATTCTTCGCGCCAAAGTGATCCAGCACCACCCGGACATTGGCTTTGCGGATCTTATTGCCAGTCTCGGCCAGCATCTCCTGATTCATATCTCCCCGTGATTCTGACACTTCTATCTGAAGATACTCGCAGGACACATGATACTTTTCTACGATCGCCTGCATCTTCTCTGTAATATCAGGCTTGCGTAATGTGGAAACCGCAAAATTCACAGAAACAGGGATCATCGGAAGATCCTCCCGCTCCCACCGCTGCAGGGTCCTGCACACTTCCTCAAATACATGCAGGTCCAGGTGATAGGACAGCTTCGTCTCCTCCAGCAGCGCGATGTAACGCTCCGGATTCATGATGCCCAGATCCTTGTGATGATAACGAACCAGCGCCTCGGCCCCCACGACTTCGTTGGAATGCGCGTCCATAATGGGAAGGAGACATACGATAAAATTGCCGGACTTGAGGTCATCAAGCAGATCCTGCTTGATGATCGGCTCATGATGCCCCTTGCGCAGGTTCTTATAGTACTTCTTCTTCTCTTCCCGCATCATGTCTTCCGCATCGGAAACAAGGACATCTACATCAATATTGGCTTTTTCCCATGCATAACCCAGGGTCACAAGCCCGAGACTGATATTCTCCAGCTTGGTATGGGCCGCCTGCACGCCTTTCATAAACTTTTCGTAGGAAATATTCTCAACGATTGCCAGGTATTCATCCCCCGTCAGCCGGTATACGTTGGCGCTCCGGAAGAACTCCTCCAGGATCTCGCCTACGCGGATCACGACTTCATCGCCGTACTCCCTGCCGAACTCCTTGTTAAAATTCTTCAGGCCGTTGATATCCGCGGACAACGCGCCCACTGACTTGAGCTGCTTCTTCTTCGCCTCTGCCAGATATGCCACGAAGCTGTTCCGGTTGAGAAGCCCTGTCAGATCATCATGATAGCTCAGATACTCCTGCTGCTTCTGGGTCTTGTGCAGGATGATGGCCTGGGAAATATACGGCAGAACCGCCCGCATCAGTGAAAGATCACAGCCGCCCCTGCGTACATTGACCACAGCCAGTATGGCTGTAATCCCTTCCTCCAGTCCCTGGAATACGCTGTAGCACTCATCCCGGGTATCCGTGATCTCATGCTGTACCCAGCGCGGCAGTTGTTCCGGCTCCAGCATCTTGATCCGGTCTCTCTGCCATGGAATATTCTCCGCGCACCACTCATATATTGTCAGTATCTCGTATTCATCCTTTTCAATATAATAAGCATATTCCGAATCATAATAGTCTCTTACCGTACTCAGAACATCATTCATAATCTCAAGGATAGAACGCATCTTATTGTTTTCACTCATAAAACTACTCTCCCTTACCCCTGTAGAGAACTGCTTCAAAATAATCTGTACATTTATGCGCCGCAGACTCACTGCTCCAAATAACATACAGCGCGGTAAACACGCTTTCTTATTCTGAACAGTAATATAACTTTTTCCTATTGCACAGGTACATTTGTTACGATTCCCAAGCTGTCTATACATAGGATATTGTAGTATAACGGTTGTGAAATTGCAACCAGAATCACAAAAAAATATAATTTTACAATAAATTATTTTGTTTCCCGAATACGGGCCGATATATATATTATATGGAAAAACAGGATTTGAAATGAGAATGTTGTCCGCCTGTGAGCACGATACAGGCGTGGAGCATAGCACGATTTACTCAGAGGAAAGGAGGGTATTTTATGAGAGTCACTATGAGGAACTGGCAGTCAGCCGCCGGCAGTTATAAGTATCAGCCCCCGGCCGCGGCAGGCACCGGCAATTCCGGGAAGCTTCCCGGCGCTCCGATGCAGACAGAGACAGCGGTGGACCGCTATCACAATACAAGAGACCCGGCTGTAGATGATTTTTACGGTTCGATCCGCGGACAGGTGCAGGACCAGTCCCTATTTTTAAATTCGATGCTGGGAGAGGATCAGGAGGATTTTTTCAGTTCCCTGCTTGGGAAGGACGAGAGGAGCTTCTTAAACTCCCTGCTGGGAGAGGACGAGAAGAGTCTATTAAGCTCCCTGCTGGAAGAGGATGAGAAGAGTCTATTAAGCTCCCTGCTGGGAAACCAGGAGGAGGAAAGCTTTCTGGATTCTTTACTGGCGCAGGTAAAGGAGAGCTCGAACTTCAAGATGTCCGTTTCCATGCCGGATGATTCTACCGGGCAGCTTGCAACCGAGCTCGCCCGTTCGGAGACAAAGATGAACGTGCTGCAGGTTTCCTCCAAGGCCATACGCGCGCTGGGCACTCTAAAAATAGCGTACGCGCTCAGCAGCGGCGAAGATAAGGAGAAAATCGGGCGGATGATCCGGCGCATGCAGAAGCTGACCCGGCAGATCCAGAAAAAATTGAAGAATCTGAGTAAGGAGGAACAACTGGAGCTGCAGAGAAAGCGTGCCGAAAAACGGCAGCAGCAGGAAAAAGAGCTGGAGATCCGCAAGGAGATCACCAAACGAAAGAGAAAACGCCGCAGGGAAGAGAACCACTATGCGTCCAAGGAAGTCATGCAGGACCGGAAGGAAGCGCTGCAGGAGACCCTGGATTCCATTGCGGGCCTGGGCAGTTCTTCCGCGGCAGCGGCGGCGGCAGAAGGTCTGGTTTCCGCGGCAGCAGCGGGAGCCGGGAGCGGCGCTGTTTCCGCAGGAACCTCCGCAGCGGCGGCAGGCGGCGGCGTAACGGCTGGAACCGTCTCCATGGATGCGGCAGCAGCAGATGCCGCAGCGGATGTCGCGGTCTGACCAATGCTGAAAAACGTACCAGAGATTTAAGACAGCCCGTCACGGTTATCCGTTGCGCGGGCTGTCTTTTTCTCTGAAGAGAAGTTCTCAAAAATGGATTATCTGGTCACAATATCAACCGGCACATTAAAGATCTTCGCCACCTTTAGGATCGTATCGATATGCCTTCCTGTCGCTGCCGCGAAGTGGTGTGTCGGGCCGCATTCGCTCCACTGGTTCACGAACTCCCTTGCCCCGCAGGTGAAGCGTGTCCGCATGTTGGTATCACCGAAGGAAAGGATCTTGCCTTCCTCATTGACGCCCTCTGCCACGATGAACTTGAAGTGTCCGTCCCCATCCTGGGTGATGGCAAGGTAGGTCACCGGTCCTGTATAGGGATAGAACTGGGTCAGGTAGCCGCCGCCGGTCTTTCCGTGGAATACCTTCACGATCTTCATGGTCGGCTTCTTGTCGGAGATGTCCGCATCCCCGGAGCCGCTGTGTCCGATGATCGCGATATCGTCGTTGAAGTCGATGGAGTACATTTCCGCAAGCTGGCCTGTACCGGAGATGGTCTTTAAGATGCTCATTGCCATGGCGACCTTCATATCCCCTTCTACCGCGCAGGCTGTTCCCTGCTTGATCAACATGGAGAATGCCGGGATCAGCATACTGTCAAGGACGCCTGCCTTGCCCTGTGCAAATCCGTCATAGTGGGAAGCAACCAGTCCAAGCTTCTCATCCTTCACCCACTGCTCAAAGGCTACCACGTATTTTGCCATTTCCCATACTTCCTCAATGCTTCCGCCGCCCTCAATGTCGAAGGTATCCAGGATATCCTGTGCCTTTGCGCGGATCGCGTCCTCATCCGTAATGTCGTCGGCAATGGCCCACATCTTCTCCCAGTCAAATTGCTTGGTATACAGGTGCATTCTTCTGTACAGGTTGGACTCGTCAATATAAAGATCCATCATACCCGGATACGGTCTTCCGATCTGTGCGATGTTGGTATCCCGGAATCTCCTTCTGACCTGGGCAGCCCGGCACCATTCCTCGATCTCCGCCTGAACGCCCGGATCTCCGCCTTCTACAACGCCTGTGATCACCGCATGACGCTTGCCATATCTCTCCAGGTCCGCCACCATCTCGCCGACAGCGCCGCAGGCATAGCCTTCGCCCAGCCATGACGCGATATCCGTATGGTCGTAGTCCAGTGCTTTTAACTTCTGTACATTGACCAGCACCACCGGAACATCCAGATCCCGGACCGCCGGAAGCATGTTGTAGGATGTCGCGTAGGTCAAAAGCTGCATAAATACCAGGTCCACATCTGCCGCGCGGAACTTATCTCCCGCTTCCTGTGACTGCTCCTTGGTTGTCACCATTCCGCCGTCAATGATCTCTACCGTGTCCGGCAGAGTCTTCTTGAATGCGGCATACTGTGCTTCAAATTCCGGCACCAGTGACGGAAACTGGGGCAGATACGCACCCAAAGCGATGGAAAAAACACCTACTTTTGCTTTTGTTTCAACTAACATATGATCTCCTCCTGTTTTTTGATCTATTCGTAATATTTGATATCAAATGATTCCCCGATACAGGTCCGCGCCGCCGGCAGATCCGCGAATACGCCGTCCTGCAGCATCTGAACCGCGATATTTCCGATGGCCGTCGCCTCTGTCGGTCCGGCCGACACCTTTTTGCCGGTATATTTTGCGGTCAGCTCGTTCAGATAGCCCGCATTGGCGCCGCCGCCTACAACATAAATGGTGTCATATGTATTGCCGGTGATGTCCTCGATCTCCTTCACCGTCTCGCCATAGCAGTATGCCAGGCTGTTGTAAACCACCGCGGAGATCTCTCCCACCGTCCGGGGCACCTGCTGGTTCGTATTTGCGCAGAAATCCTGGACCGCCTTGATCATGCTCTCAGGAGCAAAGAAACAATTGTCATTGCAGTCTACGATGGAGTCGATCTTTTCTTTGGAAGCACGCTCGCAGATCTCCCCGAAGGACAGGTCCTCTTCAAATTCCTTCTTGACTGACTGGATCATCCACAGTCCCATGATATTTTTCAGGAAACGGAACCGATGGTCATAGCCGCCTTCGTTTGTAAAGTTGGCCTGCATGCTTGCCATGGAGCAGTCGGCTTCCTTTCTCTCGATCCCCATCAGCGACCAGGTGCCGGAGCTGATGTAGATCGCGTTGTCGTCATTGGTCGGAACCGCCAGCACTGCAGAGCCGGTATCGTGTGTGGCTGGAAGCACAACCGTACAGTCGAATCCAACCTCATCCTGAATCTCCTTTGTGAAGTTCCCTACCACCGTTCCGGGCATGGACACCGGCTGGAACATTTTGGAGTGATAGCCCAGCATATCGATCAGCTCATAATCCCAGTCGTTGGTCCTGGGGTCTACTAACTGGGTGCTGGTGGCATTGGTATATTCCATCTTTTTCACGCCGGTCAGCAGGAAGTCAAAATAGTCCGGGATCATCAGTATGGACTCCGCCTGCTCCAGATATTCCGGATGGAATTCCTTCACTGCCATCAGCTGGTAAATGGTATTGAAGATCTGCTTCTGGATCCCGGTCCTGGCATATAAAGCGGAAAGTGAGATCGTCTCATAAACCTTGTCATCCATCCCGTTGGTGCGGCTGTCACGGTAGCCTGCGGTATCTCCCAGGATCTGATTCTCCTTGTCAAGCAGGACATAGTCCACTGCCCATGTGTCAATCCCCATGAAGGAAGGAATCCTTCCCAGCTCTTTACACTTTTTCAGGCCATTTTTGATCTCGGTAAACAGCCGCTTCACATCCCAGCACAGGGTTCCGTTCACATTGTCCATCCCGTTCGGGAAGCGGTAGATCTCTTCCAGCTTCATCCTGCCGTCTTCCATAGATGCCAGCATATGGCGTCCGCTGGATGCCCCGATATCTACGGCCAAATAGTACTTCTCCATTTTGTGCCTCCTTTATATTTTTTTAACACTAATGTTATTATAATTAGTAAAAAAGCACAAAAAAAGGTCGCTATTTACTAAAAAATAGGACCTTATTTGCATTTCTATTCTGCTATGGTCGAAAATATCAACGGATATTTCGCTATGTTCTTTAACTTGCACTCATAAACCACATCTTCCGCCTTTGACATGATCTCCTCCAGGGTAAGCTCGTTCTCTTTTCCCTGGATCTCCAGGACGCCGTAGCTGAAGCTGCACTGGTACTTTCTGTAGACCTCCTCCTGAAATTCCTTCAGGATCTCCGCCAGCTTCCGGTTGATCAGCTCTGCCATATTACCGGAAAGAATAACGCAGAACTCGTCCCCGCCAATCCGGGTAAACGTATCGCCGCCACGGAAATTCTTCTTGACGATCTCAACAAAATTCTGGATATAGACATCTCCTTCGTGATGTCCAAATGTCTCATTTACATATTCCAGCCCGTCAAGCTGCAGATAGCAGAGTGTCGCGTCCAGCTCATCCCGCAGGACGATTCCCATATATTCCTCAAAGAACCTGCGGTTCTTGGCTCCTGTCAGCGGATCGTGGTAGGCTTCGCTGTCCAGGTTGCGGGCATTGCGCTTTTCATCTGTAATATCAATCACGACATGTACAAAGGAGGAGCGCTCTTTCCATTCCATCGGAAAAGATGTGACACGGTAGGATGTACCAGCCTCGCCCTCCATCTCCCATACCTTATACTGCTCCCTGCCGTTCCAGTTCAGCAGATCGGAATGGAAAGAAAGACGGCGTTTGCATGTTTGACAGAAGGAACCGTCAATCCCTCCTAACTGCTTTCTCTTATTACAATATATGATCTCCTTGCTGTCTCTATCCACAACCAGAAGCCATTCCTTTCGCCTGCTCAGCATCTCGATCAAAAATTCATTGTAGCCCTCAATCATCTCCGCCCGGCGTTCTGCCTTCTCCGCGACTTCTTTGAGCTGTTCTTCCCTTTCCTTAAGCTGTTTGGTCATCTCGTTAAACGCATCGGAAAAGTCTCCCAAAAAGGCAACATGCTGAGAATAATCTCCCTTTGTGACCTGCTGCGCCTGCCATGTGAGATGATTCAGATTCGCATGGAGATTCTTCAGGTTCTCACACAGGAAATTATACTCCTTCGGAAATTCCACAGACAGATTGCCCTTCGAAAGCTCCGAAGAATATGTCACCAGTTCGTTTACCGCATTCTGCATGATCTGGAGCCCCCGTCCCAAATCCTTAAAAGGCTCGCTCAGCGCATTGACTTCTATGTTCTCAATCCAAGAGTCATAAAGGATCCCCCGCATATATTCAAATAAAAGCTCGCAGTCTTTATTCGTGTCTGCACTCAAGACTATGTCCTCCTTATTCATCAATATCTGCCCGGAACCGGCATACCCTGTCGCCGGTCGCCCAGCAGTTTACTTCCGTCGCATTGTACGGCTTCCCCGTATACGAGGTAAGAATCCCTGCTAAAAATCCCTCGTCATAATTGCATACGGTCTCCCCGAGAAGCGGCAGTCCGGAACAATCGGCATCCTCAGAAACCGTAAGGACCATTTTCCCCGTCTCCTCATCAAACTTCTCAATCCGGAGGACACCCATCTTGAATTCTTCCAGCCGCTTCTGAAGCTGCGCGGTAAATTCGGACAGTTCCAAAGACGAGTCGAGATATTTTTCCGCAAAATATGTTCCCGCCCGATAACCGGCGCTCCGGAAAATATCAATCTGCTCTTCTTTTCCAAGCCTTGATGTCAATTCCTCGCGAATGGAATATTCCAAGAGCCTGTACACAGCAACCGGAAGCTCTGTTCCCAGATTCTCCCTGCCGTTTTCCTGTGCCTCCATATAATCCGTAAGAGAAAGCGCTTTCCTGTTTTTCAAAAAAATATTGTCTTCCATCATGTTTCCCTTTCTGTAATATCGAATAATCGGCGTATTCTTTCCTATCTGTCAGATACACCGACTTTTTATTATAACGTATTCCCTCTGCTTTGCCAACACTCTTTTATTGCAATTCACGGCCTGACCGGCCGTGAATTGCAATAAGCTTTTTTCTTTTCTCCTTACTGCTGCAGCTCCTGGGCAACCCGCTTCATCAATTCCTGCGGCATAAATGGCTTTTTCAGGTAATTCACCGCCCCCAGTTTGATCGCGCTCATGACGTCATCCTCGTCTCCCGACGCAGTCAGGAAGATCACAGGGATATTGATCGAGTTCTTCTTCATGCGTTCAAAGACCTCCATCCCCTTCATACCCGGCATCTCTATATCAAGAAGGACCAGATCGACCTCCTCATTCCTCAGCTTATCAAGCGCCTCTATTCCTGATTCCGCAAGAAGCACCTCATAATACTTCCCCAGGATCATCTTCGTCCTTACCAAATTCATCGAATCATCATCTACTACCAAAATACGTCTCTGCATACAGCCGCCTCCCTGTTTTTTTGTCGGGGACTTCCCCAAACTACATATTCCTTATTGTAAAGCAGAATTTCAATAAAATCAAGCCTGAAAGAACTACTGTGAACAAGCCCCTCCTTCTTTCCGGTACTCCTTCGGGCTGACTCCATATCTTTCTTTGAACTTCCGGTAAAAATAACTCGTATTGTCATACCCCACGGACTCTATGATATCCGCTACAGGCAGCCGGCTGCTGGTGAGCAGATAAGCCGCCTGGTTCATTCTCTTTGCCTGGAGAAGCTCCTTGTAAGTTCTGCCGGTACGTTTCCTGATCTCCCGGCTGAGCCAGTACAGGTCATAATTCATGCTCTCTGCCAGATCGGAAAGGCTGCCGTCCTTATAGTGCTCCTCGATATAATTCAGTACATTTCCGGTCAGCTCCGTATCAAAGCGTGAGCTTCCGGTCTCCATCTTATCCATATAATTCAAAAGCTGCAGCAGAAGCAGCCCCATGGTGATCTGGTTGCAGCTGCGCTTATTTCCCATGCCGTAAAAGACCGTCCAGACCATATTTTCCACTAGGTTCTGGATCGGCAGGACATCCGCTACATGGAAATACAGATACGAGGTCTGGTCATTCTTGCCGCAGAGTGTCCCCACCAGAAATTCCCTCAGTGTATTTTCCTCTGTTCCCATCATGGAAAATGCCATATTGAAAAACTCGGGCAGGATGATGAAGTTCACCGCAATATCCGCTTCCCCGGCGGGCAGAATCTCCTGCTCCGAATTCTGGTTCAGAAACAAAAGGTCGCCTGGTTCCAGAACGACCTCATTTCCGTCAATATAATGTGTCGTAGTCCCCTGGCACATGTAGATCACTTCTACATAATTATGCCGGTGCCGGGGAAACTTTACGAAACGGGTGTGGGGTCTCACCTCGATCAGCTTTCCCCGTTTGAGCAGCTTCTCGCTATCTACGACCAGCTCCTTTTTCTCCGTGTAAAGCTGCTGGTCGATGCCCTGCCGCCCGTCCAAAATACTCTGCTCTTCTTCCGTGATGACTGATAATTCCCTGATCAAATCCTGATGCATATCTTCTGGCTCCGTTGTATCACTTTCCGTGTCCTCCCTCGAATCTTCGCGCGATCTCCTCCGTCAATTCCATATACTCCTTCGCGCTGCGGCTGTTTTTCTTATAAGCCATGATCGGCACGTGGTTGTCCTGGGACCATTCCACTCCGCTGTCCACCCGGATATAGGTGTCAAATACCTTCACCCCGTCCAGCTCTTTCAGCGTATCCAAGGTCTGACGAAAATAGCTTTTCCGGGTATCTACCTTTGTGATCACCACGCCGCCCGTCCGAAGCTCCGGAGCGATCTGCCGGACCTCGCCCAAAAATTCGAACATATTTGCCAGGCCGAACATGCCCCATGGACTGGACTCTACCGGGATGATCACCGCGTCCGAAGCGCACAGGATGTTCATCACCCATCCGCCCAGAGTGGGCGGCGCGTCGATCAGGATATAATCGTATTCCCCGGAGGACATGATATTTGCCAGACATTTTTTGAGGATATATTCCCTCTGCCATTTGGTAAACAGCTCATATTCGATGGAGCACATCAGAGTGGAGGAGGGGATCAGATCCAGGTTTTCAAAGGGGGAACGCACGATAAAATCCGTCAGGTCGGATTGTCTGCGGATCCCTTCGTAAAGGTTCTTCTCACTGCGCGCGAAGTTCAGCACCTGATCCTCCTCAAACAGGGACAGCGACAGGTTCAGCTGCATATCTCCGTCCACCAGGAGCACCTTTTTCCCCAGGACCGACAGGCCGTAGCCGATGTTGGAGCATGTGGTGGACTTCCCGCTCCCGCCCTTGTTATTTGCAAAGCAGATGACGTTTGTACCGCTCACTTGCCTCCCCTCCTTTTCTTTTCCTCTTTCCACTCCAGAGATGCCGGTGCGTCTCCGAAATGTTTTCTCACCAGACGGCAATATTCCTGAAATGCCGGAACATCCTGAAAGTCTTCCCGCAGCGCTTCCATAACGCCCTTATAATACCAGCCGATGGCCTGCTTGCTGTGCATCCGAAACTTCATCCACAGACCTTCCCCCAGGACCGGATAGTCCCGGTCAATATCCCGCATGTTGGACAGCTTGTCCGCCAGGGCGATCATCTGCAGCTCTCTGGATTCTGTTTTTAAATGCCGTATCGTCGTGCTTTTGCGTTCCTCCCAGGTTTTGGATTTGTCTTCGCTTTCCCCCGCGACCAGTTCTGCCACACGTTCTCCGAAGCGGCTGCGCAGGATTTCCTCCGTTACCCCTGTGCAGTCCTCAATCGTATCATGCAGGACCGCGGCACAGAGCACCTCCTCATCCGATGTCATGGCCCTGACGATCTCCGCCACCTCGATCGGGTGGACGATATATGGTTTCCTTGTTCCTTTCCGTACCTGCCCTTCATGCGCCTTCGTCGCAAACTCCACTGCCTCCTGAAACATATCCCGGACCTCCCTTATTACTCCTCTTCCTCATAGATCTCTTCCATGTAATCCTCTAAGCTGTCTTCCATTCCTTCTTTCAGTCTTGCCTTTTCCCTCTTTCGGAACAATCCGTATATACAGGGCACCACGAACAGGGTCAAAATCGTGCCGTAGGTCAGGCCACCGATCGTGACCACCGCCATGGGCTGTACCATATCCGCGCCAGATCCCACTCCCAGCGCCATCGTAGACAATCCCAGAATCGTGGTCAGCGCCGTCATAACGATGGGCCGAAGCCTGGTCCTTCCGGCCTCCACAAGCGCCTCCGTCATCTCGTATCCCGCAGATATCAGCTGATTCGTATAATCGATAAATACGATCCCGTTGTTGACAATGATCCCGGAAAGCATTACAAATCCGATCATGGCGATCACGCTCATCAGGCTTCCGGAGACCAGCAGTCCCAGGAATCCCCCGGTAAATGCCAGCGGCACCGTAAACATGACGATGAATGGGGAGCGCAGGGACTGGAACTGCGCCACCATAATCAGGTACATGAACACCACGGCCAGGGCCAGCATTTTCAAAAGCTCGATCATCGTTTCCCGGATGGTCTCGTCTTCCCCGGTCATCTTCACCGTATAGCCCTCCGGGATCCGATATTTATTCAGCTCCTTCTGGATCCGGTTGCTGACCAGCCCCACGTTGTCGTCCTCCGCCACCTCGGCGCTGACATTGATGTACCGGCTCTGGGCATCCCTGGAAATAGCCTGCAGCCCTTCGCCGTCCTCAAATACCGCAACGTCCTTAAGCGCCAGCTTTTCCGTCGTCCCGTCTTCCTTTTTCACATCCAGCACCAGGTTTTGGATCTCCTCCCTTGTCAGCTCCTGATTCTTTTGCTCCGCCACCACGATCCCGATGGTGGCGGTATCCATCTCCAGATTGGTGGAGGAGGCCTGGTCCCGCAGCCTTGCCGCCAGATCCTGATAAACCTGAGCCACCGTCAGATTGTGGGCAATAGCCTTCGCCTTGTCCACCACGATCCGAAACTCTCTGGTCACCTCCTCCATCCCGTCGGACACGTTTTGGGTCCCTTTTACATTTGACACGATCTCCGCCACTTCTCCGGCGATCCTGCGCAGGGTATCCAGCTCATTTCCCTTGATCTGTACGGAAATGCCGGAGCTTCCCAGGGCGCTCATATCCATATTGGACATGCTTACATTGATCTCCAGACCCTGGTCCCGCGCGGCTTTTTCCAGCTCCTTCTGCAGCTTCTGGTCGGACATGGCGCGGTCCTCGCTGACCAGAGCGTAAAACTGCACCTCATTGGTAGAGGAAGAGCCCATTCCAAGTCCCCCGGAGTCTCCTGCCATTCCGCCCACGTCCTCCACATCGGCGATCTCCCCGATCTGTTCGGCAAACGCGTCCGCGGCCCGGGCTGTTTCTGCCAGCGGAGTTCCGTCCGGCGTGGAAACGCTCATGCTGATCTCCGTGCTCTGCATGGAAGGCATGAACTGGGTCCCCCGGGCGAACAGCAGTGCACCGCTTAAGAGAAACAGGGCAAGCGCTCCTGCCAGTACGACGATTTTTCCTTTCAACGCAATCCGGAGCAGCCTCTCATATACATTCTGGATTCCCGCATACAGGCGGCTCTCCTTCTGCTGGGTCTTCCGCAGAAGCCCCGCGGACATCATAGGCACCAGACTCAGCGCCACTACTAGACTGGCCAGCAGAGAATAGCCGATGGTCAGTCCCATATCCACAAACAGCTGTCTCGCGATGCCTTCCGTAAATACAATAGGAAGGAATACGCACACCGTGGTCAGAGTGGAGGCCGCAATGGCGCCCGCCACTTCCTTTGCGCCCTGGATCGCCGCTTTTTTGGCCGATGCTCCTTCCTCATTGCGCATCCGGTAAATGTTTTCGATCACGACGATGGAGTTGTCCACCAGCATCCCCACGCCCAGAGCCAGTCCGGACAGGGAGATGACATTCATGGTCACCCCGCTGAAATACATCAGAACGATGGCCGTCAGGATACTGATCGGGATGGAGCATGCAATAACGAAGGTCGGCCGGATATCCCGCAGGAATACCAAAAGGATCAGGATCGCAAGCACCGCGCCGAACACCAGGTTCTGCAGCACGGAGCCGATCACCATGTCGATATAGACACCCTGGTTCATCAGCACTACGGTATGGATGTCCTGATTGTTCTTCTCGATCTTTTCCAGGCGGTCCAGCACCCGGTCTGTTACGTCCCCGGTGGAGTATCCAGTCTGCTTCTGGATCTGGAACAGGATCCCGTTCTCCCCGTTGATCTTGGCGTAGGTTTCGTCCGAATTATCCTTCCGCTCCACATCCGCGATGTCGGAAAGCCGGATGGGATTGATCCCTTCCCGCTCTACCAGTACCAGCTTGCGCAGCTCTTCTATGGAAGAAAACTTATCGCCTACCCGGATCAGGTAATCAATTCCGTCCTCCTTCACATAGCCCGCAGGCATGTTGAAGTTCTGCGCCGTCAGCAGCGTCTGCACGGTCTCGGCCGTCAGCATGGCTTCCATGTCCGCGGCAGCGCTGGCCGTGTCCTTTGCTTTTTTGAGTTCCTCCTCCTGTGCCTTGATGGCCGATTCTCCCACCGCAAGCTGGGCGGATACGCTGCTCATCTCCAGGGCCGCGGTCAGCTGGGCCGCTCCCAGCTGGGCTCTTGCCTGGGCCAAAGACAACGTCCCCGCGTTCAGCTGCTCTTCCGCCTGATCCAGCATCGTCTGGGCCATATCCAGCTCGGCCTGCTTGTCCGAAATGATCTGGCGGTTTGCGCCGATCTGTCCCAGTCCTTCGTTGATCATCCCCATAGTGGAATCGTACTGGTCCAGCAGCGCAAGCTGGGAAGCCAGGGCCGCCTGGGCAAGCTGCAGCTGAGCCAGCTTCTCCAGATCGGTGCCGTCCGGTACGGAAATGTCAGGAATCCCGCCCGGCAGGTTGATATTGGGGATCGTGATGGTGGTGCCGTCCGGCAGGGTAATCTCCGTGCCGCCGATTCCCTGGGAGAAATCCGGAATATTTCCGCCCGGGACCGTCGCTCCGCTTCCGCCTGTTCCCGGATTGATCGTGCCGCTTCCGCCTGCACCCGGGTTGATCGTTCCGGTCCCGTCTGCTCCCGAGCTGCCGGTCCCGCTTCCGCCTGCTCCCGGTGTCACGCTTCCATCTCCTCCCGCTCCCGGATTCCCGGTGCCGTCCCCGGAGGCATCCCCATTTCCTGAGCCGTCAGCCGGGGGAACCTGTCCCATAGAGGCCAGCAGCTCCTGGATCTCCTTCTGCACCTGCTGGTATTCCGCTTCGATCTCACCTCTCCGGCTGTTAAAATCCTCCAGCTCCTGCTTCTGTTCATTCAGTGCCTGTTCGCTGGCATCCAGCCCCGCCGCCGCGATCTGAAGAGTCGTCCGGGCAAGCTCCAGCTGGCTTTTCTTTTCCTTGATCTCCAGCCGGCCCTGCGTCAGCTCCGCGTCTCCCTGGGCGATCTGCTGCTCTGCCGCGCCAAGCTGGCCTGCCGCCGCTCCCGCTCCGGCCTCCATCTGGTTCTTGCCGTCCTCGACCTGGGCTTTGGCCTCGGCCAGCGCATCCTCCGCTTCCTGGAACTGCCGGTCCAGCTGGTTCTGAACACTGGCGTCCACGCTGCTGACCTTGGCCTTCTTGATGGTCACCTGGATAGTCTCCTCCACATCCCCGTACATGTTGACCGAAGCCACGCCTTCCAGACTTTCCAGCTCAGGCAGGACCTCCTCCTTGATGATCCGGGTGGTCTCCGCCGCGTCCGCTCCTTCCACACTGACTGCGGGAACCATCACGGGCAGCATGGTGGGATTCAGTTTCATGATAATGGGATTTCCCACCGTATCCGGCCAGTACCCTTTGATCTGGTCCAGACTTTCCCGCATCTCAATGGTCACGGAATCCATATTAGAGGTCTGTTCAAATTCCAATATGACTGTAGACGCGTTTTCCATGGAGGAAGAGCTCACATTCTTGATGTTGCTGATGGTCGCCATGGCCTGCTCCACCGGCCTTGTCACCGTGGCCTCCACCTCCTCCGGGCTGGCTCCCGGATAGGTCGTCATAACCACCGCATAGGGCAGGTTCATGTCCGGCAGCAGGTCTACCGTCATCTTGTCAAAGGACACATAGCCCAGGATCAGAACCAGGACCACCGCAACCACTACGGTATATGGCTTTTTAACACTGAATTTTGATAGCATGAGTTTTTCTACCTCGAATCTTCATATAGTAAATCCGTAATCGGTAACTCACGGACTCCGTTTTCCCCTCACTGGGATGGTGACTCATTCGTAACTCTCTTCTCTCTTCCTCAGACTCTCCCTGACAGATAGATTTCTTTCGGTACATATGCCTTGACGGCAATTCCTTCCGGAGTATATTCTTCTTCCAAAAGCTGTCCGCTGGCGCGGATCACCTGGACCTTTCCCGCGTCCTCAAAGGGATACAGCCGTTCGATATAAACCTGGTCTTTTTGAAGAATCTCCGACAGGGCTCTTTTCAGTTCTTCCAGCCCCTGCCCCGTCCTGGCAGACGCGGATATCGTGTAATCTGCCTGAAAATCCCGGAAATGCCCCGGCTCAGCAAGCAGGTCCTGTTTGTTGAACAGCGTGATCACCGGCTTTCCTTCTACTCCGAGCTGGCGCAGGGTGTCGTAAACCACATACATCTGGGTGTCCATCTGAGGATTGGAGGCATCCACCACGTGAATGATGATGTCCGCGTACCTGGCCTCCTCCAGTGTACTCTTAAATGCCTCAATCAGGTGATGAGGCAGCTTCCGGATAAATCCTACCGTATCGGTCAGCAAAATCTTCTGCTTTCCTTCCAGCTCCAGAACCCGAGTGGTGGTGTCCAGCGTAGAAAACAGCATCGCGTCCTCCAGGATCCCCGCGTCTGTCAGGGCATTTTCCATACTGCTCTTCCCCGCGGAGGTATAACCAACCAGTGCCGCCACCTTCATGTTGGAGCGCTTCCTCTGGGTGCGGATCAGTTCCCGGTGCTGCTCCACTTCCTTCAGCTCCCGTTTTAAACGGCTGATCCTCTCCCGGATCAGCCGCCGGTCCATCTCCAGCTTTTTCTCTCCCGGGCCTCTCGTCCCGATCCCGCCGCCCAGACGTGAAAGGGAATTGCCGAGTCCGGTGAGCCGTGCCGACCGGTAACGGAGCTGGGCCAGCTCTACCTGGATCTTGCCTTCTCCGGAAACCGCATGCGCGGCAAAGATATCCAGAATCAGCAGTGTCCGATCAATGACCTTGCACTCCAGCTCCTGCTGCAGATGATTGAGCTGCACTGCGGAAAGCTCGTCGTCGCAGATGATGCCGGATGCGTCCTCCTCCCAGATCAGGTCTTTCAGCTCTTCTATTTTTCCTTTTCCGATATAGGTTTGGGGATGCATGGCCTCCCGGTTCTGGATCAGCCGTCCCGCGGCCGCGGCCCCTGCTGTCCTGGCAAGCGCCTCCAGTTCGTCCAGAGATTCCTCCGCAAGCTCATTGTCACCCAGCTGGATCCCCACCAGGATGAAGCGCTCTTCCTCCTGTTTCAAATCATATAGTTCCATGGTTCTATTCTCCCTTATCCAAGCGGCAAGCGCTCGGCATATTTTCCTGCATTCGGCACTGATTCAGATAAGCAAGATGCGGCAATTCCTAAATTACAGCGCCTTACCTCAGAGCCGTATGATAAAAGCCGGAAGGGGCGGATCATTTCCGCGGTTGTAGTAGCTGCTGACGATGACCAGCCATTTTCCGGAATCCAGTTCCTTTAAAAACTCAAGCAGCGCGTCCCGCTCTTCATATCCGGTATCCCCGCCGCTGTAAATACACAGGCTCATGACACCACCCGGCTTTAGCAGCTCCAGACCCTGGCTGACCGCCCGGATGCTTGTCTCCGGCCGTGTGGAAATACGATGGTCGCCGCCCGGCAGATAGCCGAAATTAAATACGATCGCCGAAACGGGCTCTTTTACATAATCCTGCATGTGCTCGTGTCCGTCCCGGATCAGGACGGCGCATGGAAGCAGTCCGGCAGTCTCCAGCCGGTTCCTGGTATGCTCCAGTGCTTCTTCCTGAATGTCAAATGCATAAACCTTACCGCCCGGCCCTGTCATGCGGCATAAAAACTCTGTGTCATTGCCGTTTCCTGCCGTCGCGTCCACACAACAGTCATTCTCCGCGATATAATCCTGCAGGAAACGGCGGCAGAACTCCGTGATCTGATATGATCTCTTCATATTATATTGTCCTTTTCAGCCAGTTTCGTGACCGTAATGAAAGTTATTTTGCAGAGTTCCTTAACGTGTACTAAGAAATTCCGCTTCCTTCTGCGCCTCCGCATCATCCGGATACTGGCTTGCGTACTCTGCCATGGCTGCCTTCGCATTTTCCCAGTCCAGCTTCTTTTCGAAGCAGACGACCCGATTGAATTTCATTTCCCGGATGACCTCGCTGTAATCCGCCTCCGTCTCCTGCTTCGTCCCCCGGGAAACAGTTCCGCTCTCCGGCAGCTCGATCCCTTTACTGAATGCGGCAAGCGCGCCGTCGTAATCTTCCAGCTTCATGGAACTGACTCCTATCAGATTATAGATCACAGGCGTTTCCAGGCCGCCCTCATCCAGAGCCTTCTGAAGATTCTGATGCGTCCCCTCATAATCCTCCCGAGCATAGCAGGCCATTCCGATCCCCCG
The DNA here is from genome assembly GCA_910573785.1 of Lachnospiraceae bacterium. Taxonomy (GTDB): domain Bacteria; phylum Bacillota; class Clostridia; order Lachnospirales; family Lachnospiraceae; genus Schaedlerella. The sequence continues at coordinate 143,644 of CAJSZT010000004.1, read as the reverse complement.
GTAGGCTTCCGGTGCCCGGTCTCCCTCTTTTTCCGCGTCCTCTGCCGCCTGCTCAAAGGCGGTGACTGCTTTTTCATAGTCTCCCTGCTCCAGCTGTTCTGTCCCTTCCTTGATCAGGTTTTTGGAACAGGCTGTCAGGAGACAGACTGACGCAATCGACAAAACCAGATATTTTATTTTTCCAGTGCTCATGTACACAACTCCTTCTATTGATACCATGATTGATCGTATCTGCTCAGTACCTCCGCAGATACTCCGCAGTCCCATAAAAACAGCCCGACGGCAATGGGAATCGCTTTTGCGGTTTATATGTTTTCGTATGGATATCCAATGATTTCCTCATCATTCCGGAAATTTCAATACCCAGAACGAATTCAGCAGGCCGATCGCCAGGACTGCCACGTCGACGATCACCGCGTCTCCCATAGTAACTCCTCCGAAAAATGCAAGTCCCAGCAGGATCACTTTGATGAAAAGGGAAAAGTACAGGTTTTCTTTCACCGCCCGGACCGTCCCCCGTGAAATCCGGATGGCATTGATGATCCGCGAGGGTTCATCCTCCATCAGGATGATATCTGCCGCCTCCAGAGCCGCGTCCGATCCCAGGCCGCCCATGGCGATCCCGATATCCGCCCGCGCAAGCACCGGAGCGTCATTGATCCCGTCCCCCACAAATGCCAGCTTTTCCGATTCCAGCTGGGCGCTCATGATCTCTTCCAGCTGGGCAACCTTATCCTGGGGCATCAGATTCGCATAGACATATTCAATACCGAGTGACCTTGCCACATCATTTGCCACATGCTCGTTGTCTCCCGTCAGCATCATCACTTCCATGCGCTGCTGACGCAGCCACCGGATCGTATCGTTGACGTCTCCTCTTACCCGGTCCGAGATCAGCACATAGCCCACATATCTCCTGCCCACGGCGGCATGAACCGCTGTACCGCTGCCCTTCACCTTCTGCGTCTGAATCCCCAGCGCTTCCATGAACCTGACGTTGCCGGTATAGACCCGCATCCCGTCGATCACAGCCTCAATCCCCAGACCGGAGCGTTCCTGTATGTAGCCAATTCTGGACGTATCAATTCCTTTTTCGTAGGCATCCCGGAGAGACAGCGCGATAGGGTGGCTGGAATAGGCTTCTGCGTAGGCTGTGATCTCCAGAAGCTGGGCCGCAGTGATTCCCTTGGGACAGATTTCTTTTAAGCCAAATGTCCCTTCCGTCAGCGTCCCTGTCTTATCAAAAATAAATGTGTCTGTCTGAGACAGAGCTTCCAGATAGCTGCCGCTCTTAATCAGAACTCCCTGCCTGGACGCCGCGCCGAGGCCTCCCAGAAACGCAACGGTCACCGAGGCCAGCAGCCCGCTGGGGCAGGCAGCCGCCAGAAATATCAATCCCCGATAGAACCAGGTCTCCGGCTCCTGTCCTGAAAGCAGCACAGGCGGAAGGAGCATCACCAGGATTCCAAGTATTGTTACAATGGGGCTGTAGAATCGGGTAAACCTTTCCGCCAAACTCTGGCTTTCCCCTTTATTGCTCATTGCGTCTTCCACCATACTCAGAATCTTTGCAGCCGTAGACTCCTCATAAACCCGGGTCACCCGGGCGTCCAAAACACCGTCCATGTTGATGCTGCCGCTGTAGATCCTGCTGCCCATGCTGACGCTTCTGGGCTGAAATTCTCCTGTCAGCGCCTTTTCGTCAATATTGCCGAGGCCCCGCATGACCACCGCGTCAACCGGAATCTTCTCCCCTGGCCGGATCACGATGATCTGTCCGATCCGGAGCTCCTCCGGGCTGACTGTCTCTTCCCCCAACCCCCGCTTCCGGTTCGCGAAGGCTGGCCGGATGTCCATAAACTTCGCGATGGACCGCTTGGTATGATCCAAAGTCTGCGACTCGATCAGCTTTCCGATATGAAAGATCAGCATCACAGCAGCTGCTTCCGTATATTTTTCCAAGTACAGCGCACCGCCGGTTGCAAACTGCATGAGCAGATTTTCATCAAAGAGCTGCAAATGCCTGAGCCTTTTTGCTGTCTGCCAACATGTGTCCGCCGCAAGTATCACGTATGCAGCCATAAACAGTACCGGCTCCATCTCTTTTGTGACTGCCAGATTCCAGTAATCGTACCGCCCTCCGATCAGAATGCCGAAATACAGTACGGAACCGACGGCAAGCTCGACAAGCCTGATCTTTATTTCCTTTGACATTCCTTACTCCTGTATATGCTCCATACCCTGATTGATGATCGTCCTGATATGTCCGTCCGCCAGGGAATAGAACACGGTCTTGCCTTCCCTCCGGTTCGTCACCAGCTTCATCTGCTTCAGCACACGGAGCTGGTGGGAAATGGCGGACTGGGTCATGTCCAGGGTCTGCGCCAGATCGCAGACACACATTTCGCCCCGGAGCAGGATGCACAGGATGCGGATTCTCGTAAAATCTCCGAACACTTTGTAAAAATCCGCCAGCGCCTGCAGCTGCTCTGTATCCGGCATATGCTCCCTGACATCCTTCACAATGTCTTCATGAACATGCACAAAGTCACAATGCTCTACTTCTATCTTATCCATAGTTGTAATCTCCTTTACAAGTTTTTATTATACGTGAAATACGCAGGCGGGTCAAGAAAAGCCGCGGCTTTTTCCAACCGCGGCTTTCATATCTTTTTCACATTTCCTGTCGAGCTTACTGTTTTTGGTAGCTATGAGCACTTAGCGGATGTTCTTTATCCGCTTACGCGCGATGCGTCAAGAAACAGTTAGCGAGGTTTTAGCGAGCTTACTGTTTTTGGTAGCTATGAGCACTTAGCGGATGTTCTTTATCCGCTTACGTGCGATGCATCAAGAAACAGTTAGCGAGGTCTTAGCGAGCTTACTGTTTTTGGTAGCTATGAGCACTTAGCGGATGTTCTTTATCCGCTTACGTGCGATGCATCAAGAAACAGTTAGCGAGGTCTTAGCGAGCTTACTGTTTTTGGTAGAGGATGCGGATGGAATTTAAGATGCACAGCATCGCCACGCCTGTATCCGCAAAGACCGCCATCCACATATTTGCCAGTCCTGCCAGGCCCAGCACCATGACCGCTGCCTTGATGATCAGGGCGAATATCACATTCTGCCGCGCGATCCGTCCGGTTGCCCTGGCGATGGACAACGCCTGCGGGATCGCATTCATAGCGGAGGTCATGAACACCACATCCGCCGCTTCAATTGCCGCGTCCGCTCCGCTTCCCATAGCCGCTCCCACATCGGCCCCGGCCAGTACAGGCGCGTCGTTGATGCCGTCCCCGACAAACATCACACTGCCGTGTGTGCTGCGGATGCGGGTCAGCTCCTGAACCTTTTGTTCCGGAAGCAGCTTCGCGTGGACTTCATCGATCCCTGTCTCAGCCGCAACCGCGCGGGCTGTTTCCGCCGCGTCTCCGGTCAGCATGGCGGTCGCGATCCCCTGCCGCTTCATTGCCTGAACCGCAGGCTTTGCGTCTTCCTTCACCGCATCCGCAATGACCAGGCATCCGGCATACTTTCCATTGACTGCCAGAAGCACCTCGGTTCCATAGCTGCCTGCCTGCCCCTCTTCCAGTGTGATGCCATCCTCCACGAGAAGGGACCTGCTTCCGCAGAGAAGTGTACCGGCTTCCGTGACTGCTTCCACACCCTTTCCCGCAATTTCCTTGACAGAGTCCGGGCGGGGGCATGTGATCCCCTGTTGTTCTGCCGCCGCCATAATGCTGGCCGCGATGGGATGGGTCGAGTTCTGTTCACAGGTTCCTGCCAGCGCAAGTACCTGTTCTTCCGTAAATCCTTTTGCCGGGATCACTCTTTGAAGTTCAAAGTTCCCCTCCGTAACGGTTCCGGTCTTATCCATGACAACCGCCCTGACATCCTGCAGTGCCTCGATGGCAATGCCGCCCTTGAAGAGAATCCCCTGCTTCGAGCCAGCTCCTATCCCTGAGAAAAAGGCCAGCGGTACACTCAGGACCAATGCGCACGGACAGCTGATGACCAGGAAGGTCAAAGCCGTATAGATCCAGTACTGCCAGTTACCGGTCACCAGGGACGGCAGGATCGCCGTTGCCGCCGCCAGACCTACCACGATAGGCGTATAGATTCTGGAAAACCGTGTGATAAACCGGTCGATCTTCGGTTTGCTTGCGGCCGCGTTTTCCACGGAATCCAAAATCTTCGTTACCATGGAATCTTCCAGCGCTTTTTCTACACGAATCTTTAAAAGTCCGGAAGTGTTCACACAGCCGGAAATCACACTGTCGCCCGTTCCTGCCGCTACAGGAACCGGCTCCCCGGTCACAGGAGATGTATCAATTCGGCTCTCTCCTTCCGCGATCGTACCGTCCAACGGGATCCGGTCGCCGGGGCGTACCAGCAGAAGGTCGCCGGGCTTTGCCCGCTCTGCCGGAATCACCTGTACTTCCCCGCCATGTACCAGATTGACCACCTCAGGCCGCAGGTCTACGGCATCCATGATCTGGCTTCTGCTGCGCGCAACAGCAATGTCCTCGAACAATTCCCCGACGCGGTAAAAGAGCATGACTCCCACTGCTTCCGTATAATCCTGTATGGCAAACGCGCCGAGGGTGGCAATGCTCATCAGAAAATTTTCGTCAAACACATGGCCCTTTATGAGATTTTTTCCGGCTGTTAAAAGAACATGCCTGCCCAGTATCAGGTACGCAATGATCAAAAGAACTGCCGATGCCGTCACGGAATAACGCTCTGTCACGACTCCCGCAGCCATAAGCACCGCGCCGATACCGAGCTCCCAGATGTCCTTTTTGTTCTCTCTGGCTTTCTCCTTTTCTGCTTCCTTCCGTTCCGACGCGGCCTGCTTGGTCTCCTGCTTTGTTAGAGTCACACCGTCTTCGATGGAAGCACAGATTTCCTGGAATACGGGAAGGAGTTCCTCGCTTGTATTCGTCACGATCTGGAGCTGTTTGGTGGCATAGATCAGGTTGGCATAATCCACCTGGGGCAGCTCCTGGATCTTTCGCTCCATCTTCGCCGCGCAGTTGGCGCAGCCCAGGTTCTCGATGATGTAAATCTGCTTTTTCACACCGTCAAACGCATGATTGACCGGGCGGCGCTCTATCGGCTCGTGGTGATGGCCCTCGTGGTCGTGATGACCATCATGACCGTGATCGTGGCCGCAGCCGCAGCGTTCTCCGTGGTCGTGATGATGCTCATGGGATTCGTGAATATGTTCCTCATGGTCATGGCCGTGACCGCAATCGCAATGCTCTCCGTGAACATGATGATGCTCATGGAATTCGTGAATATGTTCCTCATGATCATGGCCGCAGCCGCAATGTTCTCCATGGTCATGATGATGCTCATGGGATTCGTGAATATGTTCCTCATGGTTGTGGCCGCAGCCGCAATGCTCTTCATGGTCATGAACATGCGACTCATATATCTCATGATTGTGATTCCGATGTTTCCTGCCTTTTTTTATGATTTCTTCATTTTGAATTGCTAATTCTCCCATAGTATCCCTCCCAAATGATATCGCAATACATATGAGTAATTGCTCATATGTTCATGTAATCACAAAAAGAGGAATTTGTCAAGAGGTATTGTGATGAAATAAGCCTAAATTACTGTAACACTACGTAGGATATGATGCTGCTATTTCAACTTGCTTTCACAATCCTGCAATTCATAAAATATACGGTCTGCAAAGACAGTATGACCTTCCACTCTATACAGCAGAAAATACCGATGCCGTAAAAAATGAATCCGCTTGTATCCGTTCTTTTTTAATGCAGGGCTTTCGCAGTCCTGTAAACTGTCCGCCGTAACAGGGCAGTCTCTGAATCGTTTCTTCAAAATCATTCAATACATTATAGTCCATATTTCGCCCTCATATCCGCAACCGCGTCTTCGGCATCTCTGTATTTTCCCTGGGCAGCATGTTTTCTTGCAGTATCAAGCCGGGATAATAATTCCTTTTCTGAAAAAGGCCGATATGGATTATCTGAAACTTCTGAGACGCGCATGATTTCAAATGGAATACCGTTTCTCATAACTGCCTGTGTCAAAAACTTTCTGATCGCAGTTGTAGTGTCAGTTCCCAAATCTTTAAATAACACATCGGCCTTCATTTTTAAATCTACTTCCTGACTTGACCCTCGCGGCAGTCGCCAAATATCCATGCAAGCATGTCTGCTTAGCTCATTGCTTCGCAGGAATAAAAAAAGGATGCATCTGCTTATCACGGCTTTTGCATCCTTTTAACTAAGGAACTCTACGGAAACAGCTTATACAGTTCCTAAACTCAAAACTTCGACAATTTCAATTTCTCTTCCAGATACTTCTCCAGCCGTTCCTGCACGAACATGGGAACCTCCAGCATCTTCAGCGGCCTTCCGTCGCCCTCAGTCTTCTTCACATATTCCGTCACCGCGTCATAGTACACGCCCAGGAACTCGGTCCCCACATTAAACTTATTGATTCCTTTTGTAAATGCAATCTCCAGCTGGTCGTGAGGGATCCCGCTTCCTCCGTGAAGCACCAGCGGCACATCCGTCGCCGCGTTGATCTCCTCCAGCCGGGCAATGTCCAGATGGGGCGTTTCCACATAGACGCCGTGGGCATTTCCGATAGCAATGGTCAGGGAATCACATCCGGTCTCCCGGCAGAATCGTTCGGCGGCATCTGCCTTTGTATAAAAATCACTCTTGTCGCCGTCGCAGTCCTGAGCAAGTCCTACGTGCCCGATCTCCGCTTCCACATCCACGCCGAAAATGTGCGCCGTCTCCACTACCTTTCTGGTCACGGCGATATTTTCGTCCAGCTCATGGGCGGACGCATCGATCATCACAGAGTCAAATCCCCCGCGGATGGCCTGCATCACAGATCTGTAATCATAGCTGTGGTCCAGATGCAGTCCCACCGGAACCTTCACCGAGGCCGCCAGTTCCTTTGTCATCTGTGCAAATCCGCTGACATTCATGGTATTGTTCATTTCCACATGCTCCGGCAGCAGCATCACAATGACTGGTGTATTCGTCTTTTCCGCGGTCGTCACGACCGAATATACCATATTATAATCCGTACAGATAAATGCAATCGCAGACGTATTGCACTGATCCGCAAGCTTCAAAATATTACTGACCTTCTCCAACATAATCCTTACCTCTTTCTCCTACACCTGAAATCCAACCGATGACATCGCGTCAGTTCCCCAGCACCTCCGAAAACGCCCGGAACAGATAGCTCACAGACACTGCTCCCGGATCCGGAAGCCCGATCGCCTCCTCCCGGAAGTTCTTGCTGCGTCCCACCTTGGGCAGGATGCCCTTACTCTTCTCCGCGCCTTTTGCCGCCGCCTGATACGCCGCCGCAAGCATATCGCCTGCCTGTGTCCCCGCATGCTCCTTCAATGCGCAGACAGCAGGATACAACGCATCCAGCATGGTCTTCTGCCCCGGCTTTGAGCGGCCCCTGCGTTCAATGGCCTGCTCGCCGTCATAAAAATAATCCGCCAGTTCTTCCGTTGATACCGCGTCTCCATGCGGTAGTCTGCCGATCCCGCCGAAGAACATGGTCCCGAAGATCACCCCCGAAGCTCCGCCCATGCTTTTGATCAGTTCCAGACTGACCGCCTGGCAGAGCTCATCTACATAGTGAAATTTCCTTTCGCAAAGCATCATTTTCACTGCGGAAAATCCCCGCTTCATCCCGGTTCCGTGATCTCCGTCCCCGATCACCGAATCGATTTCCGTCAGCCGCGGTTCCTTTTCGATGATCAGCTCTGCCCCATGAAAAAACATTTCCTGAAGTGTTTCTACGTTAATCTGCCCCATCCTTATCCCCTCTCTCAGACCGTAAAATCATAGCCTGATGCTTTTCCCAGGCAGGCTTTCATCTCCTCATCCACAGCCAGCAGCGAGATCATGCAGCCGTTGGAATCAAACACATCAAAATACGTGCCCACTGAGCTGCCGCACACGGCAATCCCTTTTTTCTGCAAACGCCGAACCGCCGCGCGGAGCACCACAAAGCCCTCGGTAAAGCACATCCGCCGCAATCGGTTGACGCACAGGAACACCTCCTTCGGGCCGTAAGGCTCCAGCTCCGCCAGAAGCCTGTCAACCGCCAGAGAAACCAACTGGTCCGCCGATTCAAAAGGCACGCTCTCCACCGGAGGCTCCCCGGAAAATCCCGGTCCAACCAGGAGCTTCCCCTCTTCCTCCACCTTCATCGTGACAGAGCGCAGCCGTTCATTGCCCTTTTTCGCCAGACGCCACACCTGTTCCAGAGAATCCCCCCGGCCCGCGGCCGCGGATGCCAGCTTCGCAACCTGGGCGATGCCGTGAAGTCCGCCCCTTGACTCTTTTTCCTCGCCGATACAGCTGCACACATCATCGGAAATATAACAGGCCCTTGCCCGGATTCCCTCATGCGCCAACAGCTCCAGCGCCATGTCATTATTCAGATAATCTCCCATGAAATGATTGCACAAAAACAGTACTCCTTTCCCCGCGTCAATTGTTTTTGCCATCTCATAGAGCACATAGGCATTCGGAGCGCAGTTGAACTCACCATGCACCGCCGCGTCCGCCAGCCCCTGCCGGGCGAAACCGGCCCACATGGGGCCATAGCCGCCTCCTCCGTCTACAATGACCCGCACCTGATCCTCCGGCAGATGTTTCCGGAACAGGCCGCAGCCATATTTTGTATCCAGCTTCTCATATATTCCGGGCTCCGCATACAGGATCCCTTCCAGCGCTTCTCTAAGCGCTGTTTCTTCACTGTTCCATATCCACATACGCTTCTCACTTACCCCTTCACCGCGCCGGATGTCATACCCTTCACAAACTGCTTCTGCACAATGGAATAGAAGATGATCATCGGAATCGTGATAATGATCAGAATCGCAAACAGGACTCCTGGCTGGCTGTTGTATACGCCCTTGTACTGCTGCGCGATCAGCGGGAGGGTCTTTGTCGTGGCCTTCGTCATCGTACACAGCGCCAGGAAAAACTCATTCCAGCAGGTCAGGAAGGTCCAAATGGAAACCACCACGATACCGGATTTCAGCAGCGGCAGCACGATCCGCACATACAGTCCCGGCGTGGAACAGCCGTCGATGATGGCCGCCTCCTCCAGCTCCTTTGGAATTCCCGACATAAACCCCTGCAGGATCGTCACCGCATAGGGGATATTCAGCGCAATGTACGGAAAGATCAGCCCGAAATAATTGTCCAGAAGTCCGAACCTGCTGTTGAGCTGCGTGATTGGAATCACCAGCGCGCTGATCGGAACCATCAGGGCACACATGATCATGTTATACATGAGCAGCTTCCCCTTCACATTTTCCCTGGAAAACCCGAACACGGCCATGGACGCGAACAGCACCGTCGCAACCGTGGAAACCGTAGAGATCACAAAGCTGGCCAGGAAATTATAAGGAATGGTTGGATTATCTTTCATTGCCTTGATATAATTGCCGTTGGTCAGTTCCGTCACAAACAGGCGCGGATCATAGATAGAATTCTGCGTCCGAAAGGACAGGCTGAGCGTAAAGATCAAAGGCAGCAATGTCATGACCGTCGCAATAATCAGCAGCAGAATCCATCCTGCCTGCCCCATCTGCGGACGAGACCCGGATTTTTGATTTGAATTTGCCATGGTCAGTCTCCTTTCTTCATAAAATCACCGGAACCAAGGAACCGAACCTGTATAAAGGTCAGGATCAACGCGACTAACAGGATCGCAACCGAAATGGTACATGCATAGCCCATCTGGTTCTGGGTAAAGCCCTTGAGGAAGATGTAGGTTCCCGGCATCTCCGTCGCATGGTTCGGTCCGCCGTTGGTCATCACGCCCACCAGCGCGTAAGTCTGCAATGAACCGATCACACCCAGCATCAGCAGCGACTTGTGCACCGATGCCAGAGAGGGCAGGTATACATACCTGAGCTCCTGCCATACTGTCGCTCCGTCGATCCGCGCTGCTTCCTTGATATCATCGGAAATCTGCGACAGGCCGCCTACATACATGATCATGGACCATCCCGTCCACTCCCAGATATTGGCCAGCATCACTCCGAACAGGGCTACTTTTGCGTTGCCCAGAACGTTGATGGTCGGGGACATATTGAACCACTGGTTCAGATAATACCCCAGGATCCCCTGATAGGGCTGAAAAATCTTGCTCCACACGATCGCTACGACCGTAACAGAGGTAACGACCGGTATAAAAAAAATGGTACGGAATACCATCTTCGAGATTCCTTTTCCATTGCGTTTTTTCCGTCCGAGCCGCTCCTCAATGATGTACGCAAGGATAAATCCGAGACAGGCCTGTATCGGTACTGTGACCAGAATCCAGACCGCCGAGTTTTTGATGGTCGTCCAGAACGTAGAATCCTTTAAGAGACTGAAATAATTGGCCAGTCCGACGAATTCCATTTTTGACAGGGTTGACCATTTATAAACACTGTGTGTCGAAACGAACAAAATGGGGTACAAAATATACATACAGAAGAAGAACATCGCCGGAGCGATAAACAGATATGCGATCCAGTTGATCTTCTGCTTTTTCTTGATCTTTGTATTCTCCACTCCACACCCTCCTCTCCGATGATTTTTAATGGTGTACAAAACGCCTGACGCTTTTATGCGCCCCCAGGAATAGAAATGAGGGGAACCCTCAAAGGCTCCCCTCCGATCCAGGCACTCAATCAATGATTTTTTTCATTCTTATATAATTTAGTACAGAAACATTTTTTACTTTTCTTTTATAAGAGCATTCTGCCCTTTCAGATATATTTAGTGTTTTTTACATTTACTGTTTTTTACAGAGTATTCTGCCTTTCCAGATGGATTTTCTGTTTTTTACAGAGCATCCTGTGCTTCCTGAATGTGAGCCGCTGCCGCGTCTACATCATATTCTCCGCCGACCAGTCCCTGCATTGCTTCCTGAACCGCCGTCTCGATGGTGGATTCCGCGATACGCTGGTTTACCAGTCCGCCCGCGATATCCTTACCGGATCTGTTGAACTCGTCAACCGCATTCTGCAGGCCGTCTCTCTCGATCATCGCGCTGGTATCCGGCTCCATATTCGGATAGGACAGATGGTTGTTCATATCGTTCGCGATCTCCTGTCCGCCCGCGCCTGCCGCGAAGCTGGCCAGAGCTTTCCATGCCGCTTCAGGATTCTTGCAGTTCTTTGTGATGCCGTATCCGAAGTCTACGCCGCCGATGGGTTTGGAGTCTTCCACATCGTCAGAGATTGCCGGGAGATAGAAGTAGTCATAATCCCAGTTCGCAACCGCATCCGCCACATCGTCCGCTGTATATTCCTGCGCCCACCAGGAACCCAGAGCCATCATTCCCGCCTGGCCTGCGAGGAACAAAGTCGTTCCGTCGCTGTAGCTTGTGGAGGAAAGCGCGCCGTCCTGGATCACGCCGTCGTCAAACAGTTTCTTGTAGTTGGTCATTGCTTTCTTCATCTCGTCGCAGGTCCATTCCTTCTCGCCGTTCTGGCATGCGTCGAAGAGATCTTTGTCGATCTGTGAGGTACACATAATCAGCAGGTTTACATGCTGCCATCCGTCAGCGCCGCCGAAGAATAACGGAGCATAGCCGCCGTCCCTGAGTTTCTTTGAGCAGTCTACCAGCTCTGCGTATGTGGTCGGAGCCTTCAGGCCGAGACTGTCAAAGAGGGTCTTGTTGTACTCGATATAGATTACCTGCGTCTCAATGGGGAGAATGTAGTAACTGTCGTCCCCCTCCTCATTTCCTAACTGGAGCTGACTCTGGGTTACATTGTCGTATACGGATGTCCAGTCATCGCCCCACTCTTTTTTCGCATATTCTCCGAGATCGATCAGATAATCGGAATAAGTCTGAGTCAGAGAACCCGGCTGCAGTCCCATAATATCCGGAAGATTGTCCGCAGATGAAGCCGCGGAGATCGCCTCTAAGTATTCGGGATTATAGTTGTAGTTCGTATAGTCAATCTTGATATCGGAATTTTCCTTTTCAAATGCCGCGATCATCTTTTCCGCAGTACGTGTCACCGGTGACCAGGTCCACAGGGAAATGGATCCGCCCGCTTCACTGCTGCCGCCCTCATTGCCGCTTTCTTCACCTTCCGCCTCGCTGCCGCTGTCTGCCCCGCTCTGGCTGCCGCTCTCTCCGCCCGCGTTGCCTCCGCCGCAGGCCGCAAGACTGATCACCATAGCGCCTGCAAGAATTACACTTACCATTTTCTTAAACATGTTTTTCCTCCTTTATTTTTTGATTGATTGACTGGACTCCAATATTTGATACCTTGCAAATTCCTCTCTCCACCGCGCCCCCTGCTCCGGCTCATACACCTTCAATTCAAAGGACTCCTTTGAGAGCTGCCGCATCTGCTCCACCGACGTCACCTCGCCCTGGGCATACAGCTGTGTCAGCAGATTGCCGGAGATCGTGGCATAGGTCATTCCCGCATGGATCTCCATATCCAGGGCGTTGCTGATGAACTGCATCAAAAGCCCGTTTCTGGAACCTCCGTTGATCACATAGACCCTTGAAAAATGCTCTCCCAGCTCCCGGAACGCACAGGCATAATGCCGCGCCTTCATTGCAATGCTTTCATAGATACACCGGATAAACTCGCCGTCCTTTTCCAGCAGCGGCTGATCTGTACGCCGCAGATAGTCATTGATCTTCGCGCACGTATCGCCTCCCGCGGTGCCGAGCAGCGCGTCCTCCACATCAATGTAAACACGAGGGGACGGCGTATTCTGGGCAAGCCAAATCAGATCCGGGTGGGTATAATCCTTTCCCTCTTCCCGCTTTGTCCGCAAAAATTCATTGATATGCCAGCTTGCCGAGAAATCCCGATAAATGATCTTTCTCCGGTCGATTCCTCCGGTATTCTTGAAGCCCTTTTCATAGGCCTCCCTGGTCAGCAGGCAGTCCTCTCTCTCAATGCCCATACTGATGCTGGTTCCCACGCTGATGTACAGATCTTCTTTTCCGAAATCCGGAATAGCCGCCACTGCCGCGGCACTGTCATGGCTCACTGCCGCAATGATCCGGGTCTTCTGCATCCCGGTCTTCTCGGTCACCCAGGCCCCGAAGCTTCCTTTCGTGTTGCCCGGCTCCACGATGGGCGGCAGCATTTTTTCCGGAAGGGCGAAGCGTTTCATCACCTGGCGGCTCCAGTCCTCCTGCCGGTTCTCCAGAAGGCAGGAGGTTCCGGCGATGGTCATCTCGCAGCTGATCTCCCCTCCCAGGAAATAGGACAACAGATCCGGCAGGAACAGCATGTCCTCCGCTGATTCCAGGATCCGGCTCTTCTGTACCACATACGAATAGAGCTGCGGAAGCGTATACGTCCTGTTGCACTGGCATCCGGTGAGCTGAAACAGCTCCCACTCGTCCATCACCTGCTTCATGTCCTCCATCGTTCCCGAGGTCCGTTCATCCCGGTAATGGTAGACTGGCTCCAGAAGCCGTCCGAAGCCGTCCAGCAGTCCGTAGCTGGCGCCCCATGTGTCTATGGCAAATGTATCTGCCTGTCCGTATTTTCCCCGAAAGAGGGCGAGCCCGTCCAGAACGGAATGATAGAGTCCAAACGCATCCCAGTAAAGCGCCGTTCCGATATCCGCCGGGCGGTTCGGGAAATCCCAATATTCATTTATGTGCATCTGCCTGCCGTCAAACACGGCGGCGGCCATCTTTCCGCCGCTTGCGCCGATATCGGCGGCAATCATCAATCTTTCCTTCATAGCATATATTCTTTCATGTAAATCATTGTTTCATGTATCATACCAAGGGCATCCCACCATGGCCATTCGGCCGTTTCACAAGGTATACCCAAGGGCACCCCGTTATGGCCATCCGGCCGTTTCACAAGGTATAGTCTGGTAAGTGTATTCTTTGCTTAGATGGTCTCTTCCAGAAATTCGAATGCTTCCTGCAACACCAGCGCCGCGGCGCCCATGGCTCCCAGGTCCGGACCAAATTCGGAAACTTCTATATTTAATATATCCGTATTTTCCGGAATGGCATCCCGTTCCACACAGGCTCTCAGACGTTCCAGGAAGGGAGTTCCGATAGAAGCAAGTTCTCCGTACATAACGATCCTGCTGGGGGCGAAGATATTGACCAGGATGCCCAGAGCTTTCCCCAGATACTGGCTGGCCTGCTGCAAGAGCCCCAGCGAATCCTCATCTCCGGCCAGTACGGCTTCCCGAAATACTGCCATCGTAATTTTCTCCGTATCTCCATGGATCATATCCGCGATCCCCTTAAATCTTCCGGCCAGTACACCGTCCCGGATCTTACCCATAATGGCCACATCCGACACCTCGGAATTCAGGCAGCCATAGCGTCCGCAGGAACACATCCTGCTCCCGGTGCCGACCCGGATATGGCCCAGCTCTCCTGGAAAACCGTATCTGCTGCTCACCGCCTGGTTGTTGATGACCGGCATGACCCTGGCGCCGGTTCTGACAGATATGAACAGCATATCGTCACAGGAGCCATGGAACACCAGCCATTTATAGGCGTAGATCATCACATCTACGTTATTTCCCATATAACAGGGAATCTGAAATTCCTCTTCTATGATCTGTCTCACCGGGATATTCTTCCACCCCTCAAAGTAGGTGTAGGACAGCGCGATCCCCTTCGTCTTGTCGCTGTAGCCGGGTACGCCAAGCCCGATCCCGATGATCTTCTCTTTCCCGCCCTCGGGTACCCGGATCGCCTCCCGGACCATGTCCTTGATCAGACCGAGCAGCCCGTCCGTGCACCGATGCGCGTCATCGAGCGCCTTTCTCTGCCGGTGGACCGGCTGTCCTGTAAAATCGAGAACGACGCAATGCATCCATGTGCGGTTCCACTCCACTCCCACGAAATATCCTCCATGCGGATTCAGACGGAGCCAGACCGGTTTTCTTCCGACCCTTGCCTCCTCACATTCCTCCTCGTAGATCAGGCCGTCCCGGATCATGTCCTCCACGGTATTCATCACGGTGGTCATGCTGTAGGCCGTCATCTTCCGGATGTCGTTGCGGGAAACGTCCGTGTTTGTCCGGATCACACTTAGCATCTTGTTGCGTTGGTAGTATTTTCTGCTTTCCAGAATTGATTCATTTTCCATAAGTCCTGTCCGCCTTTCCTGAAACACATGCAATTTGTCTGCATCCTGCTGGATGAAAATTGCCCTTGCCTTTGGGCTTGCCTTTTGTACCTCCTGCATTTTCGTATGGATCCTGCAGTAAATACGCACTCCCTTATCAGACAATTATAAGCGTTCACAGGGTAACGAATCAATCATTAAATCGAAAACGGTATTATTTTTTTTACCCGCTTTGCCCGGTTCTCCTTGTAGATCTCATAGAATCTTGCGATCTCCAGTTGATCAAGCGCTTTTTCTCCGCCCAGAATGTAATTCGTGATCAGGATCTGCTCCGCGATGGCCTCGCTTGCCTCCACGATGTTCATGGCATCCTCCACCGTCTTACCCACCGCCAGGCTTCCGTGGTTCCCCAGCAGTACGATCCGATAGCCTTCCGCCAGATAGGGCTCTGCCATGGTGAGGATGTATTTTGTTCCCGGCGCGCCGTAGGGAGCGCATGGAATCTTGTGGAAATTGCCCATCATCTCCGGAAGCGCCCCGGTCTCAATGTCCCGGCAGGCCATGGAAAACGCGGTCAATACTTTGGAATGGCTGTGCACCACGCCGCCTACATCCCATCCGTTCTCCTCGCAGATATCGTATGCCATGGTATGCATGATGATCTCGGAAGTCTCCTTCATGCCCCAGATCCGCTCTCCCGCTTCATTGATGACCGCAATCTTCTCCGGGGTCAGCATCCCCTTGTTCTGTCCGGTGGGGGTGATGTAGATCTTGCCGTCCCTCTTTGTCGAAATATTGCCCGCAAAGGAATTTACAAGTCCTTTGTCATCCATCCGCTTTGCCACAAACAATACTTCTTCGATAGCCTCCTTTGAAATACCAAGCTCTCTCATCTTTGTACTTGTGTCTGTCATGTCCTTCCTCTCCCTTTCCCTCGTAAGTTTATTATTTTTTCGATTATATTTGTAGGCATAATCTACCAATTTTTGAAATTATATCAAATTTTTTGTGCTTTTTCCTGATTATTTTGTCTTTATTTATTATTTTTTCGATATAATTAATTATAGACATTTTATCTCATTTGTCAATAGGTTTTTGGAAAATTATTTCGAAAAAAGAAAAATCTTGTTACAGGGCACGCCTGGTCAAGGTGTGACCTGCGGCAAAATCTTATCCGCACATCTAAATAAAAACATTTACGGGTGATGTATGAGTTGTCAGGAGTAAATAGATATGGTAAAATTTTAAGGCAGAGTGATCGTTTTATAAGGGAGGCATAATACAGTGAAAAAAACAAAAAAGCTTCCGATCGGAATTGAATTTTTTAGGGATTTCAAGAGAGATCATTTTTACTATGTTGATAAAACAGGCTTTATTCGCAATCTGATAGATACCAGGGGGAGCGTAAACTTATTTACAAGGCCCCGTCGGTTCGGGAAGAGCCTTAATATGGATATGCTCAAAACATTCTTCGAGATTGGTACGGATCCTTCCCTTTTTGATGATTTGGAGATCGCACATGAGACTGCGTTCTGTGAGCAGCACATGGGGAAGTATCCTGTGATTTCCATCAGTCTGAAGGATGTGGAAGGAAAGACTTTTCAGACGGCGTATGATATGTTGGGGATTGAAATCAGCAGGGAAGCCAGACGATTTAAGTCTCTCTTAGAAAGCGGCAGATTGATGCCATTTGAAAAGGAACAAATGATTCGCTTAATGAAAGGTAAGTTTGAAAAAGAAGCTTATCTTCACACCAGTCTTCGGCTTTTAACAGAATTACTTTTTGAGCATTATGGGATTCCGGTGATCGTTTTGATCGATGAATACGATGTGCCTTTAGATAAAGCGTATCAAAACGGCTATTATCCGGATATGGTCAGTCTAATCCGTTCTTTATTCAGCCAGGTGCTTAAAACAAACAGTAATTTATATTTTGCCGTGATTACCGGATGCCTCCGGATTGCAAAAGAAAGTATTTTTACAGGGCTTAATAACTTTAAAGTCCGGACAATCTCAGATATCCGCTTTGCAGAGTATTTTGGATTTACAGAAGATGAAGTAAAAGCGTTGCTTGAATATTATAATCTGGAAGAAAAATTTGATATACTAAAGGAATGGTATGACGGTTACCGCTTTGGTCAGACGGATGTATATTGTCCATGGGATGTGATCAATCAATGTGATAAGTTTCTGGAGGCAAAAGATTCCCCCATGGAAGCGCATTGGGAGAACAGCAGCAGCAACGCGATTGTACAGGACATTCTTGAGACAGCGACAGAAACAACGAAAAGCCAAATCGAAGCACTGATTTCCGGCGAAGCAGTGGAAAAGATACTGATTCCGGAATTGACCTATACGGATCTTGGCAGTAAAAATAAAAGTATACGTGAAACCTATCTATGGAGTGTCCTTTTCGCGGCAGGATACCTGACGGATGCCGGCAAACCTGAAAATGGAATTCACAGGCTGGTGATTCCCAACAGAGAAATATTAGGAATTTATGAAAAACGGATTCTTTCCTGTTTTCAGGCAGAAATCACAAGCGATACGACCAGATGGGAAAAATTTTGTGAGGCATTAAAAACAGGAGATGCTGTGGAACTCCAGAATATATTTAATGAATTTATGGCTGTTTCCATCAGTATCCGAGATACATTCACGCGAAAGGAAATGAAAGAAAATTTTTATCATGGCATGATATTAGGGATTTTGCAGGCAGAAGGAAGCTGGAGCCTGAAGTCAAACGCGGAATCCGGGGTAGGATACACGGATATTCGATTGGAAATCCCTTCGGCAAAAATCGGCTGTGTAATTGAAGTTAAATACGCTGAGCATGGACAATATGAGCAGTCCTGTGCCAAAGCAATGAAGCAGATTGAGGAGGATGGATATGCCGAGATACTCCGGCAGGATGGTATGCAGACAATCCATAAGTATGGGATTGCATGTTATAAGAAAAGCTGCAGAATAGCGTACTGCCGGGAAGAGTGAAACAAGAGTATAGCCTATCGATAGAGTCGTCACTATTCCTCGGTAGTGACGGCTTTTTCTGTTCCTGATATTCGTTTCCTGATGTTACGCAGTAACGCGCCTGCTATTTCAGTAATTCCAGCACCACATAAGTCCTTCTCCCCAGATCCTCCTCCAGCGGCACCCGCCAGGTCTGATCCTTGACCTCCTTCGGTAGGTTATATAGATTGATCACTTCCAACCCTTTGGCTTCATAATATTTCTGCAAATAATCTTTTTCCGCGTGCACACTGCTGGATACGAAATAATTCTTGTGCATTCCGTCCTTGAACCGCATTTCCTGGGCAATATACTCAATCCAGCTTACAAAGGTTTTTAGATTGTAGTCGTTCAGCGAATACCCCACGAACAGAAATACATGGTCGATGAGCAGGGATTTTAAAAACACTTCCATCAGGCGGTGAGTCTCGGAGTAATAGAGGTAGTCTTCCTCTTTAAAGACCAGCTTTTCTACCTGGTCAATGTCTCCGTGCATCTTAATCAGGTATTGATTCGCTGTACCCTTGAGCAGCTCCCGGTCCTCGCAGATCACCTCATAATTGTCCGCGATCTGATCCAGCAGTTTGTCATAGTTGGTGGTCACGAGATGCCTGGGATTCAGGGATACGATCAATTCGTCCAGGATATTGGACTTCGCGTCGACAGCGATCAGATCTCGAAGGAGCTGGTAATAGTTCTTATGGCCTTCACTTTCATCCATACAGTAATAGTATTGCGGAATCCGTATGTATTCCTCCATCGCAAGCCGCTCTATGGATGGATAGCCGATCCGCTCCGCAAATGTCTGCACCATCTGCCCCCAGGTCGGCAGTCCGGAATTTCTGGATACTCCGGCTCCGACGAATATGACCAGCTTTTGCCTGGCAAGCGCCTGTTTTAAGTCTTCGATTCTTTTATAAAATTCATTCATGATCCATCGCTCCCTCTGCAGCCTTATGATATGTAGTATACCTTATATCAACGGCTTTTAACACCCCTATTTTTTGTGTACCGCTTTATCGGAAAGAAAAAAAGACGGCCGCAGCCATCTTTTCCTCTCCGCCACGATTTCCTGTGCCGGTCGCATTTCATGTCTCTATAATATACTCCTTATTCCTCTGTCACAAATACGAACTTCACTTCCCCGTCCATATCATCGGAGATTCCTGAGAAATTCTTATATGCTCTGGAAGCGTCCAGCATCTCGTTCATCTTATCCAGCAAGTCTTCAACATCCCCGCCGAACGCGTCTACCAGCTTCTGGATTCCATCCCTGTCGAACCGGATCATACCATCGTTGAGTTCGGCCGCTCCGTCATCCAGCTGCTGCACGCCGTCAATCAGGGCACCGGAGCCAGACTGCAGGGTGTTCAGACCATCTTTTAATGTCAAGGCGCCATCGTTGAGCCGGGAGGCTCCGGAGGCCAGTTCGGAAGCTCCAGAGTTCAACTCGGAGGCTCCGGAAGCTAATTCCGCCGCACCGGAGGCTGCGGATCTGGCACCCTCGTTGGCTTCGCCCATTTTTTCGGAAAGTTCGGCGCTTCCGGCATCCAGTTTCTGAGCGCCTGCGGATAACTGAGCCAGGCCGCTGGCCAGGCCGTCTTTGCCGTCTACTCCGTTGCGGAGAGCAGTTGTTCCGTTCTTCAGCTGATTCACTCCCTCTGTCACCTTGCTGACCATACCGCTCTGGTTTACTTGCTGATCCAATTCCGCCAGCCCGCCAGCCACCTGATTGATTCCGGCATTCAAGGTGTCTGCTCCTGTTTGTAATTTCCCCATTCCGGACTGCAGCTCTTTTGCCCCCACTACAAGCAGCTCAATTTCGGAAGCCTGGCTCTCTATCTTCTGCACTTCTCCAAGCATCTGCGCGGTTACTCCCTGGAGAATTGTAATCTGATCTGCAGCGGCCGTATTTGTGTACGATGAGGTATTGCTTTCCGCAATGATCGCATTTGCATCATTGGCAATTGCCTGCGCCGTTGCCATTGCCGCTTCGGCATATGCAATCGTTTCGGCGGACGTATCATTCTGTACCACGCTTTGGCCTCCCCCCGCATAGAGGTTTGCGCGCGCACTCTCCACATAGCTCAATGCACTTTGCACAGCGCCGTTTACAGACTCATCTTCTGAAACGATTCCGCTGAGCACAGAGGCGATCGCATTCAGATCAGATTCTGCAGCTGCATTTCCACCGCCCGATTCAGAAATAACTACAGGTGTATTCGCACTGCTTTCAATCGCTGCCAACTGTGCTTCCAACGCGCTTGCGTTTGCTGCTATATTCTCTGCTGTCTGCGCGGACGCCGTATCTGCACTGGTCGTAATTCCTGACGCAAGGCTGTCTGCCGCCTCGTTTAATTGCGTCAGTCCCTGTTCCAACTGGCTGATCGCTCCCAGCTTTTCCTGCAATTGTCCAATACCAGTCGCTAATTGATCCGCCCCTGCTTTTAATGAGTCTGTGCCTGCCTTCAGACTTGCAGCCCCGTCCCGAAGGCCGCCCTGACTATTCACTCCTGTACTTAGCTGCGCAATCGCTCCGCTAAGAGCCGGCAGTGCCTCCCCAAGCTGACTCTGCAGGCTTCCGATCCCGTCATCCAACGCATTCACCCCAGGAAGCAGTACCCCCTGCGTCTTTTCCGCCGCCGTCTTCAACCCCAGATTCAGCTCCCCGGCCCCGGAAGCCAGCGTCTTCGTTCCGTCATAAAGCTGCCCGGTGCCATCTGCCAGCTTTGCGTTTCCATCCGCAAGCTCCTGGCTTCCGTCTGCCAGCTTATGGCTTCCGTCCAGCAGTTCGCTGCTTCCATCCGCCAGTTCGCTGGTTCCGGACTGCAGCTCCCCGCCTCCGTTTACAAGCTGGTTGATTCCGTCTGTCAGCGTGCCCGAGGATGCCAGCAGCGTGTCGATCCCGTTTTTCAGTTCCCCGCTTCCGCTGACAAGCTGGCTGGAAGCGTCCTGCAGTTCGCCCATGGAATCATTCAATTCATCCAGGCTGTCAAACCCGTTTGTATCCAGGTCATTGAAAATGCTGTTGGTCGCGATGGTCATCCCCTCCACCGGTTCATACTCTGTCACATCCGCTTCCATCTCAAAATAATCCGGAATATCCAGATCCTTCTCCTCAATTCCAAGAAGGTGTTTCATAGACGGGAAACCGTAACCGATCACCATGTTCCGTTCCCCGTCAGAGATCAGCCTGCCGTTCTCCACGGTCACATTTTTAAAGTTCTCCCCATCCAGGATCAGTCCCGTTGCCATCATAAACGGGGTCGAAGCCTTGCCGCTGCCTCCGCTTTTATTTTCATATGTGTAGCGGATCACCACATGCCCGCTCTTCCCTTTCAGGTCTGCGGCGGAAATCTCCTTTCCGTCCAGTTTATAGGAAATCCGAACCCCTACCGGCAGTTCCTTTGACGTGGTGCCCTGGTAGCAGATATCCGCGTCCGACGTATCCCAGACGACTCGTTTGCCCATTGCGGAAAAAGCCTCGTCGCCCTTGACATTTACAATATCCTGGAGGTCCGAGATATCTTCCAGCTTTGACTGGTCGGAAATGTTTCTGAGCTGGTCGGACACGGTTACGGATTTTACGGAGCCGCTCCCATCAATTTTTGCATATACAGTTTCTTCCTTTGTCGGCTTTGCGGAAGTTTTGGAGGCGGACGCATCTGTCTCGGATGACTTCTCTTTCGAAGACTTCTTTTCCGCCGGCTTTTTCTCCGATGATTTCTTCTCCGAGCCGCTTTTTGCCGTTTCTTTATTTTCCGCCCCCGCAAATTCTACTTCTGTAACTGTCGCATTCCCTTTTTCCGGTGCGTGAAGCCAAGCCCCATCCAGGCTTCCCGCTACCAGGCTTACCAACATCATACTTGCTATAAATACCCTTACTTCTCTGTTTTTCATAAAGCACAACCTCCTGTTCAATCCATTTATAACTCTGATTTTCATCTATAAATCCGATTTTCGTTTATGAATCCGATTTTCATTTATAAATTCAATTTTTCTATTATAAATCCAATTTTTGTTTATAAATTCATTTTTTGTTTACGTATCCATTTTTTATTCCATGCTCTGACTTCCACTTATGAAGTAGCCGCTGTTTTCAGCTTCTCCTTTTTCTGATGCATTTCCCTCGTCGTCACGCAGATCACCTTGTCAAATACCATCAGCATGGATGGCAGGACGAAGATGACTACGAACATACTCACGATCGCTCCCCGTGCCATCAGGGTACACAACGCAGAGATCATATCGATATCCGAATACAGTCCCACCCCGAAGGTTGCGGCGAAAAATCCCAGCGCCGATACAATGACGGAATTGATTGAGGATGACAGCGCAATCCGGATCGCTTCCTGTCTTTCCCTGCCGTTTCCCCGTTCCTTCTTGTACCGGGTCGTCATCAGGATCGCGTAGTCCACGGTAGCTCCAAGCTGGATCGTCCCGATAACGATGGATGCGATAAACGGCATCTTCGTCCCCGTATAATAGGGGATTCCCAGGTTGATGAAGATGGCAAATTCAATCACGGCCACCAGGATCACCGGTAGGGAAACGGACTGGAATACCACAGTGATGATCAGGAAAATCGCAACTATGGATACCGCGCTTACTACCTTAAAGTCTTTATCCGTGATGGTGATCAGATCCTTGGTGCAGGGCGCTTCCCCGATCAGCATCCCGGAGCTGTCATATTTTTTGATGATGGAATTCAGGATTTCACACTGCTCATTGACCTCATCGGTGGCCACCTTATATTCTGACTGGACCAGAATCAACTGCCAGTCGCCCTGTTTGAGTTTCTCCGTCACCTCCGCCGGGATGAAATCCCTTGGAACCGCGGATCCCAGAATGCTGTCCAAGCCCAGAGCAAACTTGACGCCCGCCACATCCGACATTTCATTCAGCATGGCTTTGGCGTCTTTCGAGGGAAGCTTTGCGTCTGCCAGAACCATGTGCGTGGCATTCATGTCAAATTCATCCGCCAGCTTTTCATTGGCCTGAATACTCTGCAGGTATTTTGGAAGGGTGGCATCCAGGTTGTAGTAGACTTCTGCTCTCCTGTAACCCAAAAGCGCAGGCGCCAGCAGGATCAGGAACGCCAGCACAAACGCTTTATAATGCCTGGTGATCAGCGCCGCCGTTTTATCCATCTTCGGGATCATAGACTTATGGGTGGTCTTTTGAATCACTTTGTCAAACACCAGAAGCAGGGAGGGCAGAATGGTTACGCAGCTAATCACCCCGCAGATCACGCCCTTTGCCATGACGATTCCCAGATCCCGGCCCAGCGTAAAGCTCATGAAGCACAATGCGATAAATCCTGCCACTGTGGTAACGGAGCTTCCGACCACCGAAGAAAATGTATTTGCAATTGCGTGCGCCATAGCCCTTTCCTTGTCTCCGTCATAGTGCTGCTGGTTCTCCTGATAGCTGTGCCAGAGGAAAATGGAATAGTCCATGGTTACCCCCAGCTGCAGCACAGCGCTGAGCGCTTTTGTAATATAAGAAATCTCCCCTAAAAAATAATTGGTGCCCATATTGTAAACAATGGCCATTCCGATACTCAGCATGAAGAAGATGGGAAGCACCCAGCAGTCCATAAATACCGAAAGCACGATGCAGGTCAGGATCACGGCGATCAATACATAGATCGGTGTCTCCTTCTCCGACAGATCCTTGATATCCGTCACCACAGCAGACATGCTGCTGAGATAGCACTGCTTGTTCGTTACACTGCGGATCTCATGAATGGCATCCATGGTGCTGTCGGCCGATGTAGAATCTTCAAAAAAGATTGCCATCAGAGTGGCGTTGTCCGTATTAAATATTTCCCGAAACTTATTCGGCAGAACGGACATGGGAACCGACGTATCCATCAGGGAATCGTACCAGATCACATCCGCTACGCCTTCCACCTCTTCAATCCGTACTTTCAGGTCCGCGCTTTCCTTCGTAGTCATGCCCTCCACGACCTCCATCGCAAAGGCGCCTTTTCCAAAGTCGTCCATCAAAATGTCCTGTCCGATCATTGTGTCGATGTTGCCCGGCAGATAATACAGGATATCGTAGTTGACCCTGGTTTTAAAGTATCCCAACGCAGAAGGGATCAACAGCAGAATGCCCAGTATCAGAATCACGATCCTGTACTTCACAATCTTTTTACCTGCTTTCACCATGTTAAATGCCTCCTTTTTTCAGAATGACCCTTGGTCATTTTCTATCACAAAAGTACTATATAACAGAAATGACCAAAAGTCAATATCATTTTTAAAAATTGTTGACTTTTAGTCATTTTTATTTTTGTACCGCTTTTAAAAAATCTGTCAGGGGAACTTGCAGACCAGAAATATCCAAACACATATTTTATAACATATACACAAAAACAATCTGAATTTTTCGTGAAAAACATGTATGGATAATCCTTTTCAAAAAGTATATAATAAAATGGAATGCAGGTGTTCGGTACATCTGCGGAGATAGAATTAAATACAGTGATCGCTGATATGTATATCCTGGGGATTGGCCCAGAGTTTCTACCGACTGCCGTAAGAGTTGACTACATAGACATTCGTTTGTTGTAGTTAATTCTTTTTTTATCGGTTTATATGCGATATTGGCAGTCGCAGGCCGCCCGTTGCCCCAGGCAATTCAAAATGGCAGCCTGCAGCAAAAGCAGAAGGAGGAGATGCATATGCGCGAACATTCATTTATTTTAAAAGGTAATATCTGTTATTCAGAGATGAAGAACCGCCTGTCGGTGACTGAGCAGGGCTATCTGGTCTGCCGCGAAGGAATTTCCCGGGGCGTTTATCCGGTGATCCCGGACGAATATCGGAATCTGCCGGTGAAGGACTATGGAGACCGGCTCATCATTCCCGGCATGACCGATCTGCATATCCACGCCCCCCAATACCCTTTCCGGGGCATCGGGATGGATCTGGAACTGCTGGAATGGCTGAATACCCATACCTTTCCGGAGGAGAGCCGGTACTCGGATCTGGAATATGCCGAAAAAGCTTATCGGATTTTTGTCGAAGATCTGAAAAAAAGCGGGTCCACAAGAGCTGTGATTTTCGGCACCATCCATCTTCCGGCCACGGAATTTTTGATGAAGGAGCTGGATGCTTCCGGCCTGTCCACTTATGTGGGCAAGGTCAATATGGATCAGAACTGTACCGACGACCTGCGGGAAACGGATGCCCGGGAATCCCTGGAAAGCACCGCCGCATGGCTTCGTGAGACCTCCGGAAAATATCCCAATGCCCGTCCCATCCTTACCCCCCGGTTTGCGCCTACATGCAGCGGACCCCTGTTGGAAGGGCTGGGTAAGCTGCAGAAGGAATACGGCCTTCCGGTGCAGTCCCATCTGTCGGAAAATCTGTCGGAGATCCAATGGGTGCAGGAGTTGTTCCCCTGGTCTGCCTGCTATGGAAATGTCTATGAGCATTACGGCCTGTTCGGCAAAGAGGCGAAAACGGTCATGGCACATTGTGTACATTCTTCGGATCTGGAAGTGGAACTGATGAAGAACAACGGCGTGTACGTGGCCCATTGCCCCCAGTCCAACACCAACCTTTCTTCCGGGATCGCCCCCATCCGCAGATATCTGGATGCGGGAATCCCTGTCGGACTTGGAACCGATATCGCCGGCGGGACAAATATGTCCATGTTCCGCTGCATAGCCGACGCGGTAGGTGTTTCCAAACTTTACTGGCGGCTCATCGACCAGGAGAAAAAGCCCCTGACCATGGAGGAAGCCTTCTACCTGGCCACCAGAGGGGGCGGATCGTTCTTCGGGAAAGTGGGAAGCTTTGAAGACGGCTATGAACTGGACGCGCTGGTGCTTGACGATTCAGGCATCCGCACGGCAAAAGAACTGAATACAAAGGAACGTCTGGAACGGTATATTTATCTGGCAGAGGAAGGCGGACGGCTGGCCGGAAAGTATGTAAACGGCAGGGAGATCCTCCTTTCCTGACAGAAATCCAAACATCAAATGTTACAGTTCTCGGCCTAACCGGCCGTGAACTGTAACCAGTAAATGACCGGAAGTCGAATTTTAGCGATAAAATTATTGACTTTTGGTCATTTTTTGTTTATAATGATGTGCATCATCAAAATGGATTCTATACAGACCAGACGGCAGGGGGCCGGATGCCCGCAGCCGCTGCAGCGCACATTGTCTGTGATCAGGAGGAACACACTATGGGAAAAGTCGAAGAAAACAAACAACTAAAGCTGGACGCGCTTTTTTCCAGTGCGTATGATTTATTTTTATCACAGGGAATTGTGAAAACGTCCATCCACGATATCGTCCAGAAGGCCGGCGTGGCAAAGGGCACGTTCTATCTTTACTTTAAGGATAAGTATGAGATCCGGGACAGGCTCATCGCGGAAACCGCCAGGAAACTGTTCCTGGCGGCCCACGAGGAGCTTCAGAAAGCCGACATCCCGTCCTTTGAGGACAAGATGATCTTTATCGTGGATTATGTGATCGGCAAGCTGGAAAAGAATAAGCCCATCCTCCGGTTCGTCTCGAAAAATCTGAGCTGGGGCGTCTTTAAGCAGGCTGTGACAAAAAGCGAAGACGATGCGGAGCTGAATGCAGAGCTGAGCAGCATGGACTATTTCCAGCAATTGATCCAGGCGGATCCCGCCCTCCGGCTGCGTGCCCCGGAGACCATGCTCTTTCTGATCGCGGAGCTGGCAAGTTCCGCCTGCTACAGCACCATATTGGAAAATGAACCGGTCAGTTTCGAGGAATTGAAGCCGGATCTCTACAATGCTATCCGGGCGATCATACGGGCCCATGCGCTGCCTGCGCCCAGTCTTCCATGAAAACGGCCTTTTTCAGGAAGGCCGCTGCCGAAAAGCGTTCTTTCTGAAATGCTCCCTTCCAGGCCACAGGTCTTTTTATTTCACTTGCCTGAAAGGGAGCGTCTCGTTTCCCGACAATTCTTTTGTAATAAGCGGTTTTTATTGATCTTCGCCTGACATATTTTCCAGAGCAATCCCTTTTTTCTCCAGTCTTTTATACACGTCCCCACGGAACAGGATATACACCACAGACACCAGCGGGATGAATACGAGCATTCCCACAACGCCCATCAGGCTGCCGCCGATGCTGACCGCGGCCAGCACCCATATAGAGGGAAGCCCCACGGAATTGCCTACCACCTTGGGGTAGATCAGGTTGCCTTCCACCTGCTGCAACACCAGGAACATGGCCACAAAGGTTAATGCTTTCACCGGATCCACCATCAGGATCAGAAATGCCCCCACGACGCATCCGATAAATGCCCCGAAGATCGGGATCAGCGCCGTAAACGCAATCAGAACTCCCACCAGCAGGGCGTAGGGCAGCCGCAGTATCCACATTGCCACCAGGAACATCATCCCAAGGATCAGCGCCTCCACGCACTGTCCGGCCAGGAAGCTGGAAAAGGTCCGGTAGGTCAGGGAGCAGATATCCAGTATCTTCTCCACGATCTTCCCTGGAAGATACGCATAAAAGATTTTCTGCACCTGGACGCGCAGCTTTTCCTTCTGCAGCAGGATGTAGCATGAAAATACGAATGCGATGAAAAATGTAGTCACACTGCTGATGATGCTTTTTGCCGCAGACATAGTCGTATCCAGCACGCTTCCCGCGCCGTTTTTAAAGAAGGCCGCAACCCCGTCCAGTATCTTGTCCCAATCCATGTTCAAATCCTCCAGCAGCGCCATGATCCCCTGGTTGTTGTGGAATATTTCCTCAACCCACGCCATGGCCGCCGGGGTAAAATCCTGGATCGTCTTGCCCAGGCCCATAAAGGTGGAACCGAGCTCTGGGATCACCACAAACATCACCAGGACAATCACGCCGATCACACACAGGATTGTCAGCGTCAGGCTGCAGGGCCTGGCATATTTGAGACTGGGCCTGCCATCTTTGCCGTCATTTCCGAATATTTTGCTTTCCAGAAAGCTCATGGGCACGTTCAGGATAAAGGCGATCGCGCCGCCCAGCAAAAACGGAAAGATGATATTTAAGATGAATCCCAGGAAATCCGCGATCAGGGTGTATTTCCACAGCCCGATCAGAATGACAATCGTAAAGACGATCAGTTCCCTTATTTTCCGCATGTTTTCTTTGTTTAAGTCCATAGATCCTCCTTCGGGTTTCAGTGCTTTGTTATGTTTATATCAATTCATGCATGATTCAGAATACATTGTATATTCTGATTCTCTTCCACGGCGGTGCAGATGACTTTTTTCAGGGCCCCGGCATAATTTCCCAGATGCTCCGCCAATGCCTGTTCGTTCCGAAACCGGATCTCCGTCTCCTCCGCCAGATCGGTCAGGCAGTCATACAGAGCGTCCAGGTTCCTGCCGTACCAGTCGGGAAAATCCAGAGCCGCGGCCAGTGTGTCGTGCAGCATGTCTTTATCCAGGATGGTTTCCCCGTCTAATATACATATACGCATATTTATTCCTCTCCATACAAAAGTTCAAAAGATTCATAGTGGTCTTCCGTATAATAAATCAGTCCGTCGTTGGAAAAAACGATCCGCTTGGCGCCGCGCCTGTCAGCCCCCAGCGTGTCGATGTCGCACTCCGTATAAACACGTCCTTCCTTCTCCGGCAGCAGTCCTTCGTAATTGCCGAAACGGCTTCCGCCGATGCATTTGCCCGGCGCATAGGGTTCCAGACCCCCGCCTTCCCACCCCAGGGCTTTGGCCTCTTTTTTGGTGATAAAGTTGGACGGGAGATGGCCGTACGTAAAGATGTATTGCGCCACCTCATCCCTGGATGTGTAAACGCCGTCCTCCTGCAGTTCGGAGTCTTCGTCTGATGTAGTCTGATGCGGAATATCATCGGATTCCTGGGAAGATTCATCTATCTTCGGATTTTCTTCATCTTCGGACCGGGCTGCATCTAAAGTTTTACCTGACGACGCAGTATTGCCGGTTTTTTCGGCAGATTCCGGCGAAGCGCCGCAGCCTGACAAAGTAAATGCCAATAAAAATACAAGGAAATACTGCAGCCATTTTTTCATTGTCGCATGCTTCCATAAAATTCGGTTCATATACATTCATCCTCCATACTGCAAAATTCCAATCATAGACCGGAAATTGATAAAGGTATTGTAGCATGTTGGAAATGTGGTGTAAACAGCGATGTGGCGGTTAAGAAAACATTTAGGAAATATTTAGTTATTGTTATGATTCATGCGGCAGCTTGTACTGTGCTTCTCGATATTCGGCCGGCAGGATGGGCGAAAAAGAGGGAAGAACGTTTTTAAGTACGCTCTTCCCAGTCTTTTAATCCGCTTTCTTTTCTCTTGGTTTTGGTTTGTATTGTTCTTCACCTGATTCGATATAAAGCATAAAATCATTAATTTCTTTTTCTGACCATCCGGCAGCCCTCAAACCCAAGATAAATCTGGCAACTTCCGTCATATTCATCCTTGTCCTACTTCCTTTACCAAAACTTTCTATACGTCAGATCGTCTGTGTGTATGGAATCAATTTTTTATAGTTCTCGCTGCAGTTCCTATTACATCTAAGCTTATTTATATCATATAGCAATTAGACAACAATATCAAGAAAAACATTTCCACGATTCATTCATATATATATAAAATCATTTAGTATCACATTCCTGCGGCAACATAATTCACCTCTCTGCATGTATACCCAAAGACGCTCCATCACGGAATTGGCCGTATTTTAAGCCTGAATACCGCCTTTTATGTGCATCCTCCCGACCAATCAGCGTAGCGATTGGTCGGGGCGTAACCAGTAACTACTATTCACAGTAAATTCTAAAAAATCAGTCTCAACTGCTCCACCCTGTAAGCCCTCTTATACTGACTGATAATATCCTCCATCCGGTACGCAATCCCCCGCTTCTCACACTCCCCCGCAAAATACTCCCACAACCGTTTTGCCTGGGGGCTCCGGCATTCATAATAATTGCCGTACCGTTTCGAGTACTTGTCTGCCAGACCTTTCCCCGGAAACAATTCCTCCAGTTTCGCAAAATACCAGTCCCGCTGGTTTCCCCGAAGAGTCATGCCGAAGGCCGGATAGATAAACCTGGCTCCTGAGGCTTCTGCACGGCGGATGATCTCCCCGATGTTCTTCGTACTGTCCTCCAAAAAGGGCAGCACCGGCATCAGCAGGATACCTGTATAAAGCCCGTTTTTACTCAGCTTCTCAATCATTCGAAACCTTGCATCCGGCCGGGAAACATGAGGTTCAATCTTCCCGGCCAGATCATCGTCCGCCGTTGTCACCGTCACTTTTAAGAGTACCGGGGAGTGCTCCGCTATGCTCTGCAATATGTCGATATCCCGCTCCATCAGCCCGCTTTTCGTTGCGACCGCCGCGCCAAATTCGAAAGCGTCGCATAGCTCCAGGGCATGGCGTGTCAGTTCCAGCTTTTTTTCGAAGGGATTATAAGGGTCGCTCATGGCGCCTGTGCCGACTACACCGCTTTTCGTCTTACGTCGGAGGTCGTCCCGAATGATCTGCAGCGCGTTTTCCTTGGCCCGCACACGGTCAAAATCGTCGATCTGATAACAGTCGGATCGGCTGTCGCAGTAGATGCAGCCGTGACAGCAGCCTTTGTAAATGTTCATATTATAGTCAATCCCAAACCACTGGGACGGGGCTTTCGTCTTTGTTACGATTGTTTTGGCAGGAATGTATTCCATCCGTGCTCCTCCTCATTACAGCCGATCTATAAAGTAATTTTTTCCACCTGTACGGTTGGATGCTCAAAGAGCATCCAACCGTACAGGTGGAATTTTTTGCCATCGTATGCGGAAAAACTGCCGGCAGCAGATTTTCTGAAAGCGGGCAATTCCCGTTTCGCCCCGAT
This sequence comes from Lachnospiraceae bacterium, assembly GCA_910573785.1. Taxonomy (GTDB): domain Bacteria; phylum Bacillota; class Clostridia; order Lachnospirales; family Lachnospiraceae; genus Schaedlerella. The sequence goes on along the minus strand of CAJSZT010000004.1, from coordinate 112,653 downwards.
TTTTCTTATGCACTGATAGCATTTCCTGTGTATAGCTGATAGTATTTTCCCTGCTCCTCGATGAGCTGGTCGTGTGTTCCCCGTTCGATGATCCTGCCCTGCTCCAATACCATGATGCAGTCCGAATTGCGTACCGTTGACAGCCGATGGGCGATCACAAATGTGGTCCGTCCGCTCATCAGGCGGTCCATGCCTTCCTGGATGATCCGCTCCGTCCTGGTGTCGATGGAACTTGTGGCCTCATCCAGGATCAGTACCGGCGGGTCTGCCACTGCCGCCCTGGCAATGGCAAGAAGCTGCCGCTGTCCCTGGCTTAAGTTCGCCCCGTCCCCGGTGAGCATGGTATCATACCCATTGGGCAGCCTTCGGATAAATCCGTCCGCATTGGCCAGCTTTGCCGCCGCCACAATCTCTTCCTCGGTAGCGTCCAGCTTGCCGAAACGGATATTTTCCTTCACCGTCCCGGTAAACAGATGGGTGTCCTGCAGCACGATCCCCAGAGAACGGCGCAGATCAGCTTTTTTAATCTTGTTGACATTGATGCCGTCGTACCGGATCTTCCCGTCCTGAATGTCATAAAATCGGTTGATCAGGTTGGTGATGGTGGTCTTACCTGCCCCGGTGGAACCGACAAAGGCGATCTTCTGTCCCGGCTCTGCAAATAATTTTACATCGTGGAGCACGATCTTCTCATCGTTATATCCAAAATCCACACCGTCAAAGACAACATTTCCCGTAAGCTCCACATAATCCACGGACTGGTCCGCCTGGTGGACATGCTTCCAGGCCCATCTTCCGGTGCGCTCCCTGCTCTCTTTCAGCTCCCCATTTTCCTCGGTCACATTGACCAGGGTCACATAGCCTGCGTCGGCCTCCTCCGGTTCATCCATGAGCTGGAAGATCCTCTCCGCCCCTGCCATAGCCATGACGATGGCATTCAACTGCTGGCTGACCTGGTTGATGGGCATACTGAAGCTCTTGTTGAAGGTCAGAAAACTGGCCAGCCCGCCCAACGTGAAGCCGCCCACCCTGTTGAGGGCCAGGATGCCGCCGACGATGGCGCAGATCACGTAGCTGATATTTCCAAGCTGGGCATTGATGGGGCCGAGGAAATTGGCAAATGTATTGGCCCGGTCCGCACTTACGAAAAGCCGGTCATTGAGCTTCTTAAACTCCTTCTTGCTCTCCTCCTCATGGCAGAAGACCTTGACCACCTTCTGGCCGTTCATCATTTCCTCAATAAATCCGTTCACCGCCCCTAAGTTCCTCTGCTGTTCCAGAAAATATTTTCCGCTGTTTGCGGCCGACTTCTGAGAACAGAACAGCATCAATCCTACCATGATCAAGGTGACGATGGTCAATGGGATATTCAGGATCACCATGCTGACAAAGACGCTCACCACGGTAAACGCACTGTTGATGATCTGCGGAATGCTCTGGCTGATCATCTGCCGCAGCGTGTCGATATCATTGGTATAAACCGACATGATATCGCCGTGCGCATGGGTGTCAAAATATTTCACCGGAAGCTTCTGCATATGGGCAAACAGTTCATTCCGCATATCCCGGAGGGTACCCTGGGTCACCGTGACCATGATCCGGTTGTACGCATAGGTGGAAACAATCCCCACCCCATAAAATACAGCCACCCTGCCGATGGCATGGGCAAGGGGTGAAAAATCCGGCGAATCCGTCAGCAGAAACGGAGTGATATAATCGTCGATTAGATTTTTTGTAAACATGGTTCCCTGTACATTGGCGATCACGCCCAGGAAAATAAAGATAAATACGAAAATACAATGAATCTTATAGTCCCGGAAAACATAGTTCATCAGCCGTGCCAGAAGTTTTCCCGGGTTCTTTACCTGGGGCTTCATACCTCTGGGGCCTCTGTTCATCGGTCCTGGCATCAGGCTTCACCTCTCTTTCTTTCAATACGTCCCTTTTCGTCCAAAGCTTCCCCGGATCTTTCACGGGCCTTTTCCTCCGAAGCCTCTCCGGATGGTTCATCAAAGTCCCCGCCGCCCTGGGTCTGGGATTCGAAGACTTCCCGGTAAATTTCATTTTGCGCCAGGAGCTCTTCGTGGGTTCCGAAGCCGTCAATCCGGCCTTCCTCCATAACGATGATCCTGTCCGCATCCTGCACGCTGGAAATCCTCTGCGCGATAATAAGCTTCGTGGTATCCGGGATCTCTTCCCGGAAAGCCCGGCGGATCTTGCCGTCCGTGGCCGTATCCACAGCGCTGGTGCTGTCGTCCAAAATCAAGATCTTCGGTTTTTTCAGCAGGGCGCGGGCGATGCAGAGCCTTTGCTTCTGCCCTCCGGACACGTTGCTTCCGCCTTGTTCAATATGGGTATAATACCCGTCCGGAAATCTCTGGATAAATTCATCCGCGCAGGCCAGCCGGCAGGCCGCCTCGCATTCCTCGTCCGACGCGTCTGGATCGCCCCACCGGAGATTTTCCAAAATACTTCCTGAAAAGAGCACGTTGTTCTGCAGCACCACCGACACCTGGTTCCGCAGCGACTCCATATCATACTCTTTAACATTTCTTCCGCCGACCAGCACTTCCCCGTCCGTCACATCGTACAGGCGGCTCACCAGGTTGACCAGGCTTGTCTTGGCGCTGCCGGTGCCCCCGATAATCCCGATGGTCTCACCGGAGCGGATCTCCAGATTGATGTCCTTGAGAACCGGCTCGGCGCTGTCTTTTTTATAGGCGAAATCCACATGGCGGAAGGTGATGCTCCCGTCCTTCACCTCATAGACCGGCTCTGCCGGATTGTCCAGGTCGCTGGTCTCATGAAGCACCTCGGAAATACGCCGGATACTGGCCATACTCATGGAAATCATGACAAATACCATGGACAGCATCATCAGGCTCATTAAAATATTCATACAGTAAGCCAGCAGGCTCATCAATTCGCCTGTAGTCAGTGCCGAGCTGACGATCATTTTCGCCCCCAGCCAACTGATCAGGATGATGCAGGTATACACCGTAAACATCATCAGCGGCGCATTTACGATCACGTTGCATTCCGCTTTTACGAAAATATTGTAAATGTTCTGGCTTGCCCGCTGAAATTTACTTGTTTCCTGCTCTTCCCTCACATATGCCTTCACCACCCGGACCGCGGATACATTTTCCTGGACAGAGGCATTTAACTCATCGTACTTTGGAAATGCCTGCTGAAAAAATCCGGTGGCATGGCGGATGATGAAAAACAGGATTACACCCAGGATAATAACTGCCGCCAGATAAATGCTGGAAAGCCTTGCGTTGATATTGAATGCCATAACCATTGCGCAGATCATGCTGGCCGGCGCTCTGGTGAACATCCGCAGGATCATCTGGTACGCGTTCTGCAGATTGGTCACATCTGTGGTCAGACGGGTCACCAGCCCGGCTGTACTGAATTTGTCAATATTTGCAAATGAAAATGTCTGGATGTGGTTGAACATGGATTCCCGCAGATTTTTTGCAAATCCGGCGGAAGCCTTTGCCCCGTACCGCCCGCCTGCCATTCCGGCAAACAGGCCCACCGCGGCAGCAGCCACCATGAGGCCGCCCACCCTGTAAATGTGCCCGATATCTCCCGCGTTAACGCCGTCATCAATGATGGATGCCATCAGAAACGGAATCAGCGTTTCCATCAAAACCTCCAGGAGCATGAACAAAGGTGTCACGATGGACGCTCTCTTATACTCTTTTACTTCGCTTAATAAAGTCCTGATCATTAGGCTCCTCCTTCTTGCTGCTCTTGTTATTGCTCTTATTATTGCTCATGTTATTACTTTTGCTGTTCTATATTTTCCTTGATCCTGCGGATGACTTTAAGAAACGTCCCTACGTCTTTTTCGTCAATTCCGTCCAGCAGTCCGCAGTTCATCTCCGCGATCATTGCCTCGATGGTCTCATGGGTGCGGATTCCCTTTTCCGTCAGAAGCACTTTTTTCAGCCTTGCGTCGCACTCTACAAATTCCCGGCGCACCAGCCCTTTCTTCTCCATGAGCTGTATACTGTTTGTCACTGTAGATCTGCCCACCAGAAAATACTTCTCAATATCCTTCTGAAAAATCTCCTTCGCCCGGTTCTCATAGAGGAAACGGATGATCCATCCATGGGTCAGCGTTACCTCATCGACACCCTCCGCCTTCACCCGAGCCTCCAGCCTCCGGGACATCATATGCCCCGTCCGTTGAATCTCAAATCCAACCTGGTCGTTGATACTGCATGATTTACACATTCTACTCACCTCCTGGTTTGCAGCGTAATCCTTCTTCGTTGGGATATGGCTGCTGTCTTTTTGATCTGTTCCTTTACAAAATCATGTACTTGCGGTTTTGCCGCACTGATTGGATACGATTTCAATTGTTCACGCCGCTGATTGTTTGATTTAGCAATTGTTTGCACAGCAAATTGTTCGTATATAAAACTTTTTTCACAAAATGTATTTTATCACTTCACTCAAAAAAATGTCAAGACTTTTTTTCAAAACGAAATTCCATAACGTTACTATTCACAGTAACTCCATAACAAAATCGAACCAAATTTTATTTTTCTTTTCTATTGGAGGACAATCTGCATGCGTATGCATAAACAGCATGTGCCTGATCCCGATCCATCTGTATGATGATTGACCAGGATCAGACACATGCTGTTCTCCCTTGTCTGACCAATTATGCTTCTGTCATTCCTCTTTTTTCCCGGCAGCAAGTATCCTGTCCGCAACCGCCTCATCCGTTTCCTCAGGATATTTCCATATGTAGGCAAGGATTTTTTCAATATACTCCTGATCCAGCCCGGAGGATTCTGAAATCTTATCCGGCTTCATAGACTTTGACATATTTCGAATAAATTTCATTTCTCCCAGTATCTCACCTTTGATCTTACCTTTTGCTTCTCCCCTTGCTTCTCCACGGCTCTCAATCATCCGCTCTCTTTCATATACCTTCATATACTCTAAAGACACCTCCTTGTCGTGCCGGACCGTCTCTACCATTTTGTGGATATCCTCAAGCAGCGCGCTATCCGCATTGTCTCCGCGGGAATCCTCCATATATCGGAGAAGCTTCCGCGCCTCTTCTGACAGTTCCCCCTTCTTTCCCTTTGTATAAAAGAAATAGGTTGCCGCCCCGTCATCGTAATCCATATCCGGCTCCTCTTCACATTTTCTGCGGATCGTGTATAAAATCCGGTTTTTATCAAACGGATCGTAGGGCATAATCATCAAAACAATCACCTGCTTTAGCTTTGAGTAATCGTTCCCCGCTTTCAGACTCCCTCCGTCGATCTTGGAATGATAAAACCTGACCCGCCTGGGTAATGCGCGTTTCAGCTCAACGCTGTCATTTTTGTCCGGTTCTACATCGTAAACGGTCCCTGCCCCTCCGGTCTCTTCAATATACACATCCAGCCTTGTGCCGTGCTGATCCGTATCCGAGCCATAATAGACCTTTTGAGGGACTACATGCAGTCTGTCCATATCCACATTGAGCAGGATTTTCAAAATCCTTCTGCAGAACGCTTCCCCGATTTCCGGATAAGACAATACGCTTCCGAACAAAAAATCGTCCAGTAAATTTAGTTGTTCCAGTTTTCTTTTCATCTTGTCTCCTTTCCATTGTATGACATTGGAGAGAAAATGCAAGTGTTTTCTGACTAAAGATCTCATTGTAAACAAAAGTGCTCTTCTACATGCCTTGTGATTACAGCCTTTGTAACATAGATCTGCTCATCCGACCCGATCCGCACTTCTACATCCTCCATGGATTCTATGGCCGCATACAGCTCCGCAAACTTTTCCGTCTCCGGCACACCGCCCATCGGATGGTAGCTGACCGCATAAAGGCCGTTCTGCTTCTGTGCAATGACACGTCTGCCGGAAAGACGCACCTCTCTGGCCGCAAATCCCAGATCCCGGAAGGTCACATGGGTCTCGTTTGCTGGGGAATTGGAAAATCCCCTCCGTTTTTATAATAAGTAAAGAAAGGCTGTTATACCTAGTTAAAAATCTTGGATATAACAGCCCATTTTTTCTAGAGAATGCCATTTTTCGGCAGAAATTAGAGAGAAATCCAGTTTCGTTTTACAACATAAACATACTTTCCCAGATCATGCCAGCTATCGGTTCTGCATTTTTTTGCCTTGCTCTGTTATGTTCAGCTTTGTCAGCAGTCTAACTATTCAAATTTGAGCGCCAAATATAGTACTATTTTATAATTATGTATCTATTGATCAGCCTAAAACGTATTGACCTTATCATACTCGTTACACAAAATACCGCCTTCCAAAGGCAGTGGAAAGTACTGCTAAAAGAAAGAAACAGTCCGGTAAAAATCCAGGGCCTTGAGAAAGCCTGAATTTTTACCGGACTATTTTTTTCTTACCTATAAGGGGTATAAGTCGTTATTTCCCGACAGCCCCTCCGCCTTGACTATGTATTCGGTTTTATTTTTTTGCAAATGTAAACCGGTCTACCAGCTGCTTCAAGCCCACAGCCTCTGCCGAAAGCTCTTCGCTGGCCGCCGCGCTTTCCTCCGCCGTAGCGCTGTTGCTCTGTACGACCGTAGCGATCTGGTTGATCCCGTCGTTGACCTGCTGAACCGCGTCTGACTGGTCGTTGGACACTGACGCGATCTGGTCAATGGATTCTACCATGGACTGGATGCTTGCTACAACTTCTCCAAGGGCTTCCGCCGTATTCTTCGCGATCTCGGCCCCTGTCTGCACTGCCTCTGTAGAATGGGCAATGAGCACGGACGTATTCTTGGAAGCCTCCGCGGATTTGCTCGCCAGGTTGCGCACCTCGTCTGCCACAACCGCAAAGCCCTTGCCCGCTTCGCCTGCCCTGGCCGCCTCTACTGCCGCGTTCAATGCCAGGATATTGGTCTGGAACGCAATGTCCTCAATGGTCTTGATGATCTTTCCGATCTCATCTGAACTGGAGTGGATCCGCGTCATGGCATTCATCAGCTCCTGCATCTGGCTGTTACAGGTAGATACAGCCTCTCCCACATGATGAGTCTGCTGACGGACATCCAGCGCGCCCGCCGCTGTGTTCTTCACCTGACCGGATATCTCACTCATCTGCGCCGCCAGCTGCTGTACAGAGCTGGCCTGCTCCACGGATCCCTGGCTCAGATTCTGAGCGCTGGAGGACACCTGGCCGCTGGCATTGGATACCTCGTCTGCGGACTCATTAATCTGCCGCAGGATATCGCTCAGCTCTACCTTCAGGTTACGCATGGAAACCAGAATACTCTGGAAATCCCCCACGTATGCCTCCCTGTTCCGGGATTGGATATTCAGATTCTGATTTGCCATCTCTTTCAGCAGATAGCCGATGTCATGGATAATGGCAGATAAGCCGTTTACCAGCTCTGCCGTGGATTCCGTCAGCAAGCCGGTCTCATCCCTGCTGACCACTTCCGGAACCGGAGATTCCAGATCTCCTTCTACCAGCAGGCGCATACGCTCCGCGCATGCTTTCATAGGCCGTCCGATGCTGTTCGCCAGCCGCAGGGCCACGAAGATGGAAGCCAGGATAGCAAGCACCATCATCACCAGATTGACCGCAATGTCAAAATACATGGAAGAAAGATAATCCGACTTCGGGGCAACCACTGCCACGCTCCACCCGGATGTACCGTTTACCGGAGCATAAGCCGCAAACATCCCTTTCTTTCCACTCTTGTAGCTTCCGAAGCCATTCTTGCCCTCCCGCATGGCCGCGTGGATCTCTGCCAATTCCTTTAAGGAAGAATCGCTCTGCGCCTCATTTTCAATATTCTGGACTGTAATGGTCTCCAGTGTGGTGTCTGCAATGGTATCCCCGGTGCTGTTGATCATATAGGCCCGGCTGTTCTCACTGACACTGATCGAGGAAACAATGTCATTTAGAAATGTTTCGTTAGGCACGAAGTAAACGACTCCCGCGATCCCGGCACTCTTCTCTCCTCCTTCATAGATCGGCGCCGCCACCATGATCGACAGTTCACCCGTCACCTTGCTGATCAGCGGCTCGGATACGTAGACATTGCCCTGCATGGCCTGCCTGACATATTCGCGGTCGGAATAATCATTTCCATCGAAGATACTGATGCCGTCCGCGCCCACAATATTCCCCCTCTGGAAATTGTGCATGCTGGCTCTTTCATCAATGATGGAGCGCTTTTCATCCAATGGAACCTCTTCGTCAAGCAGCTGTGCGATGCAGCCTGTGTCCATAGCGACATTCTTGTAGGCAGACAGCTCCTGTTCAATACGCTCTGCCGCCAGAGTTGCAGTCTCACTCATCATTTGGTCCACAGTCGAAATGGTGCTGTTGTAATTGAGGGTAATGCTGGACGCGCCTACAGCGAGCTGTGTAGCCAGGACCGTCACCATCAAACAGAGGGTGATTTTTGTCCGAATACTTTTCATTTCTTTTTTACCTCCTGTTTTGCTTGTTCCTTAGTGAACCACAAATCATATCACCAATGATATTATATGGATTCTACTATCGGTTTGTCAACTGGATTCTGACAGTACTTTCCATATTTTTCGCCTGTTTGTTACAGGTCTCACATAGAGTAGGCGCGCCCTGTAGCACCTGTTTTCATCCTGACTTTCACATGCGCCTGAATGCTGCGTTTTTCTCTTCAATGCAGGTATTTCTCTGCAATCTTCCGCAGCTTCTCCGGATCGGAGGCAAACCATTTTTCATAGGTGCTCTGCTCTGCCTCTACCGCCTGTCCCAGCTCTGCGAAAAATGCAGGCATGTCCTTCTGCAGCATCATTCCCCACTGCTCTCCGAACCGTTCCCTTCCTTCTGTATCTGAACCGTTGACATGGAAGGTAAACGCCGGTTCCGCCGCGCCGTCGATCCGCTTGACGCCGCCGTGGAATCCCAGAGTTCCGATCTGATGGGTGCCGCAGGAGGAGGTGCAGCCGGAAATGTGGATCCGCGGCAGTACGCCGTCCCTGAAATGGTATTTTTCCACTTCATCGAGAACTGCTTTTAACGCCCCCTGTGAATCCCGCAGTCCGATCTGACAGACGGTGCTTCCGATACAGGCTACGGAGGTCTCGAACAGGTTCCGCGCGCTGTCGGAGGTGACTGCCAGAATCTTCTCCGCTTCCTCTCCGGTCAGGTTGATGATATAGATCTCCTCATCCGGTCCAATCCGCAGCTCCGCCTCCTCCATCGATTCCACCGCGGCATACAATTCCGCAAATTTTTCCGGACGGGGTACGCCGCCCACCGGATGATAGCGGACTGCATACAGGCCGTTCTGCTTCTGAGCGATGATCCGGTTTCCGGAAACCCTCGTGCCATCCGCGGATTTCTCCACCGGGGTTTCCTGCACGGCGAGTTTTAAGTCCTCCTCCCTGGCTTTTTCCAGAATTTCCAGAAAGGCCGCCTTATAACCCTCCGCCCCCAGCTCCGCCTGCATATAGCGGGTCCGGGACTTGGCTCTGCTTTCATAGTTACCGTGGGCAAGGAAGGTATCCACCATTGCCTTGATGTAATACAAAATTTCTGACGGCTGTACCTGCTCCGCTACCTTTACTCCCATCAAAGGGTTATTTCCAAGGCCGCCTGCGCTGTATACGTCAAATGTGCCGTCCTCTCTGGCCGCGAAGCCCAGGTCGCGGAAGGTCACATGGGTTTCATTGGCCGGGGAATTGGAAAATCCCACTTTCAGCTTCCTGGGCAGCTTCACCTTCTTGATGAAGCCCAGCAGATAATCGGATGCCGCCATCGCGTAGGGCATCACGTCGAAGCACTCTCCCCTCTCTACGCCGGAAAGCGGAGAGGCCATGACATTTCGCGGGAAGTCCCCTCCGCCGCCCCTTGTGATGATCCCTGCGTCAAATGCTTTTTCCATGATCTCACAGACATCCCGCTCGCTCAGATCGTGGAGCTGGATGGTCTGGCATGTGGTAAAATGAACCCGTTTCACCTGATATTGCGCAATAATATCCGCCACAAATTTCAACTTTTCCTTTGGGAGCCTCCCGCCCGGCAGGCGGAGACGGAGCATGCTCACCTTGCCGCCCCTCTGGGCATAGCTTCCGAAGCCGCCGGAGAATCCCTTGTAATCCTTCTGGCTGACTTCGCCCGCATAAAATTTTTTCGTCATCTCACGGAAGTCGGTGAGATCATTTTTAAATTCCTGTAACAGCTGTTCCATTTTTTATCCTCCTTTTTATATATAGTATACCCGAACGTCCGCCCAAACAAGTCAAAAAAAGTTAGTTTTTCCACAAATTTTCTGTTAGAATAAAGTATAGCAAAAAGACAAGGAGGAAATATAGCAATGGCACTGATACAAGTAAATTTTCTGTCAAAATCACTGATGCGGACAGTTCCGCTCCATGTCATCCTTCCGGTGGACAAGCTCACGTTTCCGGGGATGCCGCGGCGGGAAGAGAAGCCCTTCAAGACCTTATATCTCCTGCACGGCATTTTCGGGAATTATACGGACTGGGTATCTGGTACGAATATCCAGAGATGGGCGGAGGAAAAGGATCTGGCTGTGGTCATGCCGTCCGGCGACAATATGTTCTATGTGGACCAGGAGGCTTCCCACAATTACTACGGGGAATTGATCGGACAGGAACTGGTGGAGATCACCCGGAAGATGTTCCCGCTCTCCCACAGGAGGGAGGATACCTTTATCGCCGGACTGTCCATGGGCGGATACGGCGCGATCCGAAACGGTCTGAAATACCACGATACCTTCGGCTGTATCGCGGGTCTCTCTTCGGCCATGCTCATCGACGGGCTGGAAGAGCGTACCAATGACGCGCCGTTCTTTATCGAAAGAAGGGACTTTGCGGAAAGCTTTTTCGGGGATCTGTCCAAAGTAAAGGACGGCGATAAGGATCCGAAATGGCTGGTGAAGAAGCTTCTGGAAGAAAAGGCTGATCTTCCGAAAATATATATGGCATGCGGCGTAGAGGATTCCCTGCTGGAACCCAACCGGGACTTCCGTGACTGGCTGCAGGCATCCGGGGTGGATGTGACTTATGAGGAAGGGCCTGGTGCCCATGAGTGGGATTTCTGGAACCGGTATATCAAGAAGGTGATCGACTGGCTACCGCTGGAAGAAGATGCGGGAGCAGGGGTGAACAGCGGAAATGTTGGAATCTGACTGTAACGCGGAGGCCAAATAGCTGCCTGAGTTTTTTCCAACTGTACGGTTGCAATCCGAAATCTCAGTTTTATGCAATTTATTGCAATAAAACTGAGATTTTGGATTAGCAACCTACTCATAAATGAGCAAAAAGCGGCTGCGTTAGCAGACGTTAGAGTGCGTAAGCTCGGTTTTTGCGAATGGATGAGTAGGTTGGAGGCTCTTTAGAGCATCCAACCGTACAGTTGGAATTTATTCAGCCCGTCTGTATCTAATAGCAGGGTAAAAGACTTCAGGTTTCTTATACAGTCTTTCCTTTTTCTACAAATACCTGGAATGTATCTGTCCCTTTGAGTTCCTTCCCTTCGGAGATCACTACATTTTTATCGGAGATCACAAACTGGATATCTGCCCCTGCTTCAACCACGGTATCCTGCATGAGCACACAGTTCTTCACCTTCGCTCCCTTGCCGACCTTCACGCCTCGGAACAGGATGCTGTTCTCCACTTCACCCTCGATCACACAGCCGTCAGCCGCCATGATATTCTTCACCTTGGAGCCCGGTATGTATCTGGTCGGGTTGTCATCACGGATCTTGGTGTAGATCGGATCTGCAAACAGCGCGTCCACATTTGCGTCATCCAGCATCTTCATATTCTCTTTGAAATAACTTCCCATGTCGCTGATCCGCGCGGTGTAGCCTTCGTACTTGTAGCCCTGCACGTTCAGGGTGACAAGGTGAGGTGAAAGGATATCCCGCTCGTAATATACATAGCCGCGCACGGAAGCCTGTCTGATCTGGTCGATCAGCAGTTCTCTCTCAATCGCGTAAATGTTCATCGAGAAATTCTGGATTCCGCTGGACCGGGAATTAATCTTGATATTGTTGACACGGTTCTTTTCCAGATCCAATGTATAATACAAAGCCTTGTTATCCGTCTCAGCCTTCAGCGCGCTTTCCGGAAGCTCCTCCTCCGTATAGGCAACCGTCACGTCCGCGCCGCTCTGGATATGGGCATCCAGAAATGCGGAGAAATCAAAGTTCACTGCGATATTGGCATCTGACATGACCACGTATTTTTCCTTCTGGTGCTGCAGGAAGCTTAACACGCTTGCCAGCGCTTCCACGCGTCCGTTATAGATCTTTACATTCTTCTCAGCAAACGGAGGTACAATATTGAGACCGCCGTTCTTGCGGGTCAGATCCCACTCACGCCCAGAACCCAGGTGGTCCATGAGGGAATGATAATTCTGGCGCACGATGATGGAAACATTGTCGATCCCGCTGTTCACCATACTGGATAAAATGAAGTCGATCATGCGGTAACGTCCCGCAAACGGAATGGAAGCCATCAGACGGTCCGTCACCAGCTCCGGTACTAAAGCGTCATAACTATTTGGGAAAATGATGCCCAATACATCTGCATTTGAATTTACCATTGCTCTTCACCGTCCTTTACATTATGATTGACCATGGCATTGGGGCCGATCTTCGCATTGTCCCCGATCACTACGCCCGAGCCAACGGTCGCTACTCCGTTCTCACCGCCGCTCGGCATAGCTCCGACTCTGGCGTTCTCACCAATCACGACGTTCTCCGCTACGATACAGTGCTCTACCACCGCGCCGGATTTGATCACACTGCCGCCCATGATCACGGCGTCTTCTACCTTCGCGCCCGGCTCTACCTTAACGCCCGCGAACAGGATGGAGTGCTTTACATCTCCCGCAACCCGGCATCCGTCAGTGATCATGGAATCCTCTACCACCGCGTCCGCGCCGATCTTGTGGCCGGTCATACCGCTGTTCCGACTGTAGATCTTCCAGTTCTCGTCAAACAGGTCGATGCCGCTGTGCTCCGGATCCAGAACCTCCATATTGGCCTCCCACAGTGAGGAAATAGTTCCTACATCCTTCCAGTATCCGCTGAAACGATATGCATACATGGTACGCTCGTCGCGCAGAAGATTCGGAATGATGTTGTTTCCAAAGTCATTTTCGGAATTGGGATCTGCTTCATCCTCTACCAGATACTTTTTAAGTACATCCCAGTTGAAAATATAGATACCCATGGAAGCCAGGTTGGACTTCGGATTCTTGGGCTTCTCCTGGAACTCCGTGATCTTGTCGTTCTCGTCCGTTACCATTAGGCCGAAACGAGGAGCCTCCTCCCACGGCACTTCCATAACAGCGACACTGAATTCCGCGCCTTTTTCCTTGTGGAACTTCAGAAAATCGCTGTAATCCTGCTTGCAGATCTGGTCTCCTGACAGAATGATGACGTACTTCGGATCGTAACGCTCAATGAAGGAAATGTTCTGGTATATCGCGTTTGCGGTTCCCTTGTACCAGTCAGAGCCGGATGCCTGCTGATACGGCGGAAGCACATGGACTCCTCCGTGCAGACGGTCCAGATCCCACGGCTGGCCGTTGCCGATATACTCATTCAGAACGAGCGGCTGATACTGGGTCAGAATGCCGACAGTATCAATGCCGGAGTTTACACAGTTCGACAGCGGAAAGTCGATGATACGATATTTTCCGCCGAAAGGAACTGCAGGTTTTGCCAGATTCTGCGTCAGGGCATACAAACGTGAACCCTGACCGCCGGCAAGAAGCATTGCAATCATTTCTTTTGCCATATCTTATCCCCTATTCTTTTTTAATATTATGCAGCGGCTCGGGACAGCAGGCTCCAGACAGGTCTGCCGTTCCAGATCGTTACAAAATTGTAAATAAATTGTAGCACAAATTTCGGAGAATAGGTAGTCCTTTTCCGTTCTTTTTCTGTTCTTTTTTCAATACCTTTGCCACGCCAATTTTTCTATCTCGCACTGATGCTTTTTAAGGGAATACTACTAAAAATATCCAGTTCTAATTTTGTATCATAGTAACTTTATTATCGACTGAATATAGACTTTACACCAAAATTTCCTTTTGATATAATACAGCAAAGGCATCCTGCAATTGCAATATGAACGAATTTTAAGAAAAAGGCGGTGATTAGATGACACGATTAGAACTTTTAACGGTATTGCTTTCCATAAAAGCACTGTTGGAAAGCGACAACAAGGATAAGGCTTTAGAGCTTATCAATGAAGTAATCGCAGAAGCCAAGCAAAAAGATGCAAAGTAAATGCAGCAAGGTGTAAAGTTTTTCACGAATCAGATGGAACTTTACACCTTTTTGAAATTATATAGTTCTCCACTTTGAAACACGGTTTTTATCGTCAGCCGCACGCATTGCATTGGCGGATTGTTGTCCGCTCCATTTCCACTCATAATGCCGTCTTCTATTCCGCCGTACCGCGTCTGATCTTCTCCGGATATATCACCGTCCTCTTTCCCGCATTCCGCTGTCATGCTTCCGCCCATCTGCTCTGCCAGCCGGCGCGAGATCGCCAGCCCCAGTCCCGTTCCGCCCTGGCTTCTGGCACGGTCTCCGGTGTAAAACCGATCGAACATCCGGCGTACATCCTCTCCGGTCAGGTTCTCCGCGTCATTCCTGCAGATCAGTACAGGACTTTCTGCTTCCCTGACCTCCACTGTCAGCTGATCCTTTGCATAGCGGACCGCATTCTGCAGCAGGTTGCCGATGATCCTGGACAGCGCGTTTTCGTCTGCCTGAATGAAAACCGGTTTTTCCGGGATGTGGATCTGCGCCTCAATGCCTGCGTCCTCGAACTGCTGATAATACCCCAGCACCTGCTCCCGGCACATGCGGGCCAGGTCCACCTGCTGCAGTTCCATTTTTAAATTACCGGAAACCAGTGTGGAAAATTCATAAAACTGGTTGATCAAATACTGGAGATGCGCAGACCTGCGCCGAACCACTTCCAGATATTCCTGCTCTTCGCTGTCCAGGCTTTCCCGGTCGATGAGCTTTAAGTAACCCTGAATGGCGGTCAGCGGGGTACGCAGGTCATGGCTGATATCCTCCAGCTGCCTTTGAAATTCCCGCTCTCGCTTTTCACAGGAAATGCGTTCCGCCCGGATCTGTTCCAGAGTCTGGTTGAGCGTGACCAGCAGTTCTTCCATTTCACGCTGGGAAGCATGCAGCTTCAGGATCCGGTTTTCTTCGATCTGCCGCGTGATATCCGCAAGGTCTTTATTGATTTCCCGTATGCTCCGTTTCAGCCGTGTATAACGTATACCGCAGTATAACGCGGCGTAGACCGCGATTGCCAGAACAATTCCAAACATTTCTTGCATTCACCTCGGATCAAAGCAATTTTGCATATTCCTTCAATAGCATTTGAGCAAAACATTTACACCTGTACGGATGGATGCTCCAAGGAGCAGCCGTACAGATGGACAAATCTTGCATACAAAACTCACACCCCACGGCCGTCACATTGCATTTCAATCAGGAAATATCTTTCTTGCGGATCCCACAGATTCCAACCGCGCCGAACAGAAGGATTCCAACCGCGCCTACGATCATTTCTTTCAGAAATCCTTCCGGATGCATCCAGAGGGCATCCATCTGCATACTGCCAAATGCCACGCTCACTTCTGTACTCAGAAAATTCCATGGCAGCCAGCTGGCGATCCGGGCGCACGGCTGAATCTGCATTCCCAACAGGCGAACGGCCAGCGGAATCAGGTACGTCACGGAGGCCCAGCCGATGCTCACCTGGATCTCCTTCTGAAAGATCTGGTTCAGCGCCACGGTCAGAACCACAGAAGCCAATGAAAACGGTAAATTTGCCGCCGCGCCTGTGAGCAGCACTTTTAATGGAAGTGTGGATTCCAGAGGCACGGAAAAATCCGCTTCCAGAAGAGCATACGTGGTTAAAATATAGACTGCAAGGATCACGGCCGCGCTGATCATGGCAACGATTCCGTATACGATGCATTTCCCGATGAAAATGTGGATCCGGTTCATTCCGCCCGCGACCGCGTTTTTCATGACTCCGTTTTTATATTCATCGGAGGACAAAAGCATCACGACCAGAAAACCGCCGATATAGAATGCCTGCATATCTGAGATCGGCCAGATAAGGGAAAAGCGCACGGTTCCATAATAAAATCCGGGCGCATAAGTCATAAACAGAAACAGCACCACATTCATGAGAACCAGGAGCGATGTCAACGCTAGGGTCAGTAAGTAGATCGTCCTTCCATGCAGGATCCGGTAAAATTCGCTTTTCATATAATTTGCCATTATAATTTCCCCCTGTTCTTGATATTGACGTAATAATCCTCCAGGGACATGTGATGCTTATCCAGTCCCTGCACGCCGATCCCGTGCTCATATGCCAGGCGTCCGTACCGGGCTGGCTCCTCCGTGGGATTGGTGATCCGTACGGTTCCATCCTGCAGAATCCGGTATGTTGTATCCGGAGACTCCTTTTCCAGGACGGCTGCATATTTATCTGATTCTGACAGGCGAAGGTCAATGTAGTTTGCGCATTTTTCATAGAGCGCATTTGCGGAAATCTCTTCCAGCATAATGCCATGGCTCATGAATCCGTATACTGTCGCGATCTGCTCCAGCTCCGACAGGATGTGGCTGGACAGGATGATGGTAATCCGTTTTTCCTGGTTCAGCCTCTGCAGAAGCGCGCGTGTCTCGATGATGCCGCTTGGGTCCAGACCGTTGATCGGTTCATCTAACACCAGCAGCTCCGGTTCCCCTAAGAGGGCAAGGGCAAGGCCGAAGCGCTGCTTCATCCCCATGGACAGCTTTTCGCATTTTACCCTTCTTTTTTCCAGAAGATTGACCGTGTGAAGCACCGACTCCACCCTGTCCTTTCCCGGAATCCCGCGCTGAATCCGGTAATATTCCAGATTCTTTTCCACGCTCATTTTCGGGAAAAATCCGGCATTTTCCACAAGAGCGCCCATGCGGGAACGGCTTTTTTGCATTGCTTTTTCGTCCTCCTTTCCAAAGAGGCGGATATAGCCGCCTGTGGGAAAGATCTGTCCTGTGACCAGCTTTAAAAATGTGGATTTTCCGGCGCCGTTGTCCCCGATCAATCCGTAGATATCGCCCCGGTGGACGGTAAGATCCACATGATCCAGGGCCGTCAGATCATTGTATTGTTTGGTAATGTCTCTGGCTTCAATGACTGCTTCGTTCATGTCTCTCGACTCCTTTCTGTTTTCCTGAACATCTTCCGTCTACATATGGAATCATAGCAGCCGGAGGATTAATTTGTCCTCAAGAAAGATTAAAGAAATCGTAAAGGAGCTTTTAAACATCATACTATACAATCACTTCCAAAATCTGTTTTCCGTCATATACATTCTCCGTTACTCCGATCCGCTTATGCTTATTGAGCAAGCTATTCCTTATATACCGCGTTTCATCTTGAACCCGATTCCCCAAACCGTCTGGATATATTCCTCATCCGGATCTGCCTTGGCCAGCTTTTTACGGATGTTGCTGACATGGACATTGACCGTATTGTCTTCCCCGTAGTATCCGCCCTTCCACACCTGTTCGTACAGGTTTTCCCGGGAATAAACCTTGTCCGGATTCTGGATGAGCAGAAGTAATATGTCAAATTCATGGGCAGTCAGAGGGATCTCTGTATCCTTTACTAAAACCTGACGCGCCTCCGGATATACGGCCAGGCTCTTGAAGGTATACGATTTTGTTTTCTTGTCTGACACTGTATTCAGCTGTTCCGTCCCGCATCTGCGCAGAACCGCGCAGACACGGGCCAGGACCTCTTCTGGTTCGAAAGGTTTGGTAAGGTAATCATCCGCTCCGTCCATAAGCAGCTCTACCCGGTCATGAAGGCTTCCCTTGGCGGATAAGATCACGACCGGAATGGAAAGCCTGCGTTCCCTGCGGATATAATCCAGCAGCTCCTCCCCGGTCATTCCCGGAAGCATTAAGTCCAAAAGAAGAAGGTCATAGACTCCGGCCTGGAGCAGCAGCCTGGCCTCCGTCCCGGAAAATGCCTGCTCCGGGACATAGCCGTTTTTCTTTAAGATTTTATAGAGCAGACGGTTGATGTCCGCATCGTCTTCCACGATCAAAACACGGGGGGTTTTCCCGGTATCCCGCATTGTAAGCACCTCCTGAATCAGTTTCGATATCCGCAGCTTTAGAATATATTATAAATGACTTTAGAAAAAAGTACAATTCTGATTTAAAGCGCAGGTTATTTCAGCTCCATGATCTCTGCCACATCTGCAATCTGTTCCAGCGTGTAACCTTTTTTATGCATACTCATGATAGATAGGCACGCAGCGCCTTCGTATACTGCAGCGTTTTCTCCCCCGCCAGCTTCGCCGCGCCCAACGGATAGGCGTCCGGCAGGATCGCCGCAGTCACCTCCGGCTCCCAGTAAAAGACGCCGCATTCTTCCTGTCCTTCCTGCTCCCGCATTGCCCCGATGCAGTCCGACACGATCTTGTAGGTTCCCTCTTCGTCATGATCCAGGCCGCCGACCTCTGCGATCATCACCGGTTTATGATATTTCCGCGTATACTCTTTCAGCTTAGTCGACAGCACGTCCTTGTCACTCTCGAACTGCTCCCAGTACGGATAATAAGAAAATCCCAGGATATCTGTCTTTCCCTTTTCCGCAAAAAAATTTTCCAGAAAGGGCATACACAGATCGTCATTCAACACTGATGCCAGATGGGTAATCACCTGGCTTTCCGGGCACACTTCCTTGACCGCGTCATAGCCGGCGTTCAGAAAACGTACCAGCTGCCTTGGCGCTTCTTTCAGGCTTCCCCTTGGCCACAGGATCCCGTTGTTGATCTCATTGCCCACCTGAACCCAGTCCGGGGCGGCATCGTGCTCCACGAGCAGGAGCATCACCTCTCTGGTGCGCTCATAGATCCGCTTTTCCAGCTGCGGATCGCTGTCATCCAGCCATTCCTCCGGAATGTCCTGATGCTCCGGGTCAGCAAAGTGGTCGCTGTAGTGAAAGCCCACCATCAGCTTCATGCCGCTCTTCTTAATCCGTTCAGCCATCTGAACGACATGCGCCGCGTCGCAGAATCCCAGCATGCAGGTCTCATCCTCCTGCTTCTGCCAGAAGGCCTCCCTGGGAGGATTGACAAAGATACGCAGCCGAACCGCATTTGCGCCCAGCTCCTTAGTGGCTTCCAGGAGATCCGTCTCCTTTCCGGATTCATCCAGCCACCGGTAGCCCATGGATTCTAACTGGCTCGCCCAGCCCAAGTCTACACCGTAAATCATTTTTTTCATATTGCATATTTCCTTTCTCTCACTGTTTTGTGTTTCCTGTCCTTTCATAAGCTGCCGCCGATTTTGTTCTATCATCGGCAAATGACATTCATTACTTTTTTCTTACTCTTTCATACTTAATTTCCTTTTCTGTTATTATAGATAATTCCCAAGTAAATGGCAATAAAGACGGCACAATTATCGTCAATAACGGGAATCATGGGTTACATGTCACACACTGACAGCCTGCTATTACGTTTGACTAACCGCAGCTCCGCCGCATATAATATGAAAGAATAAAATCTGACAGAAAGAATGAGGTGAAACACATGAAGCAGCACAGGTTCTGGGCATGGGCAGCCGTTTTCTGTATGGTCATGGTATTTTATACCGGCTATGAGCATAAGTAAATGAAATGATGTGGGAAGCTTGCCGCCGGTACTCTTTCCGCATACAGCGAAATCTCAAGGACAAAATAATCTACTTACAGCAGGAGGAAAATTATGAGCGATATTTTGAAGATGAAAAACGTATTTTTATTTGCAGGTGGAGTTTTATTTGGAACGGCAGGGATCAAGGCGCTCTCCGGGAGAGACGCGAAAAAAGTATATACAAACTGTACCGCGGCCGTACTGCGGGCGAAGGACTGTATCCTGGATACGGTAACTACGGTACAGGAAAACGCAGAGGATATCCTGGCCGAAGCGAAGCAGATCAATGAGGAGCGCGCCGATGAGGAGGCGTCCTGTATCGTGAACGATGAGCACAGAAAAGATGCCGGTTCTGCGGAAAGTGTTGTAAAAGCGGCGGAAGCGGCAATGAATTATAAGGAAGAGGCGGAATAAGTGAAATTTATAATCAAGCATGAAATCTCCGGAAGGCTCCGCATCCATCTTCATGCCGCCCGGCTGACCTGCCGTGAAGCGGACTGTCTGCTGGCCTATCTGGAAGCCATCCCGTCCATCACCCGCGTAAAGGTCTATGAGCGCACTGCGGACGCGGCCATCTATTATACCGGTAACCGGGACGCGCTGCTCCATATCCTGCGCCTCTATCAAATGGAAAATGCCCGAGTATCCGGGACGGCACCCATTCATTCCGGGCGGGAGCTGAATGCGGCCTATCAGGAAAAACTGGTCAGCCAGATACTCTGTCGTATATGTACGAAACTGTTCCTGCCCTCCCCGGCGCGCGCGGTATGGACTGCCGTCAGAGCCTGGCGGTATATCCGTAAGGGGATCCGCAGTCTTTTCAGAGGCAGCCTGGATGTATCCGTACTGGATGCCGCGGCCATCATGGTCTCACTGCTGCGCCGGGATACCGAGACTGCCGGATCGGTGATGTTCCTGCTGGGCATCGGCGAGATCCTGGAGGAGTGGACCCACAAAAAGTCCGTGAACGACCTGGCCCGGAGCATGTCCCTCAACGTCCGGAAGGTCTGGCTGAAAACCGATGGTCAAGAGGTGCTGGTTGACCCGAAAGAGATTTCCCCAGGCTGTCAGGTCGTAGTACATATGGGAAATGTGATCCCATTTGACGGAAGTGTAACGGAAGGAGAGGGAATGGTCAACCAGTCCTCTCTGACCGGAGAAGCTCTGCCTGTGCACAAAGGGATTTCCAGCTATGTGTACGCGGGCACGGTTTTGGAAGAGGGCGAATTTACAATAGAGGTTCGCCATACCTCGGGCGCGACCCGTTATGAAAAAATCATCGCCATGATCGAAGAATCGGAAAAGCTAAAGTCCTCCCTGGAAGGCAAGGCGGCCCGGCTGGCCGACAGACTGGTTCCTTATACCCTTGCCGGAACCGGGCTTACCTGGCTTGTCACGGGAAATACGACGAAGGCATTGGCTGTATTGATGGTCGATTTTTCCTGCGCGCTCAAGCTTGCCATACCAATCGCCGTTTTATCCGCCATCCGGGAAGCAGGAACCCACCGGATCACCGTAAAAGGCGGCAAATACCTGGAGGCCATCGCAGAGGCCGAGACCATTGTATTTGATAAAACAGGAACGCTGACAAAAGCCCGGCCTACCCTGAAAATGGTAGTTCCCTTCTGCGAATGGGATGAAAATGAACTGCTCAGAACCGCGGCCTGCCTGGAAGAGCATTTTCCGCATTCCATGGCAAAGGCGGTGATCCGGGCCGCGCAGGAACGCGGGCTGGACCACGAGGAAATGCATTCCCATGTAGAATATATTGTAGCGCATGGGATCTCATCACAGATTGACGGGAAAAAAGTGGTCATCGGCAGCGCGCATTTCGTATTTGAAGATGAAAAATGCCGGATCCCCGAAGGATATGAAGCGCGTTTTGCAGATCTGCCGAAGGAGTATTCTCATCTGTATCTCGCCGTTGAGAATCGGCTGGCCGCAGTCCTCTGCATCGAAGATCCACTGCGTGAGGAAGCCCCATCGGTCATACGGGCCCTGAAACAGGCCGGCTTTAAAAAGGCCGTCATGATGACCGGCGACAGTGAACGAACGGCGGCAGCGGCAGCGGAAAAAGTGGGTGTCGATACATATGACTCAGAGGTGCTTCCGGAGGATAAGGCACGCTTTATTGAAACAGAAAAAGCTGCCGGAAGAAAAGTGGTGATGGTCGGCGACGGTATCAATGATTCTCCCGCACTTTCTGCGGCGGACGTAGGGATCGCTGTCAGCGACGGAGCGGAAATCGCGAGGGAGATTGCGGACATTACCATATCCGCCGATAAGCTGGATGATCTGGTGACCTTAAAACTCCTCAGCAATGCTCTGGTTCGGCGTATCCGGCATAATTACCGGCAGATTGTTGGAATCAATACCGTATTGATCCTGCTGGGAATCAGCGGAATCCTGCAGCCTGCTGTTTCCGCGACCCTGCATAATCTGTCCACTCTGGGGATCAGTCTGCAGAGCATGCAGAACCTGCTGGCGGAAAACAGACCCTGACAGCATTGTGTAATTAGCAATGGATTTTGTACCAGCTTCTGTATTGCCGTTCAGAACAGAAATGTTACTTTTTGTTCCTGATCAGCGCCTTAAATGCCTCATAGCTTTCCGCGCTGATCAGGTGCTCTATCTCGCAGGCATCTGCGCTTGCCGTCTCCTCATCTACTCCGAACCCGGTCAAAAGCTTCCGGACCGTATCGTGCCGTTCATAGATCTCCCCGGCAATCTCTTTTCCCCTGTCTGTCAAATGCACCTCACGCGTTTTATCATCCAGAAACAGATATCCTTCTTCTGACAGTGCCCTCAGCGCAACTGAAACCGTTGGGCGGGAAACCTTCAGCTGATCGGCTATGTCGGCGCCGTGCACTTTCTTCCGTTTTGAAATCGTATAAATTGCTTTCAGATAATCTTCTACGGTCTTTTTTTGTTTCATTTTCCATCGCCCCGTGATGTCATTGCTAATTTTTATTAGCTTCGCCTAACTTCTATTCAGAAAAGAGGCGGTCACATTTCGTTAGTGACCGCTAACTATTTTTACTATACTTGATACCGACCGTTTTTGTCAAGAATATTTTATATCGAGTATGCTTTTCAATGGGCTGGATGCGTTATCCCACTCCATATCCTCAAACCGGATGAGCAGCACATTCCCCCACTTCTCTGCCAGCTCCCGGCATCCGACCGTAAAACCGCTTTTCGAAAACAAGATCAGCACATTTTTCTTATAATGGAACAATGCGCTCTGGTGCTGCAGTTCTTTCAGCTCCGCTTCCGAGGTCAGCTCATTTCTCCACTTGCACTCTGCAAAGATGGCTTCGCCCTCCTCATTATCCGCAAGGATATCAATCTCTGTCTGCCGCTTCTCCACCGGATCATTGCCCCACCATCGGCCCATATCCTGAAAGTCAACCGGCAGGTTTCCTTTGAGATTCTCCTGCCACAGATACTGCTTGCAGATCTCCTCGAACACGAACCCCATGTATGCTGGGATCTGCTTCTCTACCCGCTGGTACGCCCTGTCCCCGGCCCCCTGTCCGATCAGAGACAGGTTCGCCGGAACAAAACGATACCAGAACTGAAACATGCTGTCTGACAGCTTATAGATTGTCTTTCTGGAGTGCTCCGCCTTATATGGAAATTCCTTCTCAATGATGCCGATCGACATCAGCTTGGAAATATAATTGCTGGTCGCCCCCGTGTCGTTCAATCCGGAAGCACCGGATATCTCGCTGATCTTGCTGGATCCGGTGGCAATGGCTTTGATGATCGCGTTATACTGCATCGGCTCTCGGCATTCCTGCTTGATCAGGTTCCCCGGCTCCTCAAACAAATACGCCGACATTTCAAAAAAATTGCTTTTGATATTGTCCTCCATTGACCTTCTGTCATCCAGCTTCGACATATACAGCGGAATCCCCCCTGTAATCCCATAAGCCAGAGCCAGATCCTCCTTATCAAAATACTGGTAGTATCTGCCGCACTCGGCAAATGTGAACGGCCGGAGCTTCATCTGCGCGGTTCTTCTCCCGTACAGCGGGCTCTGGTAACCCAGTACCTGGTTCTCCATGAAAGAAAGGGAGGATCCGCACAGAATGAGCATCAATTTGGATTTCAAAAACTTGTGATCAATAAAGGATGCCAGCAGTGAGGAAATCCCGCCGTAGCAATTCGCCAGGTACGGATATTCATCAATCACAAGTATGACCCGCTCATCCTTCGACATCCGGTAGATCAGCTCCAGTGCCTCATTGAAATCCCGGAACACGGTCCCAATCTCCACTCCCGTAAAGACAGACATGATACTGGCGCTCAGGATCTCCAGGTTCTGCTTCTCATTGGAATCAATCCCCGGGTAAAAAACAGCCTTTTTGTCCTTGATAAACTCACTGATCAGAGTTGTCTTGCCGACCCGTCTTCTTCCATAGATCACAACAAACTCAAAGGCGTCACTCTGATACAGCCTCTCCAGCGTCCCCATTTCCCGTTCTCTTCCGATAAACATCCTGCCACCTCACCTTTTATATTATTCAGTTTTAAAATTGCTGTATTATGATTAACTAAATTACAAATAAGTAAATTACATCTAACTTTATTATGGTATACTATAGTAAAAAAGTCAAGAAACTATTCTTGTATTTTTGCTTATTGAGTGACTGTGAATAGTAACCTTATTGACCTTGTAAATAAAACAGTACATTGTCATCTTCTTTTTTCTGATCGTTATTCTGTGTGCTTATTTTATAATTTCGGGTAAATTGAATGAAAGCCGCAAATTAGCCGATGAGCGCAATACCGATAATATTACATATGCGCAATATATGGCAGGACAGCAGGCAGAAATGGATGATGCAGACAAGGAAAAAGTTAAACAGGCCGACTTAGAAAGGAGTTTGCAGGAAGTGATCCAGTCCATCGTTGAAGGCAGCGATTCACTGGTCAGTATCCATGACTTCAACAGTGCTGACTTTTCCGCTTCTGCTGTTTCCGTAACCTTATATACCGAACAGGGAAATGACATCTCACAAGAGCAGAGGGACGGAATTGTAAGGACGATGGCAGCATGGAGGATCTGCCCCAGGATAACATTACCATCAATATCAGTGCCCACGAAGCTTAAGCAGAGACAGTGATTGAAATTGTATATGATACGGAGCGTCGGATAAATCTGCCGCTCCGTTTCTATTTCCGAGAAGTAACGAGCCTTTCTTACACAGATATTTGACGGCCGCCGTGAGAGTCAAAGCCCCGCGTCTGTCTGCGGCAGCCTGTACTGATATTCGGTGATTTTTTCCAGCCCGTCCTCAAGCACTTGGTTTCCCAGATACCTAGCGCTTCCATCCTCCCGGATCTGCAGCGTAAGCACATGGCTCATCACGCGGTCTTCCCCCATGGCTTCGCAGACCGCGTCGATCGTAAGCGACGTTGTTCCGTCCGGATTTTCCTGAATCTCTCTCACCTCCGGGATGGAATTGCTGAACCAGTTGGCCATGTAGGTCAGCGGCCCCAGCCGTTTCCATCCATAGGTCTGTTTTTCCCCGTCATATACCGCATACCTGGCAAGCTCTTCCACGGTTACAGGCAGATATTCTGTCATCAGCGTTTCAAATTCTTCTTTCGGAATCCCATCCGCATAGGTTCCCAGCCCCATTGACTTTTCATATTTTAAAGCAAACAAGTACTCGTACAGGCCGTTGTAGTCCAGTTCTTCCAGGTGTCCGGCATCCCAGTTCGAGCGAAGCAGGTTGTTGCCCAGATACCCGATAGGAAGCAGATATTCTTCCGCGATCTTTATGTACGCTTCCTCCATGGGCTTTACCCGGAGCAGGTTGTTGCCGTTCGCAAGCTCTGTCACATCCGGGTATTCGGGCATGCAGTATTCATAGGCAAACCAGCCTTTCTCCGTGTATTCCCAATCTTTGATCCTGTTGAGCGAGCTGCCTGCGATCGCCGGATCGTCTTTTGCGTTCCATGTGGATATCGTGTCGATCACATACAGTTGCGTACCGTCAAAAAGGAACCGGCTCCTGTTGATTCCTCCGCCTGCAGTGATATAGTAGAGCGTCAGTTCACCTTCGCTTCCATCCAGGCATTCTTCCAGGAACTGTTCCATTTTTTCATAATTTCCCATGGTGTAGTGAAAACCCGCGGCAGTCACGGGGCAGCCGGTCTCCCGCAGAGCTTCATACATTTTAGAAATGGATTCCCCGTCCGGTGTGGGATTGAGCGAGTTTCCTTTGTCTGATCCCGCATAAATACCGCGGATCCTCTCCATGGCCTTTTTGCAGTCGGCTTCCGCTTCTTCCTCTGCGGATTGCGAGAGCGGGAGGTTATAGCCCTTTTCCAGCATTTCTTCCATTCCAGATTGCTCCAGCTCCATGAATGCTTCTGCAAAATCCGTATTCACGCTTATGCCTTCTGGCGTTTCTGTTACTATAGGTTGATTTTTCTTACCTTGCGCCGGATCTGCTTTATGATCATCACTGCATCCGGTTGTTACAGACAGAGTCGCTGTCAATATGATAAAAAGGATCATTCTATTTTTCTTTTTGATCGCCATGCTGCCTGACCTCCTTTTCTTCCTGCCTCTGTATTTTTCATATTACTGCCGTTCTATAGCGAGACAGCATTTACGCTTCTATAGATATTGATCCAGGCCCATGCGCAAACTCCTTCGGGCAACTATAAAAGCGAGGCAAATGCAACCGCCCCCGCAACGGTACAGAGCCCGCTGACCACGATCGCCAGGCTGCTCATGGCTCCTTCGATCTTCCCCATTTCCATCGCCTTCGCTGTCCCCACCGCATGGGAAGCGGTTCCGATCGCAAGCCCCCTGGAAATAGAATGCCTGATCCGGAATACTCTGCACAGGGTCTCTGCGGCCATATTTCCAAACACGCCTGTAATGATGATCACAGCCGTAGTGATCACCGCATATCCCCCCAGCTCCTCCGATACGCCCATCCCGATAGCGGTGGTAATGGACTTGGGCAGTAATGTCACATACTCCTCATGGGTCAGCCGGAAAAGGACGGCCAGAACGAGGACCGACACCAGGCTTGTCAGCACGCCGGAGAGGATTCCGATGCAGATAGCCGCCGCATGCTTCTTCAAAAGCTCAATCTGCTGATACAATGGGATCGCCAGGCTGACCGTGGCCGGGGTCAGCAGGTAGCTAAGATATTTTGCGCTGCTGTTGTAGGCGTCATAATCTACTTTGAATACGGCAAGAAACGCAACTACCAGCACAATGGCAATCAGCAACGGATTCAGGATGGGCAGCTTCCATTTCTTTTTTACCGCCGTTCCGATAAAATAACCTGCCAGGCTGAGAACGACTCCCAATGTGGCGGATTCCAGAAAAAACTCATTCATTTTTATTTTCCTTTCCTGGGAAATTCAATTACCTGCTGCTTTGCGCAGGACAAAATTTCCACCCGTACGGTTGATGATACATGGAAATTCGTATCACTTAAATGATCTGCTCCCGCGCCTACTAATCTTTGTGCTTCAGCATAAAATCTGTCACCTTTCCGGTCACAAGCATGACCAGACAGGTAGTTGCGGGAATGATCACGCACAGCGGAACCACCATTCCCCGCATCTGCTCCCAGGATACCAGAAGCCCTGCTGCCGGAGGGATAAACATCAGCGGCATGATCTCGATCAGAAATTCCCCCGTCTCCTTCACCTGGTCCAGTCTCACCACTTTGAAAAACAGCAGGGCGAACAACAGCAGCAGGCCGTAAATACTGGCCGGGATCGGAAGCGGAATAAGATATTTTAACAGCTCGCCGACGCAGGTCACCGAAAGGATGATTGCAGATTGTCTGATATATTTCATGAAATTAATTCCCTTCTTTCGCATCATTTTGGTAACTGTTCAAAACCGTATTTTCGGAAATATACTGTACAGCATCTTTGTGAAGGTATTGAACAGGTACTATTTCGCTTTCTTAATATACCAGAAAATGCGCTTACAGGCAATCTGATTTTTAAAGATGTGCTTCTTCCTGCCCAGTCAGTGTTACTGTTCACACCCTTTTGGTGCTCCAGTAACAGTGTACGGCCAAGGTGTCACATGCAGCTTTGCAAATTTACTGTGCAGGTCAAACGCATGGTTCATGGGGCCGCAGCCTGCACCCAGATCGAGCATATCCGCAAGCGCTCCGGAAATATATCGCTTGGCGTTTTGGACTGCCTCTTCCATTCCCTGCCCCTTGGCAAGATTCGCGGCAATGGCGCTGGACAGAGTACAGCCGGTCCCATGTGTATTTGGATTGTCAATGCGTTCACCCATGATCCATGTGCCTTTTCCCTCTGCGAACAGCAGGTCATTGGCGTCGTTGACACTGTGGCCGCCTTTGCACAGTACGGTGCATCCGTATGTCCTGCTGATTTTTTCCGCAGCCGCTTCCATATCCGTTTCATTGCGGATGGGCAGACCGGAAAGGATCTCCGCCTCCGGAATATTGGGAGTCACGACCGATGCCAGAGGCAGCAGCATTTTTTCCAGTGTTTCCACTGCTTCCTCCTCGATCAGCCGGGAACCGCTGGTAGTGACCATGACCGGATCCACTACGATATGTTCCGCTTGATACGCTTTGAGCCGATCCGCAATGGTTTCGATCAGGCCGGCGGATGATACCATGCCGATCTTGACCGCATCCGGACGAATGTCCTCAAATACCGCGTCAATTTGTTTCTGCAAAAATTCCGGAGTCACCTCCATGATCCCGATTACTCCGGTGGTGTTCTGTGCGACCAGCGCAGTGACCGCGCTCATGGCAAATACCCCGTTCAAGGTCATTGTCTTCAAGTCTGCCTGAATACCGGCTCCTCCGGTGGGATCGGTTCCGGCGATGGATAATGCTGTCCTCATTTGTTTTCCTCCTACTTATTTTGAAAAAGTCTGTTCCGCCAGTCTGCGCAGTTCCCTGCATTCCTCCTCGATATCTTCTGCAGAAAATATGGCCGATACCAGCGCCGCCCCGTCTGCCCCGGAGCCGGAAAGCTCCTGCATATTTTTCTTCGAGATACCGCCGATGGCTACAACAGGGATTGATACTGTCTCACAGATTTCTTTCAAAGTCTCGTAAGATACCTCGCTGGCATCCAATTTTGTGGTGGTATTGAATACCGCTCCTACTCCCAGATAGTCCGCTCCCGCTTCCTGGGCCGCGGCTGCCTGCTCCGCAGTCTGGACGGAGACTCCGATCATCATCTCCTCCCCTACGAGCGCCCTCACATTTCCGGCTTCCATGTCCTTCTGCCCCACGTGGATACCGTCCGCACCGCATTTTACCGCAATCTCTACGTTGTCATTGATAAAAAACGGGATCCCGTATACCCCGCAGAGCTTCTTCATTTCCAGGGCTTCTTTCAGAAAATTTTCCTCATCCAGTTCCTTTTCCCGGAGCTGCACACAGGTCACGCCGCCTTTCAGAGCGGCCTTTGTCTGCTCCATCAGAGATTGCTTTCCTGTCCACGCGCGGTCCGTAACAGCGTACAGGCGCATGGTTTCTTTTCTGCATTTCATTTTTTTCTCCTTTCGCTTTCAAATAGTCGGCAGTTGTTCCAAACGGCAGGCCGCAGACTTGTCTGCTTACGCCGCGGTTCCGGATATCGCTTATAATACTTTATATCTCGCTTTTTGCTCCAGTTCCTCTCCTGTAAGATGGCACATCGCGTCGATGATATGATTGCGGTAGGATGCATTTCCGTCCTGCTCTGTCATGCGCTGCCGTGCTTTTTCCCCGCAGATTCCCATGGCGCAGACCGCGGCGGCAGCGGCTTCCAGCGTGTGCTCCTGATTCGCTGTGACATAAGCCGCTGTCAGGGCGGTAAGCTGGCATCCGGTTCCTGTGATGCTGCTCATCATAGGATGTCCGTTGAAAATGCAATAGGCCGTCTTTTCATCGGCCACGATATCAATGGCTCCCGTGACCGCGATCACCGCCCCTGTTTTCCCGGAAAATTCTTTCGCGAATGCTGCTGCCTCCGCAAGATTTTCTTCTGTCACCGCATCCGCAAGATCCGCGTCCACGCCTCTGGTGCTGCCGCTCCCCAGCGCCAATGTCTTGATCTCGGAAATATTTCCGCGGATGACCGAAAATCTCACATGCTCCAGCAGATCCATGGCTGTGCCGGTACGAAGCCTGGACGCGCCGGCCCCCACCGGATCCAATACCACCGGGTGCCCCAGCTCGTTTGCCTTGATCCCGGCCTTTCGCATGGCGGGAATGGTTCTCTGATTCAGTGTACCGATATTGATGTTCAGCCCGCCGCAGATGGACGTGATCTCCTCCGCTTCCTCCACATCATCCGCCATGATCGGCGAACCACCGCAGGCCAGCAGGATATTGGCGCAGTCGTTGACGGTCACATAATTGGTGATATTGTGGATCAGCGGGTGTGAATTTCTGACATTTTCAAGCAGTTCCTTTCGCATCTGATTACCTCCTCGTACAGTTGTGCTACGGGCAAAATGATTTCCACCTGTGCGGTTGGAATGATTTTGACCCTGTTGAGTTACAATTTTGATACCGTTTCGTATCTATGCGCAAAAAAACAGGAGATACCTGGTACGGTATCTCCGAAAAAAATCAGCTCAGACTTCCTACGGCGGCATTATCCGCATCAGGTATAAGGGTCGAAGTTGATTACTTCCTCTCAGCCTGCCGATACAAGCTCCCCTGAGTATTTATTTTGCTTTTTCAGTGTAACACTGGTGCTGGAGTTTGTCAATCGCCAAAACCTTTATCAGCCGGATGCCTTGCAGCGAAGGTTACTATTCACGGCCTGACCGTCCGCTCATAGTAACCTTCTTTCCCTGTTCTGCCAGATATTCCGCTGTCTCACATCCCACGGAGCCGCCCTTTGCCCGCTCCGCATAATGATTGATCACCGCGTCATTGACAAACCCCTTGTCTGACTGGTTGATCCCCATCGCGCACATTACCGTCTTGTTCCTTGTCTCCAGAGTTCCAATCGTTCCTTTTGATAATAGATTCAGATACTTATCTGTCATTCTTCGTACCTACTTGTGAATCAAAGTCATTTAGTGAATCTGATTCATTTTTTAATCATAATTCATTTTACATGAAATGTCAACGATGTTTTTAGAGGGTCAAAGGCTTTACACCCAAAATCTCTTTTATTATAAATTTTCGATGGTTTCTGTTTTGCCGGGAATAAGCGGGCCTATTATGCTGTATTTTATGCCATAATGCCGTTCACGCATTAAATGTAGGATATTCTGCGGAGGAATCGGTCCGTCCGGGATTTCAGGATACTGTTCGCCGCCTTGATCTTCAGATAATTCTGTCTGATAATTGGGGAATCCCTTCTCGCACAGCGAGCAGAAAAATTTCGTGTGTTCCATCATTCGGTCTCCTCAGGGGCTTTCTTAACAATCTATTACGTTTTATGTTGCCAGTCTGATTAAAAGTATTGATTCCTGCAAAGAAATTGTAGAGGAACTGGCAAAAGGCTATGAATAAACTGGCAAGTAAATACATTTCCATGGCAGTCATCTGCTTTGACCTGAAACAATTATCATAGCAAAATGCAGGCCATCACAAAATTGCGTAAGATGGCCTGCATTCTCTGTGTCCGTCAAATATCCATAGAAAGCATGCCCATGTGGGCACGCCATAACACATGTCTGTCATTAATGCTCTGTATCTACGATCGCAATACTGGAATCTCCCATGCGGGCCTGTTCCAGTACAGCCTGGGACAGAATCTGAAATGACCCATGAGAAGAGGTCGCTCCTGAGAGCGCGTCGATGCCTTCCTCTCCCTGTCCCTCCAGAAGCTGGTTTGCGTAATATCGGGTATACTCGTTGGGATAGGTCCCGGAGACTTGAAGCATGTTCTGCATATATGTGTTATCCCAGCTCTTGATGAATCCGCTGGCATTCTCCGCGTTGTATTCTACGGAGACAATGCTCCCGCCTTTCACCAAAATAGTGATATATTCCTTCCAGCCATGGCTAAATTCAGATGCCTGAGCAGTATAATATCCGTCCTGAAGCCCTTCCTGATCCCCGCACGCTGTCAGCAGCGGCATCATCAGCAGCAGGCTTATAAGCATGACAAAAATCCGTTTCATCTGCCGCGTTTCTCCTTTAAAATAAATTTTTGCACGTGGGACTGAAGCGCCTCCGCTTCTTTCGCCAGCGATCCGCTGGACTGCTCCGTTTCCCCTGCGTTTTGCAGATTGCGGTCTGCGATAGAAGAGATTGTGGCAATCCGCTCCTCCATTGCGCTCAGGGCAAGCTCCTGTCCCTGCACCGCCGCTGCCAGCTGATCCGAAATTGTACTGATCTGCGCGGAAACATCGGAGATCGCGCGGAGAGAGCCAGCAGTATCCGCTGTCAGCACCACCCCGTTCTGGATGATCGCTTTGGTATTGTCGACCATCTTCGTAGCTCTCTGTGCGGCCTCGGCACTCTTGGCTGCCAGCTGCTTTACCTCATCGGCTACAACCGCAAAGCCTTTTCCGGCTTCTCCGGAACGGGCTGCCTCCACAGAGGCATTGAGAGACAAAATATTGGTCTGGAACGCAATGTCCTCAATGTCCTTTGCGATCTTTGTGATCTGCTGCGCGTTATCGCTGATGTCATCCATGGCGTTAGACAGGGAGGACATCTGTTCATTGGCGCTTCGAACGCGCCGGGTGATCTCTTCCGTCTGGGAACGGGTCTGACCGCTGCTCTTTGCAACATCGGCCAGCTGCTCTTTCACATGGGTCACCTCATGGACCAGTTCTTCGGTAGACTGGTTCTGTTCCAGGGATGCATGGTGCAGCTGCGCAGACTGCCCGCTCAGCTGCTCTGCCATTGCGGTGAGCCGGTCTGCGGCGGCACGGAATCCCAGGAGTGTTTCGTTCATCGACCGGGTAATGGTACTCAGACTGCCGCGGATCAGCACAAAATCGCCTTTGTAGTCCACCTGCGGCCCGGTCCGAAGATCGCCGTCCGCGACACGGGTCAATACCTGCTCGATATCGGATATGTATCGGTTTACGCTTTCCAGCGTAGCATCCAGAGTCTGTGTCATGACCTCCAGCTCATCTCCTGTACTGACGGGGATCACTTCCGTATGCAGGTCTCCATTGGACAGAGCCACCATCCGGTCCGTTACGCACTTCACCGGATGGGAAATGGAACGCGCAAACCGCAGGATCAACACTATGGAGATCACGAGCCCCGCCAGGGTGGCCAAAATTGATACCAGCATGGCCCCATTAATGAACTGACCATAATCCGACTTTGGAATCTGTATGACCAGTGACCACTGAGTTCCCCGGATGGGAGAAAAGGCCACCAGCATCTTTTCTCCGTCGATGGGAAATTCTGCCGCCCCTGTTTCTCCGGTAGTGACCCGCTCCACCGCATCCCCGTTGCCGCCGCTTAACTGAACCAGCGAACTTTGATCAAGGACAAGAGACTGATCCGGGTGGCCGGTCACGATTCCCTCCCTGTTGACCATATAGGCCATGCCGCTTCTGCCCAGGTTGATGCTGCTGATCACATCGTTGAGCAAGTCATATTTGTAGGTACCCATTACATAAAGAACGGTCTCACCATCTTCTTTCACCGGCATTCCCATAGTAATGCCCAGACTGCCCTGGAAGATCGTCGATGCATCGATCGTCAGGTTATCTGTTTCTTTTAAAAGCTCCAAAAAACCACTGTCCAGATTTTCCGGCGCATCGTCGATCCCCTGTTCCAACCGCCCGTTCAAGTCATACAGAGCGATCGTGTAAAACTCATAAATCTCCGCGGCTTCTTCCAGCAGCGCCGCACGGTTTTCCCTCGTTGCCGCAGTGTCCGGGGAAGCCGTCCCACCTTCGTCTGGTTCAGCACCGGCGGTTACACTGCTCATTCGGGGATCACCGGCAATGCCCATCATACGGTCGGCAAGCATATGGATGTTGGCCTCTACCGTCTTAGCCGACTGCCGGGCCATCGGCTGAAGGCTGTCCAACAATATGTTGTTGGCAAGCGACTGCAAGGAAAGCGCCATGATCACACAGCATACGACCACTAAGATCAGGATATTAAATGTAGTGTTTCTCAATATCCGCCTGTTCAGGCTCCGTTTTGTTCCTCGGCCGGCGAGGAAGCCCGCTTCTTTTCCTGTCACGTTTCTGCCACTCCTTTTCTGAGTAATTTTTGTGTCAATAGACAGAATAAAAAGCCGCTCAATCCGCCAGTCGTATATTGTGTGCTGTATCGACTGACAGGCGATAGACTTTTTGCTTAGTATAGCACAGATTATCCGGGAAGGAAAGTGCTTTCTATAGTTTTGCTCGGGTTGTTTCACGAAGGCGTTACTGGAGCATCCAAAGGGTGTGAACAGTAACCATTGCTATGAAAAAGCGCGCAAAGTCTCCCTACAAAGGCTTTACACCAAAAATCTCTTTTGTTATAATTAGAGCATTATTGGTTAACAGTGTAAATCATAGAATGGAGAATTTATGGGAAGCAGACAGCAGGAAAAATCTCTGATGACGAAAACAGAGCTAAAGGAAGCCGCAAGACAGCTTTTCTTAGAAAATGGTTATGAGGAAACTTCTATACAGGATATCGCCGGCCGGGCCGGTTACAGTGTCGGCTCTGTTTACCGCCAATGGAAAGGAAAAAAGGAGCTTTTCATGGATATCTGGAATGATTATGTATCGGATTTTATCCGGACCAGTATTCTCCAGGCGCCTCCTTCTCCGAATCAGGAGACGATGATCGATTACCTGCTGGCCCGTTCCCAGGAATACAAAAAGAATGAAATGACCCGGAAGCTTCATCAGACCAGCCTGCTCGTATCAGCGACATATGATTATGAGGGACTGTTAAGCTGGGCTGACAAATACAAGCAGATGCTTTATTTATTTTTAAAGGGACTGAATCCGGATCAGCCGGACCGGCTTTTGAAATCCACTGCCAGTATCATGCACTGTGTCCTGAACACGGATGCACAGCAGGAGGCCGATGCAAGTTCACCTAAGTATGAGTTTGATCTGCAGACATTACGAATCTGCCTTCTCGCAATTGTTGAGAAGGTTACCGGATAGTCAAATATCCTCTCAGGCACGACTATTTCGCACGCTGCTTCGCGTGAATGAATCCGCCGAAAAAGAGCCTCCGCTGTCACAAGCAGCGGCGGCTCCTTTTTTATCTGCAGGAAATATTGGTCACAGTCATTTCAGATATCCAGTTCCGGCGGCTCGTCCAGATGCTCTGAAACATATTTTCCATTCTTCTTCCTCTGTCTTACACACTCGGTCAGCAGATATTCAATCTGCCCGTTCACGGAGCGGAAATCATCCTCCGCCCATGCGGCGATGGCATTGTACAGCTTTTCCGACAGGCGCAGAGGAACCTGCTTCTTTTTCGATTCAGCCATATTTTAATACAGGCTTCCCGCGTTTACGATGGGCTGCGCGTCATGATTGCCGCAGAGCACCACCAGCATATTAGAAACCATAGCCGCCTTTCTTTCCTCATCCAGTTCCACCATATGGTTCTCATTCAGACGGCACAATGCCATCTCCACCATACCGACCGCGCCGTCCACAATCATCTTCCTTGCGTCCACAACCGCGGAAGCCTGCTGCCTCTGGAGCATCACGGACGCGATCTCCGGTGCGTAGGCCAGGTGAGTGATGCGTGCCTCGATGATCTCCAGGCCGGCATCCATAACCTTCTGCTGGATCTGCTCCCGGATCCGGTTCGCCACCACCTCGCTGGAGCCCCGCAGGCTGCCTTCGTCCGCCACGCCGTCCCCTGTGGTGTCTACATTGGGCGATACATCATAGGGATAGATCCGGACGATATCACGCAGCGCACTGTCGCACTGCAGGGAAAGGTATTCTTTATAATTGTCTACATTGAAGACTGCTTTCGCCGTATCCGTCACTTTCCACATCACCGCGATCCCGATCTCCACCGGATTGCCCAGGCAGTCGTTGATCTTCTGGCGGCTGTTGTTCAAAGTCATGACCTTGAGGGAAATCTTATTGCTCGCCGGCGTTTCTGCCTGCACGTTTGCGCCTTCCATGGAAATCGCAAATGATTTTCTCACGCCTCTGTCTACGTCCCCGCTCTGGCTCAGCTTTGTCTTGGCCGCAGGATTGACGCTGGCACAGAATGGATTCACATAATAGAAGCCTTCTTCCTTCAAGGTTCCTACATACTTTCCAAACAGAGTCAGCACAAGGGCCTCCTGGGGCTTCAGAACCTTCAGGCCGCAGAACGGGATCCAGCCCAGAGCCACCCAGATACAGCTGATGATCAGCAGGATGGGAAGTCCCTTCCGTGAAATGATGATCCCGCCCACAACGGTGCCCGCGATCGCCGCCAGGTACAGCAGTAAAAAGAGCATCAGCATGGCAATGCCGTTTTTCTTGTTCATCAGTACGTTTTCTTTCATGTCTCATGTCCTCCTTATAGAATACAATTTTCAGAAATATTGTTGAGTAGTTTTGATAGCTATATGATATCATTTTAATATCATTTTGTCAATATCTCAGAAAAGATTTTTAGAAATGATGGCTGAACTTGTATTTTCCAAGTAAGAGCAGGAAGAACTTGAAAGAGCACGAAACATGATTTTTCCAGCTGTGCGGTTCGATGATCTACACAGCTGGAATTTTTTTCAGATCTCCTGTCTAAGCACAACCCGCGAAGCGTATTCCCCACCCCGGTGGATCCGGTTCTCGGCAGTTTTCATCTCCACGCTGTTGAACCCGTCCCGTGTATTCCGGTTGGGAAAGATAAAGTTCTCCGCGCCGGAGGTCACCGTCACCCGCAGCTTATGTCCCTTCTGGAACGTATGGGACAGCTTGGTCGTCCGGATCTCCACCGGATAGACCTTTCCCGGCTCCATAAATTCCGGATAGGTAAACTGATTCCGATACCGGACGCTGAGTACGCCGTCCGCCAGCTTCATGGATCTTCCGTTTTCATCCACGTCCGTGATCCGCACTACCAGATCCGTATCCTCGCAGTCCGAGGAAATGTAGATCTTCGCCAGGGCATCCCCGGTGATGGTCAGGTCCTGTTCCAGAACCTCCGTAGAGTAGCACAGAATATCCTTCCGCTTCTCTTCCTCCGTATAATCCTCCGGCACCTCCAGCTCATTTTCCGACAGGTCAATGATATGGACCGGCGGGTCCTTCGGGTCGTAGCGATAGACATCCGCGCCTGCCGCAAAAGCCTTTTCCGTGGTCAGACGGCCGCGGTTCTCTGCTCCATCCCCATCCAGATACAGCACCAATTCCTTTGTTCCCGGAACGGGCCAGTTTTCCGCGCTCTTCCACTCATTGCTCCCCATGGTATAATACTCCACCTTCGGGGTCTTTTCGATCCCATTGTCCACGCCGTTGACATAATGCTCCAGCCACGCGAAGCAGATCAGATCCATGTCATAGCGCAGGGCATTATTTCCCAGGGCAAACCCGTGGATGTCATAATTGGCATTGCCGCTGTGCATCCAGGGGCCGAGGATGACCTTCTTCTCATCATAATCCGCATACAGATCCAGGGCTTCCGTGGTCCCCATCCCGTTGTCGTCAAACCAGCCGGACATGATCAGCGCCGGCACCCGGCGCTCCCCGAAGCGGTCCTTCCAGCTTCCCCGCTGCCACAGCTCGTCACAGTCCATATGGGAGATCCATTTGCGCAGGAAGGGTACGTCATACCCCAGGGCTTTCGGCGCCAGTTCTTCCAGGGGACGGATGCTCAGCACTTCATCCCAGTCGTCCCGCGCCATTTTCTCCGCGTCCATGCGCTGTCCGGATACGGCAAATGCCCACGCCAGCATACCGGAATTAAAACACCCGCCCCTTCTCGGCACGTCCACAAAAGGACTTCCGGAGCAGACGCTGCTGAGCATGGCTTTCAGATGCGGATTGCCGCTGGCCGCAGCCGCCCACTGGACATATCCCAGGTAAGACCCTCCGGTCATGGCCGCGTCTCCGTTGCTCCAGGGCTGTCCGGCGATCCAGTTCAGCGTATCGTCCCCGTCCTCCACCTCATAGTACATGGGCAGCCATTCGCCTTCGCTGTCCTCCCGGCCCCGGACATCCTGGATCACCACGCCGAAGCCTCTCTGTACGAAGCGGTAATAAGGCTCTGCGTCTTTTGATTTTCCGTAAGGGGTGCGGACCAGCACCACCGGAACCGGCCCCTCCTTCTGAGGAAGATATATATCCGCCGCCAGACGGATCCCGTCCCGCATAGGCACCATGCAAGTCTGCGTCGGCCGGACGCGGCAGATCGGCTCCTGATACATCTCCTTCCACCTTGGCAGGATCGTCCTGTCCTCATACCCCTCCCGCACAAGCAGGGAGCAGCAGTCCCGGGCGGGCGTCACAAAGGCGATGATCCGCCCGTTTTCTACCAAAAAGTCCTGGGGAAATTTGATCTCACGCTCCACATACTCCGTCTCGCTCTTTTGCTCATAGCGGGTGCCGGCCGCGGTCTGAAAGCCCTCCGGATTGCTGGCCAGGGCACGCTCGTATTCCTCCGTGTGAAGCAGGGCGTCCAGAACATCCATCTTCCCCAGCTTTTTATACCACTCCTCTTCCTTTTTCAGTACTCTCCTCTCACCATACTCTCCCGTCTCTACATTCAACGGTTGATGGTAAATGTGTTCTCCTTCTTTTTCACAGATACCGTATTGGATACCTGATAGATAAAATCCCCAGCGCTCCATAGTTTCTCCTTCCGTTCTTTGAAAACCACTCTGCTTTCGCAATTAAAGCAATGCAGAATGCCTGCCGCTTGCAGATATTTCCTGTCGTCTATGCCCCGATGATCGCTCTGATCAGATACGCCACCAGGATTCCCGCGTAATTTCCGCATACTCCGCCGACCACGCCCATGAGCAGACCCACGCTGATGAGCCGGTTCCATTTTGCGCTGGACGCCACCAGGGAGGCAGTCGTTCCGTCCGCGATGGCTCCTGTGATGCCCAGGATCACATACTCGTAGGGCACCTTAAGAAACCTGCTGATCAAGAGATGGAGCAGGATGCTTCCGATGATCACGCAGAAGCAGAATACGGTAATGATCATCGTGGAGCCGAAGAACGATGCCAGATCCACGCTGAATCCGATGATCGCCAGATACATCATCCCGAAAAACAGCCCCAGGTTGATATTTCCCCGCAGCCTGTTCACAAACGGAATCTGCGCGGCTGCAATGGAAAATGTGGAGATCAGCAGAACCCTTCCCGCACTGGCAAAATCTGAGGGCAGGAAGGCGGAGAGCTTTGTGGAAATGGTCACGATCAATATGGAGATCGCAAGGAGCCAGGCAATATCTTTGATGCTCCATTTTTCATCCCCCATCAGCACCGGGTGATCTCCTTCGCCGACCCGCTCCTTTTCCTCCAGTTCGAAGGGCCATATCTTTTTCAGAAATTTAACATTTTGGAACAAGGCCGGAGCCGCAAACATCAAAAACAGGGTCGGCATGCCGATCACATAATCTGCTGCGTTGGCCGCCGCAATGGTATCGTTGGCCGCATCCAGCCCCACCGCGATGGCCGTCAGGTTGCCGCTGCCGCCGGTATAGGTTCCTACGAACATTCCGGCAATCTTCCATCCCTCCGGCATCTTCCCGCCGAAGATCACACCGAACACTGCCGCCACCAGGCACACGCTGAATACTGCCGATACAAGCGCCGCCAGCGCTTTTCCGGACAGCTTGGCAAGCTCCTTTAGATCGACATTCAGCAGATAGATGGAAATGGACATGGGAACGCAGTATGTGATGATCACTCCGTACACGTCCTGATATCCCGGCACAATATGAAGGTTGACCAGGATCATCCCCAGGACGATCACGGTCAGCGCCGGTCCTATATACTTAAACGCTTTAAACTTCTGTACCCACAGAGCAAATGCGACTATCAGAAGGATGACTGTCAGCATCGAATCCGTAGACTGAAAAATTGGAAACCGCATATTTTTTCTCCTCTTTTTGTTTTTTTTGCTGCATCAGATCTCTCAGCTTCAAATTGTACTCATCTTGTGCCGGAGTACTGCCTCCGGTAGCTTTTTCTGCATAAGCACGGATTAGAATGTCACACCGAATCCCGGCTTGTCCAGCAGCGTAAAGAGATCCTTTTCCTGGATAAATCCGCCTTCCACCGGGTTCTCTTTATAATACAGAAAGCTGTCGCAGTCGGCCTCCGTCACATTTTTCTTTGCCGCCACCAGGCTTAAACCCGCCGTGATCGCCAGCTTTGTCTCCAGCATACAGCCTACCATGCAGGTCACGCCGTTTGCCTCCGCAATGGCATTGATCTTCTGTGCCGGATACAGGCCGCCGCATTTCATCAGCTTGATATTGAAAATGTCCGCGGAACCCAGACAGCACGCCCTTGCCGCATCCACCGGGCCGTGGATGGACTCGTCCAGCATCATGTGGATTCCCTCCGAATGATCCCGAAGGAACGCGGCTCCCTCCAGATCCCAATGGGGCAGGCACTGCTCCACCGCCTCAATGCCGTATTCCCGGAAGCCCCTGAGAGCACGCCGTGCTTTGGCGGTATCGTATCCCTGGTTCGCGTCCACCCGCAGACGGATCTCAGGCCCCACTGCTTCCCGGATCAGCTTCATGGCACGGATATCCTCCTGACAGTCAATACCCGCCTTAATCTTCAAGATCCGGTATCCATCTTCGAAAACACGTTTTTTCGCTTCGGCCGCCATTTCCTCCGGGGTGCTGATGCCGATGGTGATGTCGCTCTGCACGCTGCTGCCAAAGCCGCCAAGCAGTTTGTACACCGGCTGTCCGAACGCTTTTCCCATCAGATCATACATAGCAAGGTCCACGGCGCACTTTGCGGCTCCGTTTCCCACGATCACGCTGTCCATCATAGCATGCACGGCTTCAATATCCATGGGATCCATGCCGATCAGCCCCTGCCGGAAAATGTCCAGCACCGCGATGACTCCATCCACCGTCTCTCCAGTCACCGGCGCAAAGGGGGAAGCTTCCCCGAAGCCCACACAGCCCTCGTCCGTCTCTATGCGGATCAAAACACTTTCCAGAGCTTCCACTGTGGCAAACGCCACCTTGAAGGGGGCGATCAGGGGAATCGCAACCTTTTCTACTTTCATTCCTGTAATTCTCATTTCTTCTCTCTCCTTTTCACAATTAAAAGTAAGAAAATACCGAAATTTTGCTTTCAATATTTTATTTAATTTTACTATATGTATAATTATCAGTCAACTAATTTCTTAAGGGAAATCATTGCCGGTTCAGTCAATAGCCGAATATTCATAATATGCTTTTTGTAAACATGACTGCAACTGTCCAGGCGGAAATTTTTCTTGCAGAATCTACACAAAAACAGTAGAATAAAAGTAATCGCAATATAAGGAGTATTTATGGCAGATAATAAAATCAGAAAATACCGTAAAAAATTAAACCTGACGATCAAAGACCTGGCGGAACGCACGGGTCTGTCCATCGGATATATTTCACAGCTGGAACGGGATGAGGCAGAGCCGTCCCTGTCCTCCCTTCGGAAGATCGCGAAGGAATTTGACGTGCCGATCTATGTACTGATCGAGGAGGAAAAGGAAAACGACGGCCTGACGATCCGCAGGGAAGAAAGGATATCCGTGCATACGAAAAAAAATGTCGTTGAATACGAATTTCTCACCCCTCTTCCTTCCCAAAATTTTTTGCCCAGGGTTTTAGTGATGAGGGCGGTCATGCAGCCCCATTCCCGGGACAGCGAGATTCCGATCGTACATCACTCCGAGGAAACGCTGATCGTCCTTTCCGGCACCCTGAACCTGATGCTCGGAGACGATCTCATTGTCCTTCGGGAAGGCGACACGACCATCATCCGGGAAGACATTCCCCACACGTGCATCAATGAGACGGATGATATCACGGAGGTCCTCTGTACTATCAGCCCGCCGGTCTGGAATACGCTGCATTTTCCGAAATGACCTTCCCTGGAAAGATTCCCCATGCGAAAGGCACGCCGGCGTATTGTTCTGCTGAAATAAACCTCAGGCCAGTAAGGAACTGTCGGTTTGCCGCCGCGCAAATGAGCACGATTGGAGTTGAGCATTATCATGAGACCAAAACTTTTAATCGTAGATGACGAACCCGGCATCGTAGACATGATCCGGAGTTATTTTCAATCAGAATACGATATCCTGACTGCGTACAGCGGACGGGAGGCCCTGGAAAAGGTCTCCGCCCGGCCGGACCTGATCCTGCTTGACATCAATATGCCGGAGATGGACGGGCTCGCGGTCTGCCAGCAGATCCGGGAGTACGTCAGCTGTCCGGTCTTATTTTTGACGGCGCGTATTGAGTCCTCGGATAAGATCATCGGATTCCAGGCCGGGGCCGACGACTATATCGTAAAGCCCTTTGACCTGGATGAGCTCGGCGCCCGGATCGCCGCGCATCTGCGGAGGGAGCAGCGGCGGCAGGGCAATGCGGCGGTGCGTTTTTTCGGGAATCTGTCCATCGACTATTCCGCCCGGACCGTACATCTGGACGGGGAAAATATTTCGTTCTCCAAACGGGAATTTGACATTATTGAGCTGCTCTCCATGAATGCCGGACAGGTTTTTGACCGGGAGAGGATCTATGAGCTTGTCTGGGGGCTGGACGGAGGCGGAAGCAGCGATACGATCATGGAACATATCCGGAAGATCCGCGCCAAGCTTTCCGGTGCTTCGCCTGGCAGCTATATTGAGACAGTCTGGGGGGTGGGTTACAAATGGGTTGGATAAAGCGGATGCGTTTAAAAAATGCATTGTTTGCGATGATGTTTTTCGGTCTGCTTCTGGCGTCCCTTCTTTCCATCGGTGCCTTTATCGGATGCAACCGGTTGATCCAGACGCTTCCGCAGGCCACCGCCTCCATAGAGATCAGTTCAAATCCGTCGGTCACCATTATACATCCGGAGGCGTCTGCTCCGCCTGCCTGGTCCCAGGCTGTCGGTTCTCTGCTGGGAGTCCTGCTGATCGCCCTGCCGATCCTGATCTTCACGCTTGTGATCCTGCTGACCTCCATTCTATTTTATCGGACCAAGCTGAAAGAACCTCTGCATATCCTGAAAAGCAGTACAGAGCGTATTATGCAGGATGACCTGGATTTTGTGATCCCGGCACCCTCCGGCCAGGATGAGCTGGGGCAGCTCTGCGGGGCATTTGAGAAAATGCGGGAAAACCTGCTGGCCAATAACCAGACGCTTTGGCGGCAGGCCGAGGAACGGAAACGGCTGAATGCCGCCTTTGCACATGACCTGCGCAATCCGGTCACGGTTTTAAAGGGAACCGCCAAGCTGCTGCGGAAGGGGATCTGTGATGAGCAGACCATCGGCCGGCTGGAGGATTATACGCTCCGCATTGAGCAGTATATCGAGAGCATGAGCAGCATCCAGCGGCTGGAGCAGGTGTCTGTGCAAAGAAAAATGATTGCATGCGATCTGCTGTATCGGGAACTGGAGGATACGGCACGGCTGCTCGCGCCTGGGCTTTCCTGCCGAATCACGATGCAGGAGTGTGAATCCTTTGGAACGAAGACGGCGGAAACTAAAGCAGTCGGGATAGATACGTCAGTGATTGAGACAGTGGCCGTGGCAATTGACCATGGATTATTTATGACGGTTGCTGAAAATTTGATTGCGAATGGGGCGCGTTTTGCAGAGCGTGAGCTGATGATCGGGTTGGAAATTGCAGATTCCTTTTTACTGCTGTCCGTAATGGATGACGGTCCTGGATTTCCTGACGAATTGCTGCAGAACGGGCCGAAACCATTTGGCAAAGTCAAACAATACACAACATACTCCAGAAAGGCAGCGGAATGCACAGCATGTTCCGAAACGATCATGGACGATGCAAAGCCTTCCAAAGTCTCAGCAGAAAATGGCACCCATTTCGGCATGGGACTGTATAGCTGCCAGACCATATGTCTGAAGCACGGCGGGAGGCTGACATTGGAAAATATCGAAGGCTCCGGCGCAAAGGCAGCCGCATTTTTCAAAATAGAATAAAGTTCCAAAACCTTGAGCGTTTCTTGAGATTTACCAGATACACTCTTCTTATGTCATCACCGGATGGAATGTTCCCAATCCCTTCCGGCCAGACAGCTTTTGCTGTCAAACCAGACAAAAAGGAGAGTGTTATTTTTATGAATATCGAAGCAAAGGAATTATCAAAGATCTACGGAACCGGCGGAGGGAAGGTCACGGCGCTGGATCGTGCCTGCCTGGAGATCGCCTCGGGAGATTTCATTTCTATCATGGGGCCATCC
This sequence comes from Lachnospiraceae bacterium, assembly GCA_910573785.1. Classification (GTDB taxonomy): domain Bacteria; phylum Bacillota; class Clostridia; order Lachnospirales; family Lachnospiraceae; genus Schaedlerella. The sequence continues at coordinate 68,630 of CAJSZT010000004.1, read as the reverse complement.
GGAAGCGGCAAGAGCACCCTGCTCCATCTGCTGTCCGGGCTGGACCGGCCCACCTCCGGCAGTCTCGTCTATGACGGCAGGGACATCTACGGGCTTCGGGACCGGGAGCTGTCCGCGTTCCGGCGGCAGCGCATCGGCTTTATTTTTCAACAGTTCAATCTGCTTCCTGTCCTGACCGCGAGGGAAAATATCATCATGCCTCTGCTTCTGGACAAAAAACAGCCGGATGAAACATATTTGGATCAGCTTACGGAACTGCTGGGAATCCGGGAGCGGCTCACCCATCTGCCTCATGAGCTTTCCGGGGGACAGCAGCAGCGGACCGCCATTGCACGGGCCCTGATCGCCAAACCGGATATCATCTTTGCGGATGAGCCTACCGGCAACCTGGATAGCCGAAGCGGCGGCGAAGTCATGGAGCTGCTGAAAAATATCTGGCGGAGCATGGGAAAAACGCTGGTGATCATTACCCACGATAAACGGATCGCACAGATGGCCGAGCGCCGGTTTATGATCGTGGACGGGGTACTTTCGGAGGTGAATGCGGCATGAAATCTTATTTAGCACTGGCATGGAAAGAATTGAAGGCCCAGAAGGTCACCTCTGTCCTGATCCTCATCGCCGTAATCCTGTCTGCCGCCGCGACCTCCGCCATGGGGCAGTCCATCGGCATTCTGCAGACGATGCGCGAGGACCAGGCGGCCGGTCTGAACGGGGACCGTTATGCCACGTTCCATCAACTGAATGAATCACAGCATCAGGCCCTTTTGTCGGATTCCCGCCTGGAAGATGTAGGCAGCTGGATCTTTCTGGGATCCGTCCCTCTGAAAAACAGCAGCCTTACTCTTTCTCTTCGGGAATATCATGACAATGGACTGCAGGCATATCCTTCCGTCGGAGCACTGAAGGAGGGCCGGCTTCCGGAGAAAGCAGGCGAGATCGCGCTCTCCGGGGAAGCACTGCGGTATCTGGGGTTCGATATAGACAGCAAAGCTTCTGACGTATCGCAAATCGGCGGCGAAGAAAATAACGGCACATCACAGAGCATCCGTCTGGGCAATACCGTCACGCTGCCCGTCAGCGTCGGCCTGAAAGCGGACACTCAGCCTCCTTATGAGTATACCGCGGATTTCGTACTGACCGGAATCCTGGAAGATCACTATATCGGCTATATAAGCGGAACACTGGATGGAGTGATCGGCGAGGGATCAGCGGAAAAGCTGCTTCCGGAACGGTATTTCCTGTATTCTACGGATTTTAAGACAAAGAGCCGGGAACAATTTCAATCCATTGTGCGGGAATTGGTCGAAAAACTGCAGGTGCCGGAAGACGACATCCAGTACAACTGGGTCCTTCTGGATGCGCTGGGCATTTCCTATGACAAAAAATCGGATTCGGACACCGGAAATGGTTTTCCGTTCATGGCGGCGGCGTGCGTGCTGGTGGGTGTGCTGATCCTGCTGGCTGCCGGTCTGGTGATCTACAATATCCTGCGGGTGGCCGTCACGAAACGCATCCGCGAATACGGCACGCTCCGGGCGATCGGCAGCGAGCAGAAACAGCTCTATCTTCTGGTGACTGTGCAGCTTCTGATCCTCTGCGGGATCGGCCTTCCTCTGGGGCTGGCGCTGGGAAGCCTTTCGGCAAAAGGGATTCTGACCGCGGCGCTGGGCATGCTGAACCCGGATCTGTTTCTGGCTGAGAATACGCAGGAATTAAATAATATGGTCGCAGGCAGCAGGACCGGCGGTCCCCTGCCCATGCTCCTGAGTGTCTTTGTCACGCTGCTTTTTGCAGTACTGGCCGCATTCCCATCCGCCCGGTACGCTTCCCGTGTGTCTCCGACAGCAGCCATGAGTGGGCAGACTGTAAAGATCCGGCGGCGCCGCAGGAAGCAGAAAAAGATTCGGAACTTCGAAGCATTTTACGCACGGCTCAATCTCCGGCGGAACCCCGGCCGCACGGTGATCACCATTTTGTCCATTGTCATGAGCATCACCGTTTTCGTTGCCCTGCAGAGCTTCAGCGGCCTGCTGGACGCCAGCCAGGACGTGCAGGATATGCACATGGGAGATTATTCCATATCCAATGAAAACGGCGGTATTTCTCCGGAGGCTGTGGAGCAGCTCAAAAGTCAGGAAATGGTATCCGGGCTTTCTGCTACAAAGCTGACCGTTTACTCGCAGGATGAAAAGGGCGTATTTCCGGTGAATCTGGATTTTACTCCGGGTCCCAGTGAAACATTTCAGCTTGGGACCGTAGATCCGGATCGTCTGGAAGCGCTGGCCTCGGGCCTGTCGGAAACGGATCTGGATGAGCTGCGAAACGGCAAAGCCTGCCTTGTAAAAAATCCCATTGCATTTGCCGCCGAAGGGCACGAGGTGGAGCATACGGAGTTTCAAAAAGGTGACAGGATCACAGTAAATGGGACGTCTCTTCGGATCGCCGGAATCCTGGATAATGCTTTAACGGACGGCAACGGATTCACCAACGGCATTCAGGTTGTGACTGCGGATTCGATGTATGAACGTCTGGTGGGAAACGGACAGTTTTCGATCGTCTATCCCACCCTGGCAGAGGATGCGGATGCCAAAGCCTTTGAAAAATGGATGGATGGCTGGTGCGCGGAGAATCCGGGAACCCACTGGCTGTCTTACCGGGAGGCAGACGCGCAGCTGGCCGAGAGCTTTGAGCAGATCCGTCTGCTCTGCTGGGGACTGATCCTGTTCATCGGGCTGATCGGGATCCTGAATATCATCAATACCGTTTACACCAATATCCATACCCGCATCCATGAGATCGGGATGCAGCGTGCGGTCGGGATGAGCAGCCGAAGCCTGTATCAGACCTTTTTGTGGGAAGGGGCTTATTATGGATTGATCGCTTCGGTGATCGGCGGGGTGTGCGGGTATATCTGCACGATCTTCGTCAGGGCCGCAGCCACCGATACGCTGCAGTTCACGGCTATGCCTGCGGCGGCAATCCTGGAAGCAGCGGCCGTGTCCGTGGCGGCGTGTCTGGCGGCGACTGCCGTACCGCTGTATGGGATCGGGAAGATGAGCATTGTGGATTCGATTGAGACGGTGGAATAAGCGGAAAAGCAGGAGATATGATCAGCTCCTGCTTTTTTGGAATTGTTTAAATAGTATGATTTTCTCTCCATACTGCCTTTATACTTGATATGACATCTCGTTTTCTCATAGCTTTTAAAATTGATTCTATCTCTTTAACTGATATCGAAGTGTTTTGCTTTTTAGCAATCTCTTCTATAAGCTGAACACCATTAAGTATTTGCAATGAATATTGACCTAAACGCATTCGCCTTTTCGCTATATCACGCAACATTTCAATATCTGAATCCTCAGTTAATAAAACAGGCATTTGCAAAAAAGATGCCATTAAAATCATATGAACATCCCCCATGCTGCTACCTTGCTTATGTGTATTATATATGGTCTGTCCTTTATGTAAACATAATTTCTCTACTTGCTTTGGACTATTCATTGCTTCCAAAGTCAATCTCATATCTTCATATAGTACACTATAATAATCTTCATACGATTGTTTATCAATTTCATCCTTTTGAAATTCATTATACTGAATTACTTTTATATACTTTTCCTCAACTAAACGAACAAAATATGAATGTAACGATAATTCATGTTCATAAATATACGGATGAGCAACGGGAATGTACTCTAACTCAGCCAATACTTTTTTTATATTGTCTATTGCCTTTCCTTCTGAAGATAACTTTTGAAGAAAACAGGTGTCTACAATAACCTCAGTTTTCCTCATGCTTACCTCCTTCTATAGAAATTTCCACAATATCATCAGTCCCATTTATATTATCAATATCAAAGTCTCTCTTTATCCTATTAATCGTATAAATGCTCAGTTCTCCGCTTTTTTCAACAGTTTCCAACAAATCTCTTAAACCGGGAATTGTTTTCTTTGCGGTCACCCTATCCAACATTGTATTCTGATCCTTTGAAAAAGCATTGACCAAAGGCAATATGGTTTCTTCATTCTTCAAAAGAACATCTCCAATCTTCTGAGTGATTATTTTTGTTTCGATGGCTCTCCTTCTTACAGATTCGTACGGAACCATATAATCATTCATCTGTAACACCATAACACGAATCATATCCACAAGTCTAAGCTTGTTAGAGTCAAGACCCAATTTTTCCATATGCACCCAAAAGGTTTTCCTAAATTCTTTTGCTGGCATTAACAATTCCGCTGCAAATCTATTAATTATTCGCTCTTCTATCTGACTTTCTAATATGCCTTGTTCTCCAGCCAGTTCCCACACTTGGGCAGCAACCCCCCATACATGTCCCAACTCATGAGCAGCCACAAAAACTTGTTCAGCAACAGACTTTGCAGTATTAATATATACAAAGTCCTCTAATTTATCTTTAACAAAACGTTTTGTATGAAAACCACAGTTAATTTCATCCTCTATCGGATAATATACAACTGTACAATGCTTTTCCAAAATTCCAAATATATCGTCCTTAATTATCATATTATTCAAAACATAATCTTTTCTAACTTTTTCTATTGCTGTTGGAATTTGTTCCACTATCTTTTCCCAATCCATTTTCCACCTCAAAAAAGCTGTACTTTCGTACAGCTTTTTATACAACTTCTCTAAGTTCCACATATTCATCCATCAAATCCAATATTCTATCCAAATTATCAGGATTGCTAAACTCTTTCATATACTGCAGCTCCGGCACCAAACTGTCCGATTCATGATTAATCAATTCACTCTTTGTTGTTTTAAGAATACTTGCCATCTTATCTAATTCAGCTGGAGGAATTATAACCTTTCCTTCGATAACATTCCACACATCTTTCATTGAATACCCTAAATGTTTGGCAAAGCTATCAAGACTAATATCAGCTTCCCGTATGCACGTACTAATGTTTACACCAAGCTTTCTTCCTACGTTAGCCATATTGCATCCTCCTTTATAATCTTCACTGCAAAACATCTTCGGCAAAATAAGCTACAATGCTCAAATTATAGCATTAGGGCGTTGACCCGTCAATCACTTTCTTACATATCTATCAAAAACATATTTTCATACATTTTTATTTTTCTCCATTAGCCTTATATTCATATGCAGTGGTATTTCTGAAAATATTTTCCTTTATCAATATAATCTCTGGTGATCATTGAGTCAAAAGCTAAATCCCTGTTTCTACAAAATGCACCGTAGAATTGTCCCAATATTTTTTATAAACACTGTGGTCTCTTTCATCGAAATTTAACTGATACATTCGAAAGGTAACTAAAAAATCTTTGGGCTGCCATTGTTCTTCATAGGAATACTGATATCTCATTCCCATCTGTCTCATAACCCCGCCGCTGCGTGGATTGTGAATGTCATGTGTCGCTGTGATATAGGGAAGTCCATCTTTTTTTACCTGCGCTATCACAGCTTTTCCGGCTTCTGTGGCAATTCCCCGGTGCCAGAATTCCTTCCGAAGCCCATAGCCAAAATCATGGCTTTCATCCATATCAACTTTTATGTAACCAATCGGATCATTATCCTCTTTCAAGCAGATCGCATAAGCATAGGCCTGTGGCTTTTCATAAATGGCCGCATACCTTGCTTCAAAAAAAGACCGTGCTTCCTCAACGCTCTTCAAAGGAAACCAGGGTAAAAAAGTGTTGACCTCCTGATCTGTCAGGATCAAGTATAATGCTTCTATGTCATTTTCTGTAAATTTTCTTAATATCAGCCTTTCTGTTTTCAGCCGCGGTGTATTCATACATGTCATACAATTCCCCCCCTTGTTATCGGTAAGGAGCTGCGGGAAAATAACTTGTGCAGGCTGTGCAGGATGCATCGGTTATTTCCATACAGTTCCTAAGCTCATTTCAATTTCATGTATAAAAGCGGATAAGGATTGCCTTGCTCGTCATGGTCCGTTCGTTTATAAACCTGAAAACCCATATGCTCATAAAAACCTTTCGCAAGCGGGTTCTGCTCATTGACGGCCAATTCGTTGACTGCGTAGTTTTCAATCCCGTACCGGAGCAGCTTTCTCCCCAGTCCCTTTCCCCGTTCTTCGGGCGAAATAAAAAGCATTTCCAGTTTTTGTTCCTCAAGCCCCATAAACGCGACAGGACAATTGTTCTCGTTTTTGGCGATGATCAAATGCGGAATCCCATTCAATGCCTGCGGAATATACGTTTTGATCTCTTCCACTTCAATCTCTGATAAAAACAGGTGCGTTGCCTTTACGGATCTCTCCCATACAATAATTAACTGTTCTAACAGTGACGGCGTTCTCTCCGTAACCTCTAAAATTTTCATTTGTCCCTCCGTAAATTCCATCTTGATTTTCTCTTCCTTCATTCCGTCAGACCATTATGTTGTATAGGCTCTTGTAAACCATGCTTTTCTGTTATTAAAATCATAGGGCGTTTCCTCGTATCCGTCAAGCAGAATAAACAGATTCCGAAACATTGGAGATCTATGAAAAGAAATGGTCGGAGTATACGACCAGCCCGCCCCTGCGTTGAAAGCCGGTATCCCAGAGTTCTCCCAGATCCAGCCACTCCCAGCTCCCATAGGTGACTGCTTTTACCATACAGGTATTCTGCTGAATCTCATATCCTGTCAGGAGAAACCAGTGCCATTCGTAATCCTTGAACGAACGCTTCTTGTGCTTCAGAAGCAGGCAGGGCACCGGAAGGCCCTTGTCTATCTGGCCTTTCAGCGCGCTTTCTGCTTCCGCGGCACTTCGGTTCCCATATAAGGGGCGCATTCCGATGGCTGTGCAGCCGCGGTCTGTCAGGAACTGCCCGAAGCCTTCCATATAGATCTCCAGCGTGTCGATCCCGGACCATCTTGGCCGCAGATACGGCTTCATTAGCATTCCGAACCGGATATAATCTTTTTTGGTAAGATGCTGTATATCAAATGGATACAGCGTTGTTCCTTTATAGAGGTCAAGGCAGATGCAGCTGTCGCAGGCTGTAAGGGCAGCGCATCCGCCGATCTTCATCATAAAATCCGGAAACCAGTCCTGATTGCCTCCGTAAGTATTGCCGATCCGAAAATAATCCAGTTCCTTTTTCATCTTAAGCCCTTCCGTCATGCTGTGCCGGCCGTCTCTCCACCTTCATTTCAGCTCTGCCTTCACCATCCCCAGCGTGATCGACTCCAATTCCCGCTCCATGGCATCCTGCACCTGGGCCAGGCGGCCGTCCAGGATCCGGTGGATATTCTTTCCCACCGGGCAGTCCGGGTTGGGATTTTCGTGAAAATGGAACAGCGTATTTTCCCCGATGCAGTCCACCGCCCGGTAAATGTCCAGAAATGTGATCTCGTCCAGCGGCCTGGCAGGAACAGCCCCGCCCGGCCCGCGCCGGACCTCGGCCAGTCCGGCATCCTTGAGCTGGGACAAAAGTTTTCGGACGATCACAGGATTGACCCCGATGCTAAACGCCATAAATTCGCTGGTCACCTTGTACTCCTCCTGAAATACATCCATACACAGGAGCATATGCACCGCGATCGTAAACCTGCTTGTAATCTGCATCCTACGCTCCTTTCTTCCTGGTTTTCTCTTCCTGGTACATCGTATCCGGTATCGCAGGATCTTTCCTGGGTTCCTGCTCAAACAGCTCCGCCGTTTGGAAGCCCTTTACCAGCTCCCGCACAAACGCGTCCGCCGGGTTCTGCCGGATCTGCTCCGGCGTATCCAGCTGGCGGACCTTCCCCTGCTCCATGACCAGCATCCGGTCCCCCAGCTTCATGGCCTCCCGGATATCATGGGTGATAAATACGATGGTCAGCTTCAATTCCTTCTGCAGCCGGAGGATCTCATCCTGCATGGTCTGCCGGGTGATCTCGTCCAGCGCGCCGAAGGGCTCATCCATGAGAAGGATCCTGGGTTCCGCCGCAAGCGCCCGGGCGATCCCCACCCTCTGCTGCTGTCCACCGGAAAGTTCCGACGGATATCTGCCGGCCATCTCTTCCTCCAGCCCCACGGTCCGCAGCAGGCGCAGGGCGAGCTGACGGTTCTCGGCCTTATTTTTTCTGCCGCTGATGACTGGAACGTAGGTAATATTTTTTTCCACGGTCATGTGGGGAAAGATCCCCCCGTTCTGGATCACATAGCCGATCCTGCGCCGCAGCGCCACCAGGTCGGCCCCCGCCAGATCCTTTCCTTCCACGAAGATCCGCCCTGCATCCGGAGTGAGCAGGCCGTTGATCAGTTTCAGCATGGTTGTCTTGCCGCACCCGGATTTTCCGATAACCGTCAGAAATTCTCCCTCCCGCACCTGCAGGCTGAAATCATCCAATATACAATTTTCTCCAAAACTTTTTATTACATGTTCAAATCGAATCCTATCCATTTTTTATACCTCATCGGACGAAAGTCCGCCCGTCCCGCAGGGACATGCATTACGGGATGCCCCTTGGGTATACCTCATCGGACGGAAGCCCGCCCGTCCCGCAGGGACATGCCGCCTCATGCAGATATCACATCAGTCCTTTAGCTTTCAGAAATACTTCCGCCACTTCCACCTCGTCTTTTCCTTCCACTTCCACCTGGTAATTCAATTCCGCCATTTCCTGATCCGTCAGAATGCCGTCCATTTTCATCAATGCATCCTCCAGGCCCGGATATTTTTCCAAGGCATCTTTTCTAACTACGGTGGAGCAGAAATAGTTCACCTGCAGATGCTTGTCGTCTTCCAGCACCATGATATCATCCCGGCTGAGCTGGGCATCTGTGGTGAATCCATTAGTCACATCAATGTCACCCTGCTCCATGGCCTCGTATTTCAGGCCGATGTCAATGTCCCGCACTGCCTTAAAGTCCAGTCCGTAGGTGTCGCACAGCAGGTTGAAGCCGTCCTCCCGCTCGATATAATCCGGATTTCCGCCGAACACCAGCTTGTCCGATACCGCCGCCATGTCTGAGGTGGTCTTCAGGTCATATTCTTCCGCCGCTTCTTTGCGCACGGCGACCGCAAAGGTATTGTTAAAGCCGTAAAGTCCGACCCAGGTCATGTCAAACCGCTCCTCATACTCTGCTTTCAGCTTTTCCAGCATTTCCTCATCGCTGACTTCATCTGCCTCATGCTTCAATACCATGACCCAGCCGCTGGAGGTGTACTCCGGATACAGATCGAACTCGCCCTTTTCCATGGCCGGATGGATATTGCTGGTCCCGCCGCCGATCCCTTTTGTGATCTCCGCCGTATAATCCGTGTTCTCCTCGATCAGGAGCTTTAGCATTTCTCCCAGGATATACTGTTCCGTCATGGGCTTGGTGGCAATCTGGATCGGCTCCCCAGAGCCCTTTGAGGATCCATTTTCATCAGCATCTCCCGCATCGCTGCCGTCTGCCTCTGTGCCTGCAGTCTCATTTCCTGAACTTTCGGAACCGGCGCTTCCGCCCGCGCTTTCATTTCCTCCGCTGTTTCCGCATCCCACGCCTGCAAATGCAAGCATGGCTGCCATCAATAGTGCTGCTGTCTGTTTCATCTTCATGTCAATTTCCACTCCTCTTTTTCATCATTTTTTCTAATCTTCCGAGCAGCAGGTCGCTGAGCAGCGCCAGAAGCGCGATCAGAAAACTGCCACCGAAGGTCAGTGCCATATTGTAGGTTGTGATACCTCTGTAGATCGCCACGCCCAGGCCGCCTGCCCCGATAAATGAGGCGATGGCCGCCGTGGAAATGGTCATGACTACCATGTTCCGGACTCCGGCTATGATCACGCCTGCTGCCAGAGGAAGCTTGATCTTCGTCATGATCTGAAAATCCGTGCTCCCCATCCCCCTTGCCGCCATGATCACATCCGGCGATACGCCCCGAATCCCGGCGTAGGTGTTGCGCACCATGGGCATGATCCCGTAGATGGTCAGCGCCGCCACCGCCGTATTATTTCCGATTCCCAGAAATGGGATCAGCATACCCAGCAGCGAGATCGAAGGAATTGTGTAAAATACATTGGCAATCCCCAGGACCGGGGCGGACATCCGCTCATGCTCCGCGATCCAGATCCCCGCCAGGAGACCCAGCACTCCCGACAGTGCAATGGCGATCAGCGCCAGGGTGATGTGCTGCAGCATCAGCTCCAGAAACCAGTCCTTCCGTTCCAGATAAGTCTGGATGACTTCATTGAATAACATCCGTCTTTTCTCCTCTTTTGCGTATACTTTTTCTGACTTTGGAATGCATTTCCAGCATACATTCTTTCCCAGGACGGCTGTGTGGGACTTCTCTGCTTCTGCCGGAAATAGATTCCCGCCGCTTATGCATATCGCTTCCTTACCGCTTATGCATGGAGCTTCCTCACCGCCCCCGCGGGACATGCTTCCCTGCACGCGCCGCACTGCAGGCAGTGTATCGGGTCGATCCGGTATGGCTCCCCTTGGGCAATACATTTCTGCGGACAAACCTTCACGCAGGAGCCGCAGCCGATACAGGCATCCGTGATCTCGAATCCGGCCATTTCCTCCTCCGTCCCGTAGGAAAATGTCTCCCGGCTGATGGGATAACGCATCAGGTCGAACCATTCTCCGGAGCCCTCATAGATCAGAAATGCATCCAGGATATAGCGGGTATCTCCGGGGTAGACCTCGTTCATTCCCGGGTTCTCCTCGAATACCCGATCCACCCAGAGCTTTTCCGCCTTCCTTATCTTACCATAAAACTTCAAAGATTGACAGTCCGGACACATGGCACTTAACGCAATCTCCCCGGTATTCATGAGCTGCTCGTAAAAGGGCTTGCCTTTGGATGTGACAATATACATCCCTTCGTCCGCGGCGATCATCACATTGATGATCCTGCTACGGGGATGTCCCTCCTGGTCTACGGTCGCCGCAGACGCAATCTTCACCTTCCGAAATAAATCTACATACTTTTTTGCTTTCTCGTTCATCATTTTCTCCTCCGTTTCATTAAAATATTCCATTCCTTCCGGGAATAGATTTTCGAATCGCCGCAGAATATCTTTGTCTTTGATGTAATATTGTTTATTACATCAAAGACTTTACCACACATTTGATGTAATGTCAATAGTTACATCTAACTTTCTTTAATTTTATGAAAAAGGCCTATAAAAAAGGGAGCACCCGCTGTTGCCGGTACTCCCTTTTTTCATAAAATCAATTGTATCCAGTCAGATATAATTGATTCAAATTACAATTTAGGAAATCACAATCAGATTTTTTTACAAGGATTGAGCTTCCTTCACAATGCTTTGAAATCTCTCCAGATCCGCCTTTGTTGTAATCTTAAAATTGTTTTCATCTCCGAAAATCATGGCAACATCCAGCCCGGCCATTACCGCCGGTTCCGTCGATCCGTTGATATTCTTGATTCGATCCGGAAGCAGTCTGACATTCGCCGCATAGTACACCCCCAGCCGAAATACTTCCGGAGCCTGTCCCGCATAAATCTCACTTCGGTCCAGCAATGCGGTGATCCGTTTCCCGTCTGCGCTGGAATAAACCGTGTCCTTCATCGGAAGCACAGGGATCACTCCGTCATGCCCTTTTGCCGCATCCAGGCAGGCTGTGATCTGTTTTGGGGTAAGCAGCGGCCTTGCGGCGTCATGAATAAATACATAGTCGGAATCATCCGCATATTTTCTGATTGCTTCCAGTCCATTTAGAATGGAAAGCTGCCGATTGCTTCCCGGGGCGGAAAATCCTCTGAATTTTTTCCCGGGCTCGTAAGCAGGAAGCCATGATTGGATCGGTTTCTGCCAGGCGGAATCCGCAATGATCTGGATTGCGTCAATCTGCCTATGGGCCGAGAGGCTCTCTATGCAATAGGAAATAATCGGCTTTCCATAGACTTCGATATACTGTTTTGGAATATCGGAGGCCAGGCGGGTGCCTGTGCCTCCTGATATAATTTGACATACAGTTGAGACTGATATTGGCAGTGATCTGTCAGCGGAATGAAAATCCGTTTCCGCTTTTCTTTTGTGGAAATATAAATCCCGGAATCTCCATACCGGTAGGCCCGTTCTGCAATGGAAAGACCCGCTGCCGAATCCGCATGCTGCTTCACATGATATTTTCTGACCTGCCTGCACAGATAGCGGTGAAGTTTTTCCGTATCCACCTGTGCCTGAAATTCATCATACTTTCGCTGGATTTCCTTCTGCAGCGTTACCGGCCTTTCATTTAATACTGCGTCGAATGCATTGTTGACCTTCAATAAAAAACGAAGATAGTGCTTTTCCTCTGCTGTCAGATTCTGATTCACTCTTGCCAGCTTGAGAACCTTGGACTTTGTCCTGGTCCACTGGCTCTTGATGTCTCCCAGCGCGTCAAACATCGCCAGATAAAAATAGACCGACGGCATATCCAGCTCTGCCCGAAGCCCGCTCTTCGTCATCTCATTCTGCACCGTATATCCCGGATAGATCTTGAATAAACTGCCGATGCCCCCGTAGCGGCCGTATACATAATTCTTCACCTTTTTATAATCCTCCGCGATTTCCAGGAGCTGCTGCATATCGGCTTTTGGAATCGGCTCTTTGTTATACTGGTGAATGGTCTTGCATATCTTTTCAGGCAATCCGCGTCCATCCTTCCCTATGTATAATCTGTTCCCGTCACAAAGAACATGGAATGTCTGGCTGTATCACACAGAATGATTTTCCGTATATACAGCGCATTTTTATTTACCGTCAGGTTTTCGCAGAATTTGATATTCTACGAAGATTCGACATAAAGAAACGATCCCAGTTGCTAATCAGGGGGTTGTAGATCAGATAAAGTGAATTGTTTTCCAGACTAAAAAAGGGTTCCGGCTGATTCAAAACTGCCGGAACCCTTTTTAATTCTCTCTATTGTATACATTATCTTTGTATCTTCAACTCCCTTTTAAGCGCCGATGTCAAAACAGAGGAAAAATTTACTCCCGCTTTTTCTGCTTCAAAGCTAAGCCATGACGGTATGGTACAATTCTTTCTCACCGCCCGCATATCATTTTTTCTGCGGTACTCGACAAAATCGACATCTACAAGCGTCACAATATCCGTTGGCGAACCGTTCTTTACATCTGAAATGGCTGTCGGTTCAGGTAATACCTCTTCCGCCCCCGTGCATCAGCTCCAGATATTCCCCTTTATCAATATGCATCATAGTAATCTGATTCTGATACCGCCGGAACCCATACACACTGTCCACATTGCGGATCAGCGACTGGAGACGTTCGTCCGGCACGCAGACGATGAGCTGCAGCTCCAACTCCCTCGCATAGCGCAGGCAGACCTCGCTCCGTTCCTTATCCATCTTGGAAAATGCCTCATCCAATAGCACCAGGCGGATCTTGGAATCCCGGTTGCTCTGCTGCATATAGAGCATGGCAAACCCGGCCAGCAGCGCAACGTACTTGGGGTTCTGTCCTTCCCCGCCGGAGTCCCTCCCGGCCATTTCATCCACCGCGTTTTTCTTCACATTTCCCTGGTCGTCCTCCACCCGCTCATACATGCTGAAGGTCAGATAATTACGGTAGTCCGCATAGCGTTCCATCTCCTGGTTATGGCGGGAACGGCTGTCACCCTCCCCGTCTCTGGGGGGCATGAACTTTTCCGTCAGCCTCTGGATCTGCTGCTCGTACTTCTGAAAAAACGCGTCCTCCCCGATGCTGAGCTGGCCTTCGAAGCCGTCATTGTCCAGTACCTTGCTGTCCAGCTCCGGCGCCATCAGCATTTCGTAAAACTGTCCGTTCTCGTTTTCAGCCGGCAGGATGTCGATCTGGTAGGTGCTGTCGGAAAACCGGATCCTGGACAGCATCTGGTTGATCTCCCGCTTGTGCCGGTATGCCGCCTTGATCTCGCCGTGGATAGTGGCAATCACATTTTCCCGGAGGGAATGGTAGACCTGCCGGTACTGGTTCTCAAAGTCCTCCTTGTACTGGGGCGCATAATCCCGTTTCAGTTCTTCCCTCAACTTATCGTACACAGTATTCTCATGTTCTACCCCGGAAAATCCATAGGCCGGGTATTCCCTGTTGAAACGATTTCGGGCCAGGATCCGCTGTTCTTCCTGCTCCTCCTCCTGCCCGGCAAGATGCTGGCACAAGTCATGCTGCTTTCTGCGGTACGCAGCCTCGCTCTGAAATTCCAGACCTTCCCGGACCTCCGCCAGCAGACGTTCATCCGCCCGAAAGCCCTCCTGCAGCGCGGACAGTCTATCCTGAAAGTCTCCGTATTCCTTCTGTGCCGCCCGGAGGTCGCCCTCCCGGCCGATCCGTTCCTTATTGACCCGTTCCTGTATGCGGGACAGCTCAGCGATCCCCTGCTCCAACAGCGCCTTTTGTGCTTTCAGCTCTGCGGTCAGCGTACCGTCTTCCAGTTCTTTCAATTCCTTCGCAAGCTGCTCCCGCTTATCCAGATAAACCTCCAACTCTCTGTGAGCCTTGGAAAGACGCAGAAGCTGTTCCGAACTCTGGTTCAGCTGTTCCAGCTTCTTCGCCCGGTTCAGCGTTTCCCGCATCTGCAGATCCCCGATCTGCCGCTGTTCCAGTTGATAGATCTCCTCTTCCAGCTCCTTTAGCTTCACCTTGGAGACCCTGGTCCCGATACAGGAAAATCGTCTGTAATCGTCCTCCCGCAGATGGCGGAGTATATAATTGCTGTAGGAATAGCAGTCCGGCGTCACCCCGTCCCGGACTGCATGGAGCTCTTCCACGGTCTCGCATTTGCAGATCCTTCCCAGATACCTTCTCAGGCACAGGTCCGCATAAGGTTCGCCGGCCCGGACTGCCTCATAAAGCGTACCGGCTTCGGCTGCGGGTTCGTCTCTTTTGATTGCCGCTGTATTGATCAGGTCCACTTCCTCGTATTCCTTCCGCTTCATCCTGCGGAAGATCCTGGCAGCGTCCAGAGCATACTGAGGCTCGGTCACCAGGCTGTGCTTAATTCGGCCCAGCCTTCCCTCAACGGCATCCTTCCATTTTTCATCCACAATGTCAAACAGGTCCGCAAAGATTTCCACATGGATGGTCCGGCCGTACTGGCTGCTCAGCTCGCTCTGGAGCTGTGCCCGGGCGCTTTTCAATTCCTTCCGGTAAGGCTTGCGGTCATTTTTCAGATCCTCCGCCATCTCCTTTTTTTCACTCAGCTCCCGGGCCGCGGCGCGGATGCCGTCGTTGAGCTCCGCAAGCTCCTCCCCGATCATTTCCATTGCATCCTGAAGGCCATTACGCAGCTTGTCCAGGGCGAACTCCGATATCTCACCGTCCAGGATCTCCTCCAGACACTGCAGGGTGGGGTTGCTGACGTAGCCGCTGATCTCCTCGTCCGTCTCCCATTCCTTCAGATTCTGCAGGATCTCCTGCCACTGCCTGGCATTTCCTTTCAAAAGGCCGATGGTATTTTTCAGTTCTTCCATTTCCTTCTGCTTCACGCCGTAATCGCTGGAATGGAGCTCTGCCTTGACCTCAATCAGCTCTTCCGTTTTTTCCTTCTTGTCCGCGTCCAGAGTTCCATACCGCTCCTCCAGCTCGGCAATTTTTACAGAAATCGCTTCCAGATCCTCTTTTTTTGCTTCCAGCCGGGTCTTGAAGCTTTCGATATCCACGATCCGAAGGACCGTCTCCGCGCGCATCCTGTCCGCCCGGATCCGAACCAACTCTTGGTTGGCGCTGTGGACCTCATCCAGGATCTCGATCCGATGCTCCAGATCGTCCACCTTTTCCTTGATCTCCCGGTATGCGCCAAGCTGCCGGCTGATCGCGGACACCGTGTCCTCCTTACTTTTTGGAAACATATAATCCTTGATGAACTGCCCGGTGCCGTCCGCCATCCGAAGCGCAATGGCGCTTTTTTCCATGGTCATCAGCCGGCCCGGGTCGATGTATCCGAAAATGGAATCGTACAGGGTGCCCAGATAGGCTTCCCGTGAAGGGTACATCCGGTTCACCTCCACCCGTCCCCGGTTGTCCTCGGAATGGCTGCGGGCCTCAATCAACTTTTTCAGCTGGGCGGAGGTGTAGGGAATGCCCTGGTCCGTCAGATATCCGTCCTCCGGAAGCCGCCCCGAATGACTGAAAAAATGGTATTTCCGCAGCTCCGTATCCTGGCTCCCCACCTCAAATACGGCTCCGATGCAGGTCATCAGCCGGCCTCCCGTATCCTCCAGCTCCAGCACGATCTGGGAGCAGAAGTCTACATTTTCCCGGTTTGAGGTTCCGTCCTTCTGGGCGCCCCGCAGGTAGCTGAGGACACTTCTCTTATTTTTTGCGTCATCCGCCGCTTTATTCAAAAAGGCAGCCGACACGCTGCCGTAAAGGATTACCTGAATCGCATCCATAACCGTGGATTTTCCGGAACCGCTCTTGCCGCTGAACAGGTTCACGTATTCGTGAAATTCCATGATCTTATGGCTGATGCCTCCCCAGTTATTGATCAGCATCCGCCGGAAGATTTTCTTGGATTGCTTCATCGTCTGCCTCCTCCCTGTATTCTTCAATCAGTTCGTTCATATCCGCCGCGCTCACGTAGAGAAGGATGGTGCTGTACAGATAGATCGGTGTCTCATCTTTCACGTCACGGACCGCCGCCGGAAGCTCGATCATCTGGTGCCTGCTCATCAGATACAGTGCCTCCCGCCACTCCGCAGCTGTCAGCTTCCGGTTCAGGAGTCCGGTATTGGCCCCGTATTCCCGGATCTCTCCCAGGCTTGTGACCGTTGCGCCCAGCCCCTCCCCCAGGATCTTGTCCCGGTAGATCATCCGCACGAGCAGGATGAGCATGGTGGTGGTCTGGCTGAACCTTTCCGTCTCCGCCCCTTCCCCTTTCAGCCGGAAAATGTGCTCCTGCGGGTCATGCTCCATCTCGCACCCCAGCACGGCAAGATAATTTTCGATAAAATGCCTGTGGCGGACACATATTTCATAGTCCGGATTATCCCTCGGCGTCAGCGTGACCGGATCATACCGCAGCTGCAGAATGCAGGTCTGGCGAAATAATCTGGAAATGGTCTTTTTCAGATTTTCCGCCTCGGACGCGGATAGCTCTTCCATGTATGTGATCATTTGTAGGATTCCTTTCTATATTAAATGTAATAGGACAGCAGCTCCGGAATCTCACTCTAAACCGGACGCGCCGCCTGATTCCGTCATTCCTGAATCGTCAACGCGGAGAAGCGACACCCTTCCCGGTTCTCCAGTTCCTCCCCGATCTCAATCTTTTTTGCGTCATCCGCAATCTCCACCGCGTCCTGCCATACGAAAAATAATTTCTCCAGATCTTCCGGAGAACGCACGGAATCCTCCATGACTGTAAATGCTCCGTTCCGCTCATTTTTTCTCCGAAACTCGGCAATCTCCTGTCTGGTATAGAGAGGCTTCAGCACAAACTCATCCAACCCTTCCTCCGTCCGTTCCGCGTCCCGTGCCACAGCCTGCGGGGCAAATACTGTTTTTTCCGTATTCCTGCGGCGGGCCAGGCTCTGTCCGGTAACAGTGCGGAAAGGCTCTGTCAGACGCATCCGGTCGGAGAGCTTTTCCAAAATCTCCGTGCTTCGTCTGCTCTGGTTCAAAAGCTTGGCCAGCACCGCAGTCGGATCTTCTTCCAGCGCGCCCTCCATGAGGATGTACCGGATCCTTGCCGCCGCCCGGCTGGCAAACAGGGTCTTCTGCTCGATCAGCTTATTGTATCTGCGCTCAATGGCGTCAAATTCCCGTTCGATCATACAGATAATCGTCATTGCCTCATCGGTACGCCGGAGGGCATGCTCCAGGCGGCGGAGCTCGATCCTGTCCTCCGGCGAAAGTCTTTCCAGATCTGCAGGTTCTCTCTGGCCAGTCTGAATATGACGGTCTGGCTCTCCCTGCTCCTCTCCTATCCGCCCAGCCCGCGTCCTCAGCTCCCGCTGCCTTCCCGACAGTTCCTGCTTCCTCGCTTCATTTTCACTGAGGTTCCGGTCGATCAGTTCCTTGACCGCCTCCTTATATCGGTAAAAGCTGTCTGTGGTAGTGAGGATCGCGTATTTCCTGCTCTCGTTGTTATTCATTTCCTTTACGAGAACTTCCTGGATCCCGAGAAAGCTCCTCTGCCTGGAAAGCTCGTCAAAGTATCCTCTCATGCCCTCCTGCATGTTGGAAAGCATCTGCAGAAGGGAACGGGATGCCTGCAGCGCGCTTTTCAGGATGTCATTATTTTTTTCGCTGTCGGAGCTGTAGGTGTACAGATAGCTGTAGACTGCCAGGACACTTTCCCGCTCCCGGGTATCCTCTTCGCTGTAAAGACGCTGAAACAGCTCCACAAACAGCTGGCTATATTCTGGAAAGGAGACCACGTAGCTGTCCAGGACTTCATCATAGTCCCGTCTGAGCCATCCCCAGTCTTCCAGATGCTTCAGGCAGATAGAGGCCATATTGCTCCTGGTCAGAAGCTCCCCCTCCTCATCAAACTGCTCCTCGCTCCAGTCCAGCGTCTCCGCCGCGATCTGCTCATTCATGATCATGCGGCACTCCCGCTCCGTGAGGCCAAGCAGAGAGTATGAGCGGCCGGATTCCTCATAGATTGCGGTCAGGAAACGCTGGTAATAGTCCATATATTTGCTTGCGAAAAGCTTGTAAAACTCTTTTGGGATCTTGCTGATTAAATTCATAAGGCTGCGCCTTCTTTCTTCCCCTCCCGTTCAATCGCCTGGATGATCTGCTTCCGGTCGGCTTCATTGAGTTCTATGAACTGGCATCCGTACTCGAATAGCTCATCTTCTCTTTCGACGATGCGGCATACTTCTGTTAAGATAAGGGAGCTGTCCCTGTCCGGGTGCAGCTTCACCTGCAGAAAAAACCTCTCCCCCAGCTCCAATGCAGGCTCCGTCCTGATATATGCGCCACCTACGCTGATATTGAGCAGCCTGCAGGGTTCCTTTTCTGTCTCTGTCCCTTCCGTCAGTATCATACTGCCGTCCAGATTCGTATTTAAACGGTAAAAGGCGCGGTCATTGCCGGACTTGATAAATGTCAGTCCCTCCACCGGCCAGATGCTGTCCTTCCCCTGCTTCAGAGTTCCTTCCATATGGATCACTTTTTTATCGATATCGCTGTAACCGCGGATCCTGATCTTCATTTCCTCTTCTTCAAGCAAAAACTCTGATTCCGAATACTGGTGCAGCTTGCCACTGTTCTTATGCAGACTCATCAGCTTTGCGATGAAGATCAGCTGCTTCTTATCGTCCATGATCTCGACACGCATGCCGGAGTAAGCTCCGCGCGCTTCCAATGTGAGCTCCTTTTCAGGCTCCTGGCTCGCTTCCTTTTTTGCAGATTTCCCAACTAAATGAAATAACTTCATAAAACCTCCTACTGGATATGTATACCTTATAAAACGGCTGTATGGCCATGACAGAGTGCCCCCCCCCAAGTATACCTTGTCAAACGTCCGGATGGCCATAATGGGATACCCTCGGGTATAAGTATTAAAACATAAATACGCTTTTAACGCAAGAAAAAACGCTAATCCTCTTTTTTCAAAAATGATTGAAAACAGATAAATTTATGTTATGAATGTACTTATATAGTGTAAAAACGCACAGCAGCTCCGCTGCCGCGCGTTTTTACTATGATTCTACCCTTTGGATGCTCCTGTAACAGTATTCGGTCTATATCAATCCTCCTGTCCTAAACTTCTCTTTCCAATGCCCGCAGCAGCATCACATGGTATTCCTCATCCTGGATGATCCGTCTCAGCACTGCGTTTACACAGTCGTCATCGATCATCTTGATATGCATCTGGTACTGGCTGATCGCATCCTTTTCCGCCGCAATGTCGGCCTGAAGCATTTTCCCCACGTGTTCGGGGATGGTCAGGTATTCCGGCGTCCACATTCTGGGCCGTCCGTTATAGGGCCTTGCGATAAAATCCACCTTCCCGCCCAGCAGGCAGATCAGCTCGCCCAGCTTCTGCAGGTGCATCATCTCCGCGATCCCAATTCCCAGAAGTGTCTTTGCCATCGCACATTTTTCGCAGGAAATGCGGTTTTCGTTGTTGATGTACTGAGTGATCGCTGACAGCTCCGATACCGGCCCGCAGTAGTCCATGCCCAGCAGATTCGCATAGGCCGGATTCTCTCTCCTCACCTGGATCGGCGGATAAGGCAGATCGACCATAATCGGTTTTACACCCGCAAAGCTGCAGGTATTTGTCAGGCACGCTTCGTTTCTTTCCATATTATGAAATGTTCTCCTTAAGCTCTTCTTTAGTTGATGATATGTCGGAGCAGTCATAACTATGAACCTAACCTGGATAAACCAGAAAATAACAGCAAAACAGCGGCTCAGTTTCCCAAGCCGCACTCCCTTTTACTCGTCCCGCTTTTCCGTTTTCTCCAATCTCAGATAATCCGCATAGTATTTATAATATACATCCCGGATCACGGCGTTCGGCGTTTCCAGCACCACATCATAGACCGCCCCGTTTCCTTGCTTGCCGTAATCGCTTTTGATATTCACATCCGCCATCTGGCGGACTTCCCCCAACGCCGTATACTCGTCCAGAAAATACATCACCAGATTACTGTTCAGGATCCGCTCTGCCTGCTTTGGGTCATGGCAGAATACATATCCGTTGTAATACGCAGTCAGCCGGTTCAGGACAGCGTCCCAATCCACGATTCCCAGCTCGCCCAGAACTTTTCTCGTCTCCGCTTCCGTAAATCCGGCCATCGCGTTTACCCTTGGATTCATGGAAATATTTTTGGCAATATTGAACCCGCTGGTCAGGCTGTCCAGAGTCATGCTGGTCACTCCTGTAGTCTTTCTTCTTCTCTTCCCTCTTGCCTTCCCTCTTCTCTGCCTTTATTTACCAGCTTTTGTCCAAGTCGCGTCAATCCGACCACCTCCATCAATAATTCCCCTGAATACCAGGAAAGATAAAACCAGATAATAGAATAAATGGATACTGATTGAACGGTGAACGTTCCAAAAGGTATGAAGTATAAAAATGGACGTTTTCTCTATATCAGATCACTGTCTGTAAAGAGAAATTTAATATAGCTCGAACAGAATGTCAATAAATAAAGAAAACAGCCGCAGACTTATTTTGAATCTGCGGCTGTTAAAGCTGCTTATTCCATTTTTATATTACGCTCTATATCTGTGTTATCCCTGATTGCCCTCACCACTCTTAGTCAAGATTTCTCCCAGATCAGCTCCGCCTCACTGAACATCTCATCATACCCGTCATATCCCATCATCTCATCCGAATCGAAAATCCCATTTCCATTATAATCCACCGGATCAGAATGAAGTTGGTCAGGAAGATCACCTGGTCCGTAGTAGATTCGGTCGATTTCTTCCCTGTCTCCCAAGTAGAACGTATGTCTGTCACCATGTACGTTATCACGGCTTAAAAATACAGGCGCGATATATTTCGACCAAAGGGTTTCATAATAGCAGACGACAGCCGCCTTTTTTTCTTCCCCGTCGATCTCCATGTCAACCGGATGCGTGCCGAAGGTCATATCCAGGTTGTCTCCCTCGTAGCTGGCATAGAGCTTTCCGTCCGTCTCCTCTATGCTGATCCTTGCGCTGTCATAGGGAATAAAAATTTTCGGCAGAGTCAGGATGCAGTACACTCCGAATATCACTGCGGCAGCCGCGGCAGCCGAGAGGATCGCTGTGACTGCTTTTCTCTTGAATAACCGTTTCTTCAGATTTTTCAGGATCCTTGCGTCCAGGAACGTCGTGCTTCTGTCTGCCGGCAGTGCAATACTGCTTTTTAAAACGCATGCTTCCTTTCTGCAGGCATCGCAGGATTCCAGATGCTCCTCCACCATTTCCCTGGTGTCCTGGCTGACCACATCATCCAGATAAAGCGGAAGAATATCTTTTATGACATTACAGCTGATCTGTTTCATTTTCCATCGCCTCCATATATTCTATGATCTGTTTTTTTGCACGGTAGTACGTAACCCTCGCCCAGCCGGAGCTTTTTCCGAAGATCGCGCCGATTTTTTCAAAAGACAGCTCTCCGAATACCCGCAGATTCAACACCTCCTTGTATGGCTCCTCCATGCTGTGAAGAAACCGGTGAATGAGAAAGGCGGTTTCTTCGTCCGCGAACCGTTCCGTAAAATCCGTCTGAACCGATGCGGCGTCTTCTGTCATCTCTTCATCCGCATAAATCTTACGGCGCTTGCAATAGGTAAAATATGTGTTCCGCGCTATCGTAAAGAGCCATGCGCGGATATCCTTTGAGCCGTCAAATGTGCCGATCGATCTCAATGCTTTTACAAATGTTTCCTGTGTGATCTCCTCCGCAATGTCTTCATTTGCCGACAGGCTACACATGTACAGGAAAACGTCCTTGAAATAGGAACGATATATTCCGTCAAAGTCCACGTCTCTCACCCCCTTCACTTTATTAACTGCCGAGATTGCAAAATGTTACAGATCTTATGTGAAAAAGTTTCACATCATCCGATAAAATATACCCTGGTGCATCCCATTATGGCCATCCGGCCGTATCACAGGATATAAAAATGCGGAATATATCCCTTTTCACGGACATATCCCGCATATGTGATCTCACTCTGCATTTTTATCAAAATATAGTAAAGTCAGATTTTGTTCCATACAATACTTTTTAATATCCTGATACACATCCACTGCCCCATCACTGCAGTTTTCCATAATCCAAATTAGCTTTTGCTGATGCAGCTCACGATTAAAATAGTCATGTGTGATTTCATTTCTCAGCAGAAGCTCTTTTAGAAATGTTTTTTCATTCTCTGTTTGTTCGAACCCGAATGTGTCAAAACTATTAATACAATATCGTAGGGAAACTCCACCCCTATATGTGCCTTCTTTTTTCCTCATAAAAATGATCAAGTCCATAAAAACCTGCGCAAAGTCATTCAATTGGGCCGTGACGATATCCATGCAGTCTAATCTTATATCAGCTATTAAGGTTTTTGAATAAACCCAGCTTTTTGACTGAATCCTCATTGCACAATTTTCCATAAAATCAAGCATATCGTCTATGCGCATAACATTCACCGGTTCTTTTACCTTACTCTGTTCCAGGTCCAGCTGCTTTAATATCTCTTCGCTAAACTTCATGACATCATCCTCATTTTTGTTTGATCCAACACTTTCTGACAGGCCCTTCGAAATTCTTCCAAACAAGGCGGATAAAATCCTGTAAGCTGTACTTTAGAGTTCAGCGGCGCAGTATAAACAGGTGCTGCCATATTTATATCAATATAAAATATATCGCTTTTAACCTGCCTTTTTTCAAAATACTCTTCAATATAAAGCGATATCTTCTTATACAGATCAAAATCCTCCGTATATACTGCTACATCTATATCACTCACTCCTTCAATATAGTTCACCGTAATATAGCTGCCAAATACAAATATATTATATTGATTCGGATCAAATCTTTGCTCCAGATCTTTTTGAAGTTCCAGTAATCCATATAGCCTCTTCATGGCTTGTTCCCTGGCTTTCACCATAGTTTTCATAACTTGGATTTCCTTTCCTTATACTGCATGCAGTCTGCTCTTCCACTGCCGCAATGTGTTTCAGGTTTTCTTGATTCATAGCTCACGTTCACGGTTTATAGCTGCTTCTTAAAGATACTGTAATAACAATTCCACTCAAAATCTTCCTGCTCATAAAATTTCAAAAGATTTGCAGCAACATCATAGCAATGATACGCTGATTTAAAAAATCGGATATCGCACATGCCTTCACCGCCTGAATACGACCACGCCTGTACGTTGAATCTCTTTTTTCAAACGCTCTCCCAATTTGGAATGAAATATAAGGTCAAGCTCACTCTGAATATTCGACAGGGATGCGTCAATCCGAATCTGTTGGTCGTCACGCACAATCAAAACATCCAGGTCGCTCATGGAATGGCAGTCAAAGCGCACTGCACTCCCGAATACAATAATGCCTGTAATGTGAGGATCGCTTTTGGCATCCTGTATCAGCAGAGCAACATCCCTTTGCTTCAGCGGATGGATACGGTTCACATTCTCATACGGTATGTCAGATATAACTTCAAAATCCCATAAGTTGTCCCCATTATGAGAAACAAATGCGTCTACTGTAGTCAGCATATTACGGATTTCCTTTCTTTACAGTTCCTTATACTGACTATAGTATACGTTCTCAGAATAAAAAAAACAATAGATTACCTTCATTTTGCCTGGAGAGATCGCTAGTACAGCATTGCATTAATAATTGAGTAATAATCACTCGCTGTCCATGCCATTACTGCGTTGGAGTCAGTCAACGATGCTACCGGCATCGCCTCCTTCCTCCGCCTTGTCCTGACATGCACATCAAGCGCTTATTACTTCAAAATTAATGCAACGCTGTACTAACAGAAGAGCATTCCATATCTACATCCCCGCAACCGCCCCTGCCAGCAGCATCACCACTGGTACAATATATTTCCGCGGATGGTGCCACAGGTCGTTTTCGATCTTCCAGCCCCGGATGGGATATCTCCATTCCAGAAATACCGACAGAATGGCGCTGGCCGCGGCAAACCCCGCTGCCGTTAAGACTTCTGCGATTCCGATCCCGCCATAGATCACCTGCCAGCTGACCAGATACACACTGCTTCCTGTAAAATTTACCAGGGCAATGAACAGGCCGTATGCTCCGCAGAAACGGACGGACTGTCCGGGCAGGAGCCGCACTGCCTGCTCCAGATCCGGATCGCATGACAGCAGGATGCAGATCGGCGTATTCATGCAGAGGATCGCAAAGCCCATGGGCAGCGTGTTCAGTCCGTCAAACTGCCCCAGCATCAGCGGAAGGAGACCAGCGATCAGCCAGAGGCCGGCGGTATTTACCAGATAGTTTTTATTTGATGTGATATACCGCAGAAGGTAACGGAGAATATAGCCTTTTCTCCCGGTATGTCTCTTTTTTCCATACGATATGGACGGCTGGAAAAATACATAGGCATCGAGTCTTTTTCGGGGATTTGGTTCTCCTGCTTTCGGTTCCGGCACTTTTCCATGGAATGCATTCCATAGATTGGATTCCCGGCCTTCCTTATATAAATGTATCGCTGCATACCATCCGGCTGACACCACACATCCCAGACAGGCCAGCAGGACCGCCGCCCCGATCTCCGCCGCGCTCCACTGCGCCGCCGCGAAAAACAGCGCAAGGACCACAGCCGTTTTCGTGATCAGAGTATAGCCGCCGAATGCCGCCGCATACGAAATCATCATTTCCCTGTCGTCAAAAGGCAGCATGAACAGCCCCATAAATATTTCCGCATTCTGTGAGGAATTTAATGTACGCCACATAATCCCCGCTGAAAACGCGGCTGCTGTCAGATACAGAACCGCAGGGGACACCTGTACCCGAAGCTCCGACGCGTAAACCGCAAGGAACAGGATCAGGCAAAGCATCAGGCTGCGGGAAATCCGCTCATACTTCCTTCCGAATAATTGTTTTGTGACTGCATGAAACGGTGTGTTTTTTCCGTATTTTTTACAAAATGATCTCATGTTCTCTAAGCACCTCCTGAATGATAAGATTTCTCGAAAACTCTTTGCGCTTCCCCCGCGGCAGACTGACAGAGCATCAAGATTTCCATTACAAAACCAGCACAAATACAGGATAATACAAATCCATGGCTTCTGCCATTTTGTCCGTAAACGGCGGGTTTTTGTCTGCGGCAGAGTGTTCACCTAAGAACTGTATAGAACTTGATACAGCAAAAAAAGAATACCGCAATATATGGATGCGATACGGTACATCATTCACATATATTACGGCATGAAGATTCAGGAAATCAGCTTTTCGGACATGTTCATTTTTAATCCGCCTTTACATATTTTTCAATCACACACTCATGAACCTTCTCTTCTTTATCATAATTGATCCCCACTAAAAGGATATCCCCGGTATACCCCTCGATCCAGGAGGCATATTTCTTCTCTTTGATCTGCCGGATCGCTCCGTCGGCCTTCTGATCCCATTTCAGTTCTACCACCAGTGCCGGGCGGTTTACATTCCGCCTGGGCAGATAAACCACATCCGCAAAGCCTTTCCCCGATGGCAGCTCCATGATCGGATCTACATAGTACAACTTCGCGCTGTAGTACGCCATAAGCAATGCGCTGGTGAGTGAGCTTTCATGATTGTATTTCAGGATGGAAGAGGTTTCGCTGTGAATGACGGACATTCCTTCCGCCACCGCATTTCCGTCCAGAGCCCATGTGCGCTCCAGCAGCTCCCTGGATCGGTCCAGCGACTGAATCACCCCGTCCCAGCCGCCGACCTTTACAGCCCGCATAAACTCCTGCTCAATCTCCCGGTTGGGGATAAACACCTCGCTCGTTTCTTTGTCATAGGTCAGATAGCCAAGATGAATCAGCAGTGTCAGCACATCATCCTTTGTCCGGAATACGGTCATGTCATTCTGAAACGTGGACGGATCGACCACACAGCGGCCATTCCCAAGCATTGTCAGGATTGCCTCCTTCAGTCCGTCAAAGTTCAGGTCGATATACACCTTCAATGCCTCGTATGTCTCTGTCCCTGTCCAGTAGCTCTGAATTTCCCCCCATGTCAAAGCATCCGCCACAGATTTGGGATTGTAGATGTGGAGCTTTCCCACACGATATCCATCATACCATCTTTCCACCTCCGCATAATCCATCCCCTGCCGCTTACATGCCGCGCGTACTTCCTCTTCTGTGAATCCGAAATACTCCCCCAGATTCTTCGGTGAGATCATGGAATATTCATCAAAAATATTGATGGCGGAATGCTCCCCATATTTCTTGATCGGCAGAATCCCGGTCATATAGACCAGTTCTGCGTAATCAGCCCCTTTAAACAGCCCCCGCATAAAATCCAGATACTCCTTCTGCATTTCTTTCCGGTTTCTGGCAATCCGAAATACGCAGTCCCATTCATCAATGATAAAGATGAATCCCTTTCCGGACTGAATAAAGATCTGGTCAAGAGCCGTTTTTAATCTGCTGTCCGAATCGAAGCCTTCGCATTCTGGAAACTCTTTCAGCAATTCGGATACTACGCTTTTCTCAATGTTGCTGATAAATGAATCCAGTTCGCTTTCTGATTCTATGAAACGCTGCACATCAATCCTGATCACATAGCGCTGGTTCAGATGCGTTGAAAAGCTGGTTTCCTTCGCAATCTTTAAACCTGCAAACAGCTCTGCGGAATCACAGCCGCAACTGTAATAGGCAGTCAGCATATTCGCTGCCATTGATTTGCCAAAACGGCGCGGACGACTGACACATATAAATTTTCTCTCCGTCCTGTATACGGCATTCACCTTCGAGATCAGCATACTTTTATCAATATATGTGCTGGAAAAACGAGAGTCTCTGAATGGAATATTTCCCGGATTTACATAGATTCCCATACCTGTCCGCCTCCTTTCATACTTCTGTTAATCTCATTTTATACCAAAGGGGCACTTATATTCAATCCAATTTTGCACATAAAGGCACTTTTTATTTTCTGTCACAAGGCGTTTTCCTTTTCCGTCAGTACCTCCCGGATCGTATCCGCCTGGATCTCCTGCCCGGTGAAGCTCCGGGATATCCGTCCATGCTCCAAAACCAATACCCGGTCAGAGGTCAGGCAGATGCTTTCCAGAATGTGGGAGGAAAACAGGATCGTACCGTACTGCCGATATCCGCTGATCAGCCGGTAAAGGTATTCGGTGCTCTGAAAGTCCAGCCCGTTGACCGGTTCATCCAGCAGCAGAAGCTCCGGACGCAGTGCGAATGCGGTGATCAGATATACTTTTTTCAGATTGCCTGTAGACAGTTCTTTGAGGAGCACATCTGTATATTCTTCAAAATGAAATCCCCGGATCAGCTCTGAGAGGTCCGGCAGCTTCTTCCCGTAGGACGCGGCCGCATAGGAAATGTATTCGCGGAAGGTAAAGTACTGGAATGAACGGTCCTCCGCGAAAACCGTGTAGCGGCTCTGCTTGAATGCCTGATCCCGGAAGGAAAGCTTCTGTCCCTTCCAAAGCGCTGTTTCCGCCTGAAAATGCCTGTTCAGACCGGAAAGTGTCTTTAAAAATGTAGTCTTTCCGGCTCCGTTCAAGCCGATCAGTCCGATGACTTCATTTGCGCTCAGGTCAAGAGAAAAATCAGAAAGGACATCTGTTCCCGGTGTATACCATGCACGCAGATTTTTTAATATAAGAAGCCGTTCCGCATCCTCTGGCGCATAAGGCTTATTTGAAAAAATATTCATGGCGTTTCCCTCATTTCCCTTCATTCTTCTCTTTCTCCCGGATCGTTATGGCCGAATGGAAAAATCGGATTCCCAACACAAGATACAGAATCAGGCATGGTATGTTCATTGTCAGTAAGGAAACCGCCGCCGCGATCACCCAGATTACTCCCATGATAAGACGAATATAAAAATGACGCATAAATTTGTACCTCCTTCGTTATAAGAGCACTGCATAAGTATCGGTAAATGTCGTGTCAGATTTTGCCTTCTGCAGCTACTTGCAGTGTGTTCTTTGTTTGATTACATTTACAGGATAATACAAATTCATGGCTTCTGCCGTTTTGTCCGTAAACGGCAGGTTTTTGTCCGTGAGAGAAGATCTGCGGCTGTTCTTTGGCAGAAAAAAGCCGCTGCTGTTTACACATTTCCAGAGTATACAGCAAACGGCATCATTGTCTATTCCATATTGACCGCTTCAAAAGACAGCGTGACCACCGCCCGGAATACGTGATCTTCGTACATGGTCTCCACGATCCCGTCATATTTTTCCGCCGCGGCGCGTACGCTTTTCAGCCCCCAGCCGTGAAGTCCGCCCTCTGTCTTAGATGTGATCAGTTCACCCTGCTTCGCAACGGGTGGGGCCTCGCATCCATTTTCCACCTTGATCACAAGCATGTTGTAGATCCGACGGACCGTCAGACGGATAAAACGCTGATCCCCCCGCACTTTCTTTGCAGCTTCCAGCGCATTGTCCAACAGATTTCCCAGGATCGCGGTCAGGTCGGCGCTCCGGATGTTGGTATGCCGGGGAAATTCCATGTTGACCTCTGCGGCAATCTGCTGCTCCTGTGCGGCGGCGGTCTTATTTCCGATCAGATAATCCACTGCCTCATCTCCCGTCCAGCCGGAGTTCGTGATCTCCCGGACCGGCCCCCGCAGATCCTCCAGATACTCCACGGCCTCGTTGACATTTCCATGGGTCAGATGGCGGTGCAGAAGTTCGATGTGGTTGTGCAGGTCGTGGAACAGTCTGGCATTTTCTGAATACAGGCGGTTCAGGCTCTGGTAATCGCGGTCCAGCAGCTCGGCCTGCTCCTCCTTTAACCGGACGATCTCCTTCTCCGCTTCGTAATGGCGGTTCAGATTGTAGACCAGAACCGAAAACATCAGGATCACGGAAAGCAGATTCCACATCGCCAGTTCGTCCTCCGGGATCCCGATCACGGTCTGCGAGCCAAGAGTCACAGTGCAGATCATCCCCGCCACCGCGATGGCCGATGCCGTGCGGAATACATCCAGTTCTCTCCCGCCGCGCTTTTTCACAGCCGATATCAGGATCACCAGCATAAACACACGGACCGTCCAGACAGCCAGAAGATTCTCCGGCGCTCCGCTGTCCAAAAAACGCATCCAGAGCTGATCCTCCGGAAAAGCGGCTCCGACCGGTCCATTCAGATAGCCCTCCGTCATTGCTTCCATTCCCCGCACCATTGCGGCGGAAGATTCCTGTCCGGTCAGGCAGGGCCAGAACGCATCCATCGCCTGATGGGAGACACACCATCTTGCCAGATATCCCACACGGAACGCAATGGCAAACAGAGAGGAAATGATAAATTCCCACAGCGCCGCCGCGATTTCATAAAAGAAAAGTATAAACAGGCTCATCCGGGTCTGCTCCCGGGGCAGGTATACCCGGGATGCCGCGGCAAGGAGGATAATCTCCGCCCCGAGCACACCTGCGCCGGAAACAGAAAGCAACGGCAATGCCGTTATAGCCGCCGCTGCTGCCGCTGATATCATAACGGTTCTGCGCAGCTCCATCCGGGCCGAAAGCAGTCCGCATACGAGGTACAGCCCCAGGAATCCCCGGATACTGTTTGTCAGAAAATAAGAAAGGATCTGGTACCATTCCATCATATGCGCGCCCCCCAAAACCGATTGATCTGCAGCTTCACTTCCTGTAAATGCGCGCGGCTTATGGGCAGCTCCGCGCCGTTTTTCAGGACGGCTTTTCCCTCGCTGACCTTCATGATCTGAATGATATTCACAATGTAGCTTCGGTCAATAAAAAGGAACTCCGGCGAGTCCAGTTCCGAGCAAATCTGCTGCAGAGACTTCCGGACCTTTGCCGTCGCCATCCCCGCCGACGCTGACGTTGAAGCGCTCTCCATCCCGCCTGCGGCGGATAAGCATTGAAAATGGATCAGCGAATTTTTCCCGCCGTCACGCTCGATATAGAAAATGCTTTTATATGGTATTTTTTCCATCCGGTGGCTGGTCTGAATGATGTATTCCTGCCCTGCCTCCAGTTCGATCAGCTTTGCGGCATCCGCAACGGCGGCGGAAAGCCGCCTCTCCGGATGATCCTTCGGAACGTAGCGGAAGATGGACAGCTCATAGGCGTCGATCGCATATTCCAGATGCGAGGTGATAAAAATGATCTTTACATTGGGCAGAAAGGGCTTAATCTTTTCCGGAAGCTCCATCCCGGTGAACCCGGGCATTTCGATATCCAGCAGGAGCAGGTCGTAGAAAAAATGATCGTCCGTGATGTCGTACAGCAGGTTGCTGCTCTTGGTGTAGGTTGTGATCTCGTATCCGATGCCAAGCTTCTGCAGGCTTGTCTTTACGATTTTTTCATGCAGGGCGACCGACTCCCGCTCGTCATCGCAGATTGCGATCTGTATCATGATACTGCCTCCTAAAATGCAATTTTACTAACTCTATGGTTGCAATTTTATAGGGATGTTGGAAAATGGACTTTTCCCCACATCCCTATTTTTCTGATTTTATAATTCCTGAATCTCTTCCAGCCTCTTTTTTAACTTTTTATCAGAAGTGATGATCCCTGATTGATCAAAGAGGGATTGGCATACCGTTCACGAGCCTTTTTTATTTAATATCATACCATTAGATCATATCCCCCGCAATATATATCTTCTGCCAATTGCGGATTGTAACACCCCCAAAAGCTCTATGGTATCTATTTTTGATCCAGCACCAGCCTTGCCCTCCGGATCTCTTCTTTATCCGTCCGGAATATATCAAATTCCCCGATCCCCGGAACTCCCATATGGACCTGCCGGTTCCGGTAAGCCATGCCGCTGCTGATCATTTTCTTTCCGGACATGTGAAAGCTGGATGCGCCGATCTCCTCCATGATCTGCCGGATGACCTCCGCATTGACCCCGCTTCCCACAAGGATCTCGATCCTGCCGTCAGCCTGCCGGATCAGCTTCTTTAACGTCTCTTTTCCGCCAAGGCAGTCGGCCGCCTGTCCGGAGGTCAGGATCGTATCTACTCCCAGAGACACAGCCTCCTCCAATGCCTGGCCGGGATCCCGGCATACATCAAATGCCCGGTGCAGTGTCATCTGCAATGGACCGGCCTGCTCCCGGAGTGCTCCCATCCTGTCCGAATCCAGGCTGCCGTCTGCTTTCAGACAGCCGACCACCACACCGTCTGCCCCCAGTTCCCGGAACATCCGGATATCCTCGGAGATCATCTGAAATTCCGCATTTGTATATAAGAAATCTCCGAACCGCGGGCGGATCAGGACATTCAGATCGATATCACATGCCTTGCGGATCTGCTTAAACTGGCTTACCCCAGGCGTCGTCCCTCCGATGACCAGATTGGCGCAGACCTCCAGGCGGTCCGCGCCAGCCTCCTGGGCTATGATCGCAGATTCCACGGAATCTATACATACCTCTAATCTTCTCTTCATTTTTATTCCTCCTGCGAATAACAATTCACATGAATCACCGAATTTGCCGTTTCATCCAGAACTTCAACCCGGATCTCCTTCGAATAATCCAGCGGATAAAAGAGCGGCTGCAAGTCAAATTCCTTCGGAACCGCTTTCTGCATCCACTTTGCGATTTCCTCCGGGTCATCCAGATATTCGGAGCTTCGTTTTCCCCTGCCGCTTTCATTTCTTGTACTCACGCTGACCGAACGCGCGGAATAGTCCGAGAGTGTCCGGCCTGTCCACACGCCGTATGATTCCAGCAGACTGCAGGTCCGCGCAAAAAACGGATAGACGGGAATACTGCACGGAAGCATGGGGCCGTCCGAATCAAGCTCTACGAACCCCAATGGGAGCGCCTTCCTGAGATCGTCCATTTTCATGTCCCCGATATCCTTTTGACAGGCATCCAGAAGCGTCTCTTTCTCGCTTTCCTCCAGCTTCATCACCGTATCCGTCACCCCGTCGGACCAGGTGAAACGGGCATCCACCGCAAAGCCGCTGTTGTCCACAGGGTATGCGATCTGTTTATACTCGTCCGTCTCGAATACCGTGGCAAAAGCCTGCAGCTGTTCTTCGTCTACCGGGTAGAGCCGATAGACCTCGCTTCCGTTTTCCATATGGTAGCAGATGACCGCATGGGTTACTTCTGACAGGCAATTATTTTTTTCAGCCAGCAGCTTGATCCATGCCGCAGCCGCACTCTTTCCTTCCCTGGCAAGAAGGTAGCGCTCCAACTGCCGCGGCGTTTCATATCTCTCCCCGCCTGTGCGGGTCTGAGTATAACTCTCATTGTTCATTCCAATGCCGCCGATGCTGACTCCGATCTTCTCAACTTCCCCTTCCTCCGGCAGGAATGCATCAAATACAGATGCCCCCAGCAGAAATACCATCCCTGATAAAACGACCGCCCCGCACTCCGCGGCAAGCTGCCATTTCCGCCGGAAAATCCCCTGGCGCAAAGCACATGTTCCACCGTGCTTTCCTCCTGCCCGGCGAACCCGGCCAGAATCTCCGCGCTCCGCGAGCGTCTCATTTATCATTGCTTCATCCGACCGCATTTTCCGACCGCATCCCACGCCCAGCTCCAGCAGGAAATGCACTGCGGCCGCGGCAGCAATCCCCGCCAGGATACTCAGCGCGCCGCAAAGCCCAGGTGATTTCATGGCAAGTCCGGTCAGCGCCGCCAGAAAGCTTCCCATCCACACCCCGGCCAAAAAGGAGAGCAGACCTTCCGCCGCCCGTTCCGCCATGGGGATGGCAAACCATTTCCCGACTCGTTCCGTCCTTCTCCTTTTCTGCGCCGCGGCAAATAAAAGGAACGAAAGGACGATCCATTCGGAAGCTGCAAGGATGCTGCTCCCGGACGGTACATACCCGAACACTTCCCACTTGTCAAACAGATTGCTTCCCGCCAGATCCCGGGCCAGGGAGAAGGGAGCCGTCAGGATGTCCAGCTTCTCGAACACCGGAATCCTGTAGTAGGTCCGAAAATAATCTGCCGCCCACGCGGTCCATACATTTCCCACCAGAATATGTCCGTAGAGCAGACAGAGCGCATACCCCAGGATTGCCGGAAGGACCGTTCCGCAGACAGTAAGCAGCAGGATCCCTATATGATAAAATATCAAAAATATTCCTGCAGACACCAAGATGCTGCGCCCTGTATATCCGGCTGAAAAGGGAAAGAAATCCATGTCAAAGCTGCTTTCATACAGACCGCAGCCTGTGACCACCAGGCACAGCGGCATCAGGAAACGCATCAGCCCATGCACATATCTTCCCCAGAATATGGTGCTTTTTCTCACAGGAAGACTGTAATAAAAATCCAGTTTTTTCGGCTGAAGCAGATAGAAAAATTCCAGAAAAGAGAGGGCAGCGCCAAGCCCCGCGCAGATCCACAATAGCTCCCCGCTGCCGATACCGAAAAAGGAGTAGTCCGACTTGAAACGCAGCTGCACCGCAGTGATCATCCCATAGGTCAGCAGGCATCCCCAGGACAGGAACGCCGCAATATGCCCTCTCCCCGCTTCCCTGACCCATTTATTGAAGTACTTTTCTGATGTCATAGCCTGCGCCCTCCATTTCCGCAATAAATGTTTCCTCCAGACTTAACGGGACCTCACCCAGAAAAATCGGTTCCAGCTCCTCCAGGGCCTTTCGGATCTCTTCCGCGTTTCCCCGGGTGACCAGCGTGATAAAACGGGCGTCTTCATGGAAACGAACTACTGACGGGTGCTGCCTCAGACGGTCCAGATCTGTCTCCAATGGGAGCACGCACTGGAACTTTCGGACATTTTCTGTACGCTCCCGGAAGTCTCCGGCAGTTACCACACCGCCCTTATGGAGAATGGCGATATTTCCGCAGATGTCCTCCAGGTCCTGAAGCTTGTGGGAAGCCACAAGGATCGTAAAGTCACGGGACCCCATTTCCTGGCGGAACAGATTTTTCATGATCTCCGCCGCAATCGGGTCCAGACCGTCGAACACCTCATCGCAGAAAAGATATTTTGTCCGGGAGCACAGCGCCAGGATCAGAAATGTCTGCCGCTTCATCCCCTTCGAAAATGTCCGGATGGGGCGATCCCTGTCCAGGTTGAGGGATTCCGCCATATAAACCGCGGAGTCTGCATCCAGCCCCGGATACTGCTTTTTATAAAAATCCAGCATGGTCTGGATAGACGCGTTCGGAAAATAATAGGGATCATCGGGCAGATAAAAGAGCTTTTCCTTGCACTGCGGCGAAAAAGGATTCTCCTCCCCGTCCATCCGGATCTCCCCGGAGTCCGCCTCGATAATGCCCGCCAGCATCCGCAGCAGCGTGGTCTTGCCCGCGCCGTTCGTGCCCAGCAGGCCGAACATGGTGCCGTCCGGAATCTCCAGGGACACATGATCGACCGCGCAGATGTCATCGAAATATTTTGTCAGGCTGCTGATTGTGACCATAATTTTTTCCTCTCATCGATAAACTTCATATGCCGTATATTCGTGATCCAAATGGTAACCCAGCTTTTGGGCCAGTGCCGCCGACCCTGGATTCTGGGCATCCCAGCTCGGATACCAGCCCCGCTCCAGGCATTCCAGGATCAGCTTTGCCCCGCAGATATAGGCAAGCCCCTGCCTTCGGTAATCCTCCCGGGTATCGATCTGGATTTCAATCCCGCCTCTGTAGCTGGTATAAGAGGAAGCACCGGAAACCAGTTCTCCGTCCTTTAATATCGCCGCGCCCAGGCCGTACTTCCGGTATATGGCGTAATCCGCATAATTAGCTGTCCAGTCCCGGCACCAGGAGATTTCCCGGCATTGCAGGTACAGCGTTTCATCGATCATTTTTAATGTAAAGCCGTCAGACAGAGCCGAGACTTCCGTCTGCAGCTTTTCTCGGTCAAAAATATCCGGTTCTTTTTTTATCGCAAAGCGGGTGACCTTTTTGGCTTTGTCTTTGTAGCAGCTCTCGATCAGTTCTCCCCAGGCACAGCTGCGGGGTACCATGATAATGCCCCGGGCCCCAGAATCATCCGGGAGGTCGGGCGGCGCGCAAGGCATATCTCCTGGTACTTCCGCGGAACCCATCCTCTGCGCTGTCCTGTCAGACGCCGAATCCGGCATGTGCAGACCAGCCCAATACCGGACAAGCTCTGCGTCCGGCTTCCCAGCAAAAAAGCAGAAGTCAGCCAGCAATGCCATGGCAGAAACCGGATGCTCCGGAGAGTCTGTGTAGATCTTTCCCATGATCTTCTGCAGGCAGGACCAGATCATGGACTCCTGCCAGCCTTCAAAGAGCGGGGCTGCTTTTTCTGTATCCTTCAATTCATAAACCATGCGTTGTCCTCCTTGGCGCACTGCCATTATGTGCAAGCAATGTTTTAACCGGCCTAATATGCCCCATACTTCCTGTAGATCAGATACCCCGCCCCTGCCGTCACAAATTCGGTAAAGCAGAACGCAGCCCACACGCCGTTCACTCCCATCAGCCTGCTGAACAGAAATGCCGCGGGCATGATCACGATCACATACCGGAACAGGGATATGTACAGCGAAGGCTTTCCCTTTCCCAGCCCTTCCAGCGCCCCGCAGCAGCTGACCGAAACCGCAGACACCACGAAGCCAAGGCTGATGATATGCAGCGCGGTCACTCCGCTTTGGATGGTCTGCGGGTTTGCGGTAAATAATCCGATCAGATAGTTGGGGATCAGCCAGGACAACGCTGTCCCGACTGCCATCACGCCTGCGGTGAGCATCAGGGTCGTCCGGAAGATCTGCTTCACTCGTTCCTTCTCGCCCGCGCCGTAATTGTAGCCCATCAGCGGACGGATGCCCTGGATGATGCCGTTTGCCGTCAGATAGATGAAGGTCTGCAGCTTATAATATACCCCCAGCACGAGGACGTATTTTTCTGAAAAGCCTGCTAGGATTCCATTGAGTACGGAGATCAGAAGGGACGGCAGCGCCAGGCTCAGCGTGGCGGAAAGCCCCACGGAATACATCCTGGCCGCCACATCCCGCTGGGGCCGCAGATACTTCCGCGTGATCTTCAGGGGCAGCGGATCGATTTTACAGAAGATCAGATATACCACAAGGGTGAGCACCTGCCCGATCCCGGTGGCATAAGCCGCCCCGGCGATCCCCATGGCCGGGAAAATGCCGATGCCGAAGATCATCAGCGGATCCAGTATGATATTTGCCGCAAATCCGCACATCATGCTGAACATGGAGACCTTCATCTTGCCTACCGCCTGAAATACCTTTTCGTAGACCAGAGTCATGGCGATGACCACGGCAAATAAAAATGCCCGGTTAGAATATTCCAGCGCCATCCGGATGACCGTTTCGTCCGTGGAGAACATCCGCAGGAACGCAGGCATCACAGCAATGCAGATCACCATCAGCACCGCCCCGTGAAGCATGTTTAAAACCATCCCCTGGGTGGCTGCCTTGTCCGCCCGCTCCTGGTCGCCGGCTCCCAGATAATAGGCCGCGCTGGAATTGATCCCAATGGCAAATCCGATGGCAATGGCGTTGATCATATTCTGCACCGGGTACACCAGGGACAGGGCCGTCATGGCATCTTCGCTCAATTTTGCAACAAAATAACTGTCCACAATGTTGTAGAGTGAGTTTACCGCCATGGAAATGACCATGGGCAGGGACATGGATAGCACAAGGGGCAGTATCTTCTTTTCTTTCATAAATGTTTGTTCCATAGATTCCTCAATTCTATCATGGCAGCATAGTGCCTGATCGAAAATTTTCCACCTGTACGGTTGCAATCCGAACTATCAGTTTTATGCAATTCATTGCAATAAAACCGATAGTTCGGATTAGCAACGGTACAGGCAGAAAATATTTCTGCAGCTCAAATACGCCTTTCTGTAGCACTTTCGGCCTGCGTCTTGATTTTCCGCTTCATACAGTATACTATAAAAAAAGAATTGTCACAAGTGTAACACATTTTTGCATTTTCCAGAAGGGAGTTTTTTATGAATCGAATCGTTGTAGTATATGAGTCAAAATACGGTTATACCAAACGTTACGCCGAGTGGCTCGGGGAGGCGCTATCCTGCCCGGTCTTTGAACGGAAAGCCTTCCGTCCTCGAAATCTTTCCAAATATGAAACTGTGATCTACGGCGGAGGAATCTATGCAGGCGTGATCAGCGGCATCCAGTTCCTCCGCCGGAATGAAACGCTTCTATCCGAAAAAAAGGTGCTTCTGTTTACCTGTGGGCTTGCAGACCCGGACAATCCCGACAACATTTCCAATATCCGAAGCTTCGTGGAAAAGGCTTTTTCAGGGAAGATTCCGGAGCAGATCCGGCTCTTTCATCTGCGGGGCGGGATGGATTATTCCCGGCTGACTTTTGTACACAGGTCCATGATGTCTATACTCCGGAAAATGCTGCTCAAGAAGGCTGACAGCGAGCGCAGCTGGGAGGACCGCCAGATTTTGGAGACTTACGGACAGTGCCTGGATTTTACGGATCGGAAAAGTATCCGGCCTTTGGTGGAATATACGGGATGTGAATCGTCGTTTTGTGGAAGTCATTTTCGATCACTCCGAGCCCCGCAATGATCTCCTGTCCGTTCAGTACAACATACTATTGCGGGACCGGGGATGTATTGTTCAGGCATTCCTCCATGCTTTCCAGATAGGCGGATTCGGGGATATTCCATTTCTGGTGGAACCAGCGGGCGGCGGGTTTCAGGAGGTCTTTGTGTTCCTGGATTTTTTTGATCGGGTAATGGCTCATTCGCTTTCTCCATAGTTGTTTTTTCGGTAAAAACTAAAACGTTGCTCATTATATGATGGAATCTATAAACAGCCTGCGGGAACTCATTGGCTAACACCCAAATCCCCGCAGGCTGTTCCTGAATTCTAAAGTCTGCTCTCAATCTTATTAATATACTTTTTGAGCAAGATCGCCCATTCGGAAATATGCTCCTCTGTAAAATGAGTCGCCAGCCCGCTGATACTGACCGCCGCATATACATTTCTGCTTCGGTCAAGGACAGGCATCGCAATGCATTTGATTCCAAATTCATGCTCCATATCGTCCACCGCATAGCCCCTCTGTCTTGTCCGGGCCAGCTCTTCCTTCAGCGTGTCCCTGTCGGTGATACTGTTTTCCGTGTATCCTTTCAGCTCCTGCCGTTGCAGATATTCCGCCACGAACACGTCGCCCATATAGGACAGCATGGCTTTTCCTAGCCCGGTGCAGTACATCTGAGCGCGCTCTCCGAGAATCGAACGCATCAGCTCCACCGAATCCGCAGGATACATAGCTTCCAGATAAAGCACCTCATACCGGTACGGGACGGCAAGATATACCCGCTCCCTGGTCTGATTGGCCATCTCCTGCATATAAGGCATTGCAATCTTGGTAATCGAGTAGTTGTCTCCCATCGCTTTACTGAGATTGAAGATCTGAATCCCCAAGCGATATTTTCCCGATGCTTCGTCCTGCTCCAGATATTCCATCGCCTGCAGGGTGGACAAAATATTATGCACCGTGCTCTTGTTCAAACTAAAATATTCGCTGATCTCCGTTACTCCAAGTAATGGCTTTTCCGTGAAATAGTTTAAAATATCCAAAGCTTTCCGGAGACTTTTGACCTTAACCTCACCATGCTCCATGCTTTCTTCCTCCTGCTTTTTCAGCTTCCGTACCAGACGCCACATGTGTACTGCCGCTTACAGCCCGGTACATCATTCCGCCAGACCGCTTCAACTGCAGTACATAAAGAACTGCTGCCAGAATATTTTCATTATAGCATTCAGGAAGTATAGATTCAATAAGCTTTCTTCAGAAGCCTCTCTAAACCAGCCGGTGCTCTGGTTCTTCACCTCGTAATACTGCCAGAAGCGCTTTTGCCGTCACTATGGACGTTGTTTCGCAGTTTTCATAGGTCTCTGCAGATACGTGAGGAGTCGCGATATAATTTTCCATATGGAACAACGGGCCGTTCGGATCAATCGGCTCTTTTTCAAAGACATCGGTTCCGAACCCCGCCACCTTTCCGGCCTGCATTGCCTCGGCCATATGCGCCTCATTCACGATACTGCCCCGGGCCGTATTCACGACCAACACTCCGTACTTCATGACCGCGATCGTGTCTCGGTTCACAAAATGTTTTGTAGCCGGCGTTGCCGGAAGATGGATCGAAAGAATATCGGACTGTTCCAGCACTTCCTTTCGGGAAACCATCTCCACCCCCAGTCTGGCCGCCGCTTCCTGATCAGGATACATGTCATAGGCGATCATGCGGGGATGAAAGCCTGCCAGCCTTTCCGCCGCGTTTCTTGCGATCGCGCCGAATCCTAAAAATCCGATCGTCCGGCTTTTCAGTTCATGAAACATGGGGCGCGGCCATCCGCCGTTTCTCACAGCCGCATTCAGCCTGGGAACCTCCCGGACCAGACAAAGCATCAGGGCAATCGCCTGCTCCGCCACCGCCGAGGAATTGATCCCGGGGCTGTTACTCACAATGATCCCATGCGCTTTCGCGGCCTCCAGGTCAATATTGTCCACACCCACTCCGAATCTGGCCATCGCCCTCAGCTTCGGCGCCAGACGAAATACCTCTTCATTCCACGTATCCACTCCAACGACCACACCGTCAATATCCGGCACGATCTCTTTCAATTCTTCCAATGTATATGGTCTGCCGTGAGGATTTTCTATAATCGCACAGCCGGCCTCTTCCAGAATCTTTTTTCCGGCAACACAATATTTCGAATAATTGGTTGCCGTAACCAGAACTTTCATATTCTGCCATCCCTCCATATTCTATACCGCGCATTCTCACAAACCCGGGAACAAAGCGCTTCCGGGAGCGCTCATACTCATAGCCGATAAAATATGCCGTGAGTATTGCGTTAGGCGCAGCCGCAAAGCGGTATGCAGCCCCAGCGGAAATCCGATCAGATTCCCAGCTGCCCCCGCATATGATCCGTCATCCGCATCAGCTGCT
Source organism: Lachnospiraceae bacterium (assembly GCA_910573785.1). Classification (GTDB taxonomy): domain Bacteria; phylum Bacillota; class Clostridia; order Lachnospirales; family Lachnospiraceae; genus Schaedlerella. The sequence continues at coordinate 28,181 of CAJSZT010000004.1, read as the reverse complement.
CAACCTCCAGCTTTCCGGTAGCATCCAAAAGCGCTGCATCCTTTGTCCTTGTATACAAAGAACAAAAATTTCCAAGCTGTTTCTGGCAATATTTTGCATTCACCGGATAGACCTGTCTTTCAATCATCGAGGTGATCGTCAGAAAATCTGCCAATATCCTGGCCTTCTCAGGCTCTTCCTGATAATGTCCGCAAAGCCACACATATAAGTCCGCATGAAAATTTGCCATCACGCCGCTGAACCCGCTTCCGCCAAGACGCAGCGTCTCCAAAAGGGTAGACGAATTGGCATTGAACAGTTTTAAACGGCTGCCCTGGATGCTCTCCAGCTTCCTGCGGATATTTTCAATGCTGCAGCTTGTGTCCTTGATAAAATAAAATCTTCCAGTATCCGCGCACCATTTTAACAATTCCGGTGAAATGATCCTTTTATAAGGATACGGGCACTCATAAAACCCGAGAGCCAGATCCTTTGGAAGCCCGGCCAAAAGCAGCTTTAGATTTTCCAGCCAGATTTCATCGCTTTCTCCCGTCTCCGCAAGCCGGTTCGTCAGCAGAATCACTGCGTCCACCCCGGTTTCCGCTACCGCATTCAATTCTTCTGCCTGTCCGGAAATGGAATCCGAGATGTGGCCTGAAGCTACGACAGATACTCTTCCGTCCGCCCGTTCTTTCACAAATCGGGCAATTTGTACCCGGTCTTCCAATGTCAGGAAAAACATTTCGCTGGACTGGCAGTCCGCAAACAGTCCTGCCACGCCGTTTTCTATGTACCAGTCCACTAATTTTCCAAGCGCGTCATAATCCACTTGATTGTTGTCTGTAAACGGAGTCAGCATGACCGGCCATACTCCGTCCTTGAATTTATCGCCCATAACTCTTCTCCTGCTGCTCATATTTTGCTGTGGTTTTCGGTCTGTTATCTAACCGTCCGCAAATCACGATCATAATCTTCCAGAATCCGTTGAACCTCTGTCATCTGGTTATTGGAAATACTCATACTGCGCTGCTGCATCCGCCGGCTTCCTCTCACATAGTATTCCGTTGCCGCTTTGATGGCTGCATTTCCATTTCCGATCAGATGGATCAGCCGATACAGACGATTGATCCGTACCTGACATGCTTTTATTTTTTCGGAATCTCCGTTCAAAAAAGCCCGGTACATCTCCACATATGGCTCAACACGTACATTGCTCAATCCCGATACCATTCCGTCCCCGCCTGCCAGCAGCGTCGCTCCGCACAGGTAGTCTTCTCCCTGAATCCACGCGAATCCTTCCTCTTTTCTTTCAAACAAACCGCGCGTAAAGTTCATAAAATTACCGGAGGAATCTTTTACGCCTGCTATATTTTGCAATCCGGCCAACCGTCCGATCGTATCCGGTTCTATCGGATTATGTGTGGCAGACGGAATATTGTAAATGATGACCGGAGCAAATGCCTTTACCGCTATTTGCTTGTAATGCTCCATGATGTCCTCCTGAGTGGCTGCATGGTAGTAGGGCGGCGTGGCAACGATATAATCTGCGCCGCAGTCCTTCATTTTATCGAAATCCCCTCATCAACCATAGCGCGAAGGGCTGATTGGAAGCTACTACAATGATGACCAGTATGAATTTGGTATCTGCCAGTCCCAGATTTGTCGCAATGATAAAGTAAGGGATCGCAAGCAGCATCTGCGGAAACATCCTCAGAAGCAGCGTCGAATTGAGCATCCTGGTTGCAAATTTTCCGCCGTTCCGGATCAGTCCGTAGGCTCCCAGTGTCGCCGTGGGCACGGAGATCAGAACACAGCATCCGGTAATGATCAGCGTATTGCATAAATATTTTGTAAATCCCCTCTCGATCCAAAGGGTTTTAAAATTATCGAAAATAGGTTTGTATATCCAGGTAAAGGATGTGGAAAATGCGTCTACGGGCTGCTTTGTAGCGATCATGACCGCATATACGATCGGAAAAATAGAGATCAGCGCCACCAAGATCAGTACAATGTAGCTGGCCGCAATAATGATCCTTCGTTTTGTTCTCATCAATCCACCTCCTTTGAACGCAGAACCTTCATAATAATAGAAATAATTACCGCAAGAATCAGCAGGGTGATCACCCCGACCGCGCATCCTCTTCCTACACGCAGTTTTGTAAATGTCGTTGTATAATTATAAATTGCCAGTGTTTCCGTTGAGATCCCGGGCCCGCCCCCTGTGGTCACATTGACCCGGTCAAACAGCCGGAACGCATCCATGGTCCGCATCATGAAAATAATGATGATCAGCTGCCGGAGATTGGGGAGTTTGATGCTCCGAAACAACTGCCAGCTGTTGGCCCCGTCTATTTTCGCCGCCTCCACCTGATCTGCCGGAATGGATTGCAGGCCTGCATATAAGATGATCACTGCAAACGGCGTATTCTGATATACTTCCCCCAGAATGACCACGACCCTTGCCCAGAATGCGGAGTCCAGCCAGCCCGGAGCATAGATTCCGACCGCTGCTAGAAGCTGGTCCATGATTCCCCAATTGGACATGAACATCCATCTGAAAATAACCCCCATTGCTGCCGCGGTGATAAAGTAAGGGATGTAGATCATAATGCTGATGGGCTTTTTGAAATGATGGATGTTATCCAGAAGCATTGCCAGAATCATCCCAAGCACAAACTGGAGCAATACGGCCGCCACCGTCAGGATCAGCGTAAAGCCCAGGGCGCTGGCAAATTCTGAATCCTGTAATACATTGATATAGTTATCCAGGCCAATGAATTTCGCTTCCCTTCCCAGGCGGTAATTTGTGAAGCTGTACACCACGGCATAGCCCACCGGAAACAGCATAATCGAAAATATCAGAATGAAGCTTGGCAGAGCAAATAATAAATATTTATTTTCCTTCTTCATGCATCCGTCCTTTCTGAGCGGAAACGGTGTGCCCTATGCCGCGCCTGCCAAAACTCCTGTTGATTTCCGCCCGCCCCGCATATCCACACCGTTTCTTTTTCTATTTTGTTTGTCTGCCGCAGTTATTATTCGTAATAACCTGCCTCGTCCAGAATTTCTTCACACTCCGCAGCTGCTTTATCCATTGCGGACTGCGCGTCTGTTCCGTTGATCAGGACATCTGCCAGAGCCGTCATGGAGATCTCCATGATCTCTGAAAATTCCGGAATTGCAGGACGCATCCTTGCTCCGTCCTGAATCGCGTCCCATGCCGCTTTGTAGTCCGGCCTGCTCTCGAACAGTTCGTCGTTCAGCAGAGAAGTCCTTACCGGCATTCCGGTTTCCGCCCCTTCTTTCATCACATCTTCGGTCAGCGCATTGCACATGGTCCGAAATACGAGATCCGGATCATTTTCCGTAAATGCGGAAATGGAATAGCCTGCTGTCGCGAATAATGATGCTGTCGGTCCGCCCTCTTCCAATGCCGGGGGATTGTAAAATCCAACCTTTCCTACAACCTTGGATTTTTCTTCATTGTCCATGTCTCCGGAGCGGGTCGTCTGGATCAGTCCCATTGCCGCAAGATCCTGCGTCATGGCAAGAGCCGCTTCATCGGATCCATAGGTGGTGCTGCCGTCCGGGCAATATGGCATCAGCTTCTGGATGTAAGAAATGGCTTCCATTGCCTCCTCGCTGTTGAATGCCGGCTTCATGTCGTCGTCAAACCACCATCCTCCGCATGCGGTCATAAAGCACTGGAAGGTGATCGCCAGCAGATCCGATGCTTTCAGGGAAAGTGTCAATCCCGATCTGCTGTCCGTCGTCAGCGCCTCCGCCGCTGCCACAAGGTCGTCCAACGTTTTCGGGGCATCCAGTCCGGCTTCTTTCAGCACATCATCCCGCGCAAAGATCAATGCTGCCCACTGGTGGCTCGGAATCCCGTAAATATGTCCGTCATAGGTATATGCGTCCCATAAGTAATCCGGGATATCATCGAAATGATATTCGTCTTTGTATTTTTCAATATAGTCGTCCAGCGGCAGAAGCCAGCCCCCATCCGCGAAGGTTGCCAGATCCGGCGGGAAGATGTAGGTCAGATCATAAGCACTGGACTTGGAGGACAAGTTCATGGTCATCTTTTCCTGCCAGTCCCCATAGGTGGTCAGCTCTGTATTCAGCGTCACATTGTCCGGCGCGTTGTCTACCATTGCCTGCGCATAATATTCCAGCGCCGCGTATCTGTGGCTCAGCAGATTAAGCTCTACGGCTTCTGTTCCGGCATCCTCATTGTTCCCGGTATCTTCCGCATCTGCGCCTGTATCGGAATCTACCGCTGTATCTTGTGTATCTGTACCCGAATTATTGCTGTTTCCGCACGCTGCCAGCATCCCGATCATTGCGCCGGTAAGCAGACATGCTGTAATCCGTTTCCAAAGCTTTGTTCTCATATTGTTTCTCCTTTCTACTTTGTCAAGCCCCAAATGATAGACTTTTTCATGAGTCTGACGTATTTGTACCTCTCCTGGTTTTTGTATATAGTTTGTGCAGCCAATGGATTGTATATTTACCTGCCGTTTACATTTTTCCTTCCCTTTCCATACATTACGGATTTAAAATTACTTTGATTGCTTTACTGTCTGGTTCGCACAGCAGGTCAAAGCCTTCCTTTACCTTTTCCAGAGGAAGCCTGTGCGTGATCACCTTTTCAATATCCACCATATTATTTTTCAGATATTCCAGAGTCGTCCCGCATTCATCCGCATATCCTGTGCTGCCGAATACATGCAGTTCCTTGTATACGATCTGCTGGATCGCCAGTTCCAGCTCTGGCTTCGTAAAGCCAAGCGCAACAACCGTCCCCCGCTTCCGGCACATCTGCAGTGCCAGATTGTAGGTCGTGCTGATTCCAACAGCTTCTACCACCACATCAGGGCCCATGCCGTCTGTCTCCTGCTTCACTTTTTCCAGAAAATCCGGATCATCGGATTTCAGACAGCAGGTCGCTCCAACGTCCTTTGCAATCCCCAGCTTGTAATCTGACAGGTCCACCGCAATGACCTTGACCGCGCCTGCAAGCCTGGCGGTCTGTACCGCAAGAAGCCCTATCGTTCCTGCCCCAGTAATGACCACCTTATCGCCCAGCTTCACACCTCCGCGGTTGATCAGATGAATGGCGTTGCCCAGCGGATCCAAAAAGGTTCCGTAATCATAGCTCACCTCATCCGGCAGATGATACAGCTGCTTCTCATGCATCACCAGATATTCGCACATGGCCCCGTCCAGGAATCCCCGCATGGACGATCCGATCAGTAACGGATGGTCACATAAATGCGGCAGGCCTTTTCTGCACATAATGCAGAATTCACAGTTGATCTGTGGATTGACCGCTACCCGGTCGCCTGGTTTCCATCTGGTAACCTTTCCACCAATTTCCGCCACATCACCGGTGGCTTCATGGCCCATAATAATACCAGGCTCTCTGCGGTCCAGTCCATTGCCTCTATATGGGTGTATATCCGAGCCACAGATCCCTACCGCACGGATGCGGATCAGCACTTCATGCTCCTTCGGTTTGGGAATCTCCCTTTCACAAATTTCAAATTCATAAGGTGCTTTAAATATTGCTGCTTTCATCTCTTTTCCATAATCCTCCTTCCGTTTATTATTATTGTACAGTGTTTATATTATACAGCAAAAAAAATAGTCTCTGTAATTACAATGGATAATTATATCGGGCTCTTCGCAGTTTATTAATAATAAACACTGTTCTGTATTTATAATTATAGCATAAATAAGTGGATAATGCAATTATAACAATTTATCAATAATTGGGTGGGAATTTTGTGCATATGTTACGAAGTTCAAAAAAAAGAGCGCTCCTTTTTATTGGTTATGCAGTCTGATATTTCTGTCTAAAGAAAAAAGTCCCCCACCATTCAGTGAGAGACTACACCTATACTCCATTAAAACCTCTTTTGCCTGCGCCAGCAGCGCCGTATTTTCCAGTGCTGTCTTTTCCAGATTTTCTTATATCTATCGCTTTTTCCAGCTGTGATGATGTGATCACTTCTTTTTTATCTGATCTGCATGACATTAATACCACCGCTGAAACCGCCACTATCACAATTATCCCACTGATTACTACCGGAATTATTTTTTCTTCATATTATTCCTCCCACAAAAGTTCCCTGTTTTTGTTGCTCAGATTAATAAGTTTTCGTATTCCCATACTATTTTTTCACCGAAAATAATCCCTGAATGATCTGTCCGATTGCTTTTTTATCCGTATCTTCGGTAATCTGCTTTGACGCAGCTGTAACTTTTTCGATAAATTCCCTGGATAGTCTGGATTCCATTACCCTTGTTACCCAATCAATATCTTTTACTGTTTTCTTTCCCAGGTATACTTGTTCAAAAGCATATATGGTTCCTTCGCCAATTGCAGCCACAAAACTTCCGGCTATGATTGCATTGACGACACCTGCCGCCAAATTTATTCCAGGAATAGCCTTTAGACCACTTATCGCTGCTTTAGCTGCCGTACTTACAGTTCCCACTTCAATAATGGAATTAAAAAAATGTTTCGAATCCTCATTTTTCTTAATTCCATACACCTGCGCAAGCGCATTGATTTCCGCAACTTCAATCGGTGAAAGTATCACCGCATCGGCAAATGGTACTGGAACTGCTCCTACAAGTACTCCTGCTGTTGTAGATGCTCCCACTATACTTTGCGCAAAAATCCTTCTTCTATTAAGTTTGTATTGATAAATATCTCTCTCGGCTGCTTTAACCCCTTCCGGCATCAACTCATTAGTAATATCTATGAGTTCTGTAATTCCTTCCGGAGCAGCAAAAGCAGAATCATTCAAAACATATGAAAGGGTATTTCATCGCTTTCATATATCTCCAAATAATTTGTTGTTCCTTCCGTTCCCCATCCTGTTTTGGCCTTTTCTTCTCCTAAAACAGCATTGATAAGGGTCGATTTTCCAACACCCGAATTTCCAATTACCAATACATTTCCTCTCTTCATAATGAGTGCCTCCCTCAACTTGCGTTTTCCGCAGAAAACCTCACATATTTCAATTCAACAGACAGAATTTAATGTTTTTTAAGTTCTGCAATAGCAGCATAATGTAAAATATCAAATTCATTCGGCGCAATTTGTTCAAGGAGCGTCATATGCTCTTGTTCCCACATCGAAATCTCCTTCTCGGTAAGCGAAGCGCCGATTCCACGACAAGCCTTCATTCTTCCATTCCAACTTTCACGAGTAAACGGTATTCTTAAAGTATATTCTTCATGATATGCAAGCTCAAAGTTTTCTTTGTAGCAATCTGGTATGTCTATTTGGTGTTTCGTTTCTCCTGCGCCACTCCAATTTGGATTATATTTTAATACAAGTTTTTCACTGGCTCCTGCAATCTCATCCTCAAATGGCAGCCATGCCATATATAAAGCAAGAATACTTCCCCCTTGTTTCAACATACGATAAAACTTAGGCATAACAATCTCATGGTCGAAATACCAAAAACACTGGCATGCTGTAATTACATCAAAAGAGTTATCCGAAAAACTTATATCCTCTGTTGATATAACATGATAATCTATATCCATACCTTTTGAGAGAATTTTCGCTTGTTCAATTTGGTTTTCTGAAATATCCGCAGCCGTCCACTTTGCTCCATACTGATACATATTTCTAGGGAGAACCCCCGTTCCTGTTCCAATATCAAGGACAGATTGTCCGTCCAAGCATAATTTACGGTCAATAATTCTGTGATAAAACTCTTGCGGATAAATGTCACGGAATTTCGCATAATCTAAAGAAGTTTTCCCCCAGTCAAAGGGGGTTCCGCTATCTATATCTCTATTTATTATCTTCATATCATAACTTTCCTTAATCCTGATTTTCTTTGTACGCAACTCCCGAATAAAATGGATTTTCTATTTATACTGGCTTAATCAAACCGTTTTCCCAAAAAGCATCAAAGTTGTTTACCGCACTTGACAGCCACCAAGTGTTGCCTCATTCCGTTTATACCGATAAACATCTCGTTTGCGCCAACCTTTTGCACGAAATTTTTCCACCTGTACGGTTGGATGCTCTTTGAGCATCCAACCCACCTCATAAAAGTCACGCATTTCCCCTGCCACGCTATATCCATTGAATAAATGCTGTTTTATCGTCACTATTGTACCCTGCCTTTCTGTAAAAATCCAATGTACTTTTTTTCTTAGAGCCTGTGAGCAGCATCATTTTATAGCAGTTTTCTTTTATGGCAATCTCTTTTGCGTAATCTAAGCACTGCGTTGCCAGTCCTCTTTTTCTGAACTTTTCATCAGTTATCACATTTTCAATAAAAGCATACGGCTGCTGGTTGCGAGTCAGGTTGGGAATGATGACACAGACACAGGAAGATACGATTTCCCCATTTTCTTCAGCGACAATCACATGATGATTTTTATCCTGAAAAATATTGTCCCAAATCTGTAATAGTTCAACGGTCTTTTCCGGCATGGGATTATTGTGTAACTGCATATATAGTCTTAATAAACCGTCTAAATCATCCTTCAAGATTTCCCTAATCATATATACCGCCCTTCCGTATTATCCATTCCATTCATCATTAAATTCTTTTAAAAATCCACGCATATACTCATCCCTTTTCCAATCAATGGATTTTGCGCAATCGGTATTCATCATATCTTTAATCAAAAGCAATTTAACATAATACGCCGTGCATTTTCGTAATCCCTTGTTTCAAATATCTTTATATCATCTGTATCATGCAGCAATCATCACTATGTATTCGTCGCATTTTTCTGTTTTTGCAATTTTCTCCGCATTATTTAAGACTCTTAAGCTATGCCAGTCATCATGTCCCGAACAACCATTCTCAAACAATTCCTTTATTTTTTGCAATAGGATATATTTTGTCTGTTCATATGTATTCCTCAAATTATCCATTTTTCTAAATAAGCGGCTACGCCATCCTCCTCATTTGAAAGTGTGATATCATTAGCAATGTCTTTGACCTCATGTACCGCATTACCCATCGCAACACCAATGCCGCATAGCTTTAGCATACCAATATCTGCATAATCATCTCCAAAAGCAGCAATTTCCGATACATCTGCATGACATGTTTCACATACTGCTAATATTGCCTTTTCCTTTGTAATCCCGCTTTTCGTAAACTTATACCAGTCGCCATCCGAAAAATGCTGGCTGTCAAGCTCTGAGAAATGTTCACACAATTTCTGTGCCAAGTTAGGATGGCGTACCTCAACACATATCTTCAAAGCTTCGTGCTTAAAGTCTGCAAAGTCCGTATATATGCTGTCTCCCCAGCTTTTATCCTGCTCTTTTGGATCGGTTTTATAATTCCAATAATGTGCCTCTAATGTGTCAACCGTAATTTCACAATCCATACCGCATATTTTTCTTGCTGACTCTATAAAGTTTTCTGTCTCTATTGCCGAAAAAGAAGAAGAACAGATGATTTTTTCGTTTACCCGTACCAATGCCCCTCCGCTGGAAATAAGAATATCCGGCTTCATTTCTCTTAAAAAACTCAAACAATTTTGTTCGCTCCTTGATGTTGAAATGCCGATTAAATACCCACATTTTTTACATTTGCATAATATTTCCAGAGTACATTCAGATAAGGTTTTATCATTTCTTAACAAAGTGCCGTCTAAATCAAAAAGTAATATTTTAGGTTTTCTCATTGTATCTTTCTCCAAAAGCCAAGCTCTTTTAAACGTATGCAGTGAATCTATGATAACACATTCTTTTGCATTTATCATCAAGAAATTGTTAAGTATAACAAAGGCCAAAAGTCAATCTTGCCCTTCGATCTTTGCCTTGTTATGTTAATCTTTACATAACAAGGCAAAGGTAGAGAGGTGGTTCCGGACCATGAAGAACCCGTGGATGGCCTCCCTGGATATGCGGGATTTTCCTTCCCTGGAGGCCCTTTCCGAAAGCCTGCGCGCCTACGTCCGCAACTACAACCTTTCCGCCCATTCCTCCCTTAAGGGGAGCGCCCCTCATAAAGGCGGTAAATTTATTTTCGGAAAATCGCTGATACGAGATAACTTGACAATCCATCTCCCAACACAGGCTCTTACAGAGTACAACGCCACAGCAGAGAGAAAAGTCTATCTTTTTACTGGAAGCAAGGTCACTGGCGGCTTTTGTGTGACAAGAAAAGGGTTGTCAGAACCTTCAAAGCTAGGGCACATTCTTACTGATAATCCGGCTTTACTGAATTATCAGACCGCAGAGGGCGAATTTGTCAAATACAAAGGACGGGCATACTGTTGGATAAATATTTCAGAGAATGGTGTTATTCAGCTTAATCAACAGATATTAGATTTTCTTAATCTGAAGATTGAAATGGAACTATTGTCTATCCGAAGCAGTGATATAGCTTTTACAATGGGCGCAACCGGTCCTTTGTTGGAAAGAGCCGACAATTATGAGGCCGAAATCAAAGTTTACTGAACAATATCTACAGATTTTAGCAGAAATCTCTTGAAACATTTCACATTTAATGGTATTATAACAATACAAAGGGAAAGCACCCACTCCAAAGTGGATGCTCCGAGTTTAGGTTAATGATTGTCCTTACGGACACCGCCTATCCTGTGGATCAGACAGGATAGGCATTTTTATTTTCGCTTGTTGTTTCTCTTATCGAGAAAGGCAAGCAACGCAACAATTAAGCTACCAAAGGACATCAGCAATGCTAATATTCCAATGAAAATCGAAATGATTTCAAAAGCTGTCATCGGCGCCGCCTCCCTTCCTATGTATTCCGGCACGCCGGTTTTCATAAACTCGGGAGGCTACCACCCTGTCATGGGTACTTTCCGTAGATGTATTGTACCAAATTGCTTCGCAATGGCTTGCGTACGTTATCCTATTATGTTACACTATCTCTAACGTAGTATTATCGAAAAATTTTCTGTCAATTCAAAGAATTGCTTCTCGAAACATTGCAATTACATAATGAATTGTCAGAAAATATTTCCGCAATCTGGTACAATTGGAAATCATCAGATTCAAAGCAGGTTTTCCCCTGCTTTTTTTGTTCGATGAATCAGATGCTTTCCTTATTAATTGTAACACGAAGATATATGAATGACAATTAGTTCTTTAGATTTCTTGCAGGTATCACGATACCCACCCCAAATCCAGTATTCATCAAATAAATAGAGCCATTTTAGAGCCAACAGGCAAAAAGCAATCCCGGAAACGCCCATTTTATCAGCATTTCCGGGATTTTATCCGTTACTCGAACTCCCCACAACCATAACATAATTGTTAAATATTTGATTGCTTTTTAAGGATTTTTATAGCTATAATATTCATATTTTACGCCGTATTTACAGTTTCAAAGCAAACAGGTATCATACGGGTATCACAGATTTTCCCCTTGACTGCCATATCTACATGGTGCTAGCACCATGTAATTAACGCCCCTAAAGAACAACTATTTGCTCTGCTTCAACTTTTCTAATATGGCTATCACATTCGGCTGCGTTGGCATAAATTTTACACCACGCTTCAGCATACCCATAACCTTTTTTGCTTTCTGTTCAATCTCTTTAGCAGTATGCTCACTTGTCAGCATCAAATGATTTCCGGCTATGGTATATTCTCGCTCTATGTACTCATCTGTTATTGGAAACATATCCTGTATCAAAAACGCGCTTTGCCTGCTATCATCCAATTTCACAATATGGATAATATCACAGGGCTTTCCTGCTTTCTCTTTCTTCTCTACAATTCGCTTATATTTATCAATCTGGCTAGTACAACGAATAATAAGTATCTGGCTATATCGCGCAGGATGATTTTTCAGATACAAGGCAGATTTTCGACGGCGTAGCGGTGGCTACGGCTAGAAAATCTAACGCAGTAGCTGGAAAATCAGACAAGTGATATGGCTAGTTATTTATTATTCGTTGTACTAGATAAGGGTATCATCCAATAAATTCCTCTGCTTGTATCTTCAAAGCAATAATAGTGCGGTCTATTTCCTGCCTTGTTGCCTTTGAGATATGGATCAGACATATCCTCAAAAAACTTGTCTTTTATAATATAAAACCCTGTTTTCTTCATTCGTTCCAACCACACTACGGAAAAAAGTCCCCCACCTTGCGGCGAAGGACTATACTTTCGACCCAACCACTTATATACCGCATATTGGTCAGCGGTAAACTTTCAACCCGACCATTTATATACCACATATCGGTCAGTGGTAAACTTTCTTTACACCTACATTCTAACAAGCACAAAGAGAAAAGTCAATAAAACTTTCCATTAAAATTTTATGCCAATACTACATAACTTATGATAAATTTACAAATTTTGTTTCTGGATCATCTTTTAAATATTTTTCAACGCCATATTTCTGGTAAATTCCATGACTCCGGCAATTCCCCGAGCCATAAATATCTGTTGTGCTTCTGTGCTAGCTTTCTTCTTATTTTCATCTGACAAGTTATTGTATTCATGCAGAATTTCTTCTGCTTTTTGAGAAAATTTTGTCCAAAATTTAATATATTCTCTCATTTCCTGCGTTTGGTCATTCATAATACTCAATTCCTCTCATTTCACATACCGTAAACTATTGGTGTTTCTTTATATATTCTTCTTTAACCTTATCAATCGTTTTTCCACCAATACCAAAATTTTTATCAGATATCTCTTTAATTGTGGTAACAAAAAACTCCTGTGGTACTTTCATAATCTCAGAAGAAACTTCTGTCAATCGCTTAATTAGCAGTTCTTTTTGCTCATCCGATAATGTTCCACTTTCGACTGTAATATATGGCATTTCCACTTTCCCCACTTTCCAATTACAAGTTCAACACAATTGGGGCAATATCACCTGCCCCTATGTTTTTCTTTCCTTTTCTGCCGTTTCAGTTCAAACTGCCGCATTTTCAGCTTTTTGCGAATTGACAGGAAAACCGGCGCGGATCAGATTGTGATCTTCGGATGATGTTCCTCAAAAGCGCCTTTTTGGTTCAGGGACAGTCCATCGCATAACCAATGAATTTCCTTTAAGGTCACTTTTTTCAACTCATCCGGCGTATCCGGCCAGCGGAATGAATTGCGGTCAAGCCGTTTCATCAGGATCCAGAAACCGGATCCGTCCCATTGAAGGATTTTGATGGATGTCCGTCTGCGGTTACAGAAGGCGAACATGCAGCGGGAATACGGATCCAGATGGAATTTTAACTTTATGATCGCAGCCAGGCCGTTATAGCTCTTACGCAGATCCGTACTGCCGCAGGCCAGGTATACGGTAGTCCCGCCTGCCAGGTCAAGCATAATTTCTTAGTGTATGGATCAAAGAGGCCATCAGTTCATACGGGCAGCCGGCGCTGACCTCGATCCGGATGCTTCCTGGAAGATGGATCGTTATGGGAGGATACTCCGACAACGGTTGGGAGGAAACCTCTAACTCAGAAGGGAGTCTGGCAAAGACTGGTTCCATCCCTTGATCCAATTCGGAAGGCTTCTGCATTTGTTTTCTGATCCAATAACTGAGAGTCGACAGAGGGACTTGATTTTCCTGACACCATTGTTTTCTTGACAATCCGCTTTTTTTGGAAATCCTGAATTCGCTTCATCCAGAAATCTTCTTTTGTAAGGTTTGTTTCATTCATAGGCAATACCTCCTTGATTTGGAGCTATTGTATCAAAAATGATGGGGGATTCATAGATACGGATTATTTCGTGCTTACGAATAAATAATATAGGTATCAAAAAGATATCACGCCCCACCTAAAACGCCGGAAAGTCCGCTGTTTATGCGGCTTCCCGGCTTTCTGCTTACTATTCGAACTCAACTTTTGCTAATCAATTTTGTTTAGGTATTATTCTCTGTCGAGTATGTATGTCTTTTGATTATTTGATATATCCATATTACCCTGCCTATATGAGCTAATGTTATCATTTTGTTATCGCTGTTGATAACACTGGCTGTGTAACTGCGGATAATAACAATATGCTATGGCTTAAATTATAAGCGATTTTGCTTAAAAATTCAAGATGTAAGCAAAATCACTTACTAAAATAATAACCACTTACTTATCAAGCAACCTCCCTGCCTTATAATAAAAATATAAATCTTTTCGTTCAATTTCTCTTTTATTAGCTGTATATTCTTCATAGGCTGATGCAATTTTGGTCGCCGCATATGTCCCACCTGTAACCAACATCGCTGTATCAGACGAAATAGCATTATTAAATGCAGAAATGACACCACCTGCCGCAATACTTACCACAAGTCCTCCTGTCGACCTCCATACACCCTCATCTGTTAAAAACTTTCTTCCTAAATTTTTAATAAAACTCCCATCCTTAGTACTCTCTTCAATTTCTAATAATGCAGGAACAACTTCTTTATTATAAAGAAGTTCACACTCACTTTCGAAATCAGTATCCCACGGCATAGATTGGATAGATTCAGAGTATTCCAACATCTTGCCCCGAAATCTTGTCAATGGTTTAGATAATTCATTTTTTATATCTATCAATTCATCCATTGATGCTTCTGAAAAAGACGGAAGTTTCTGAATGTAATTATCAGTTAAACCAGCATGAGTGATTTTCTGTTTATCAATTGAACTTAAATTAACAATTCTACTATCTACGGCAGCTTTCATCAAATCATTGGATTGTGTATCAAATAATGGGTAACTGGATTGTATTGACTTTGTAAGCAAATCACAGTAATCTTTAACACATAAATCCAAATCGCCTAATGAATGATTAAATTTTTCTATTTCAACTTGCCCTTTATTAATTAAGGTTTGCAACTCAATTCCATGTTGTTCCCCAACAAGCGAAAACATCACTTCGCAGATTTCCATTGTAAAGCTGCGTAATTGTCTTTGAATTTCAAGTTTTTTAACATAAGGAATTGATTTGTATCTCTTGCTATGTATAATGTTAGAAAATTCTTTGATAACGGGATAAGTTTCTTCATAAAAACTAGTATCATTTAATTTCGCAAGTGGTAAAATTTGCTCGATTAATTTTATTACTGTTCTTTCATTAAGACTGTTGCCCTTGTCAGTCAATCTATTAAACATATACGCCAAAGGGCTTATAAGCGTCACTTTATCAGCATACAACAATGCTGATTTAATATAATTCATTTCTCGTTCCAAACTTGTGTTATTAGGAACAATCGCAACTGTAAAATCAAATCCCATAGTTATTATCATCTCCTCTTTTGCTTCAAAAATTTTATCATACATATTTCTTAATTACTATTTTTTACGATTATTAAAAAATCAATTTTCTTTTGTCACATCTTCAACAAGATTTTTCTTCAATGTTTCAATAGTATCTTTATTTTTTCTTAAAATTTCAAGTTGCCGATATGCCTTTTCTCTTAGTATTTTTAACCTCTCGATTTTAGGCACTTCCTGCCTTATCAAATCAGCATTCGTATCTTCCAGATTGATAAGTACAACTAATTCCTCTGCCGAAGCAAAATCTCTGATATTAGGTGTTTTTCCGCTTATTCCCTTTTCGTTTCTCCATTGTGCCGCCGTCTTGCCAAACAAAGCCATATTCAAAATATCTGCTTCTGAAGCGTATGTATATGCCATCTCCTGCGAGGATAATGTTGGTGTTATCAAAAATTCTTTTACCGCATCTGTATGAATACGATAATTTATTTTTGAAAGTTCCCTCTTAGCATCCCAACCAATCGCTAATCGGTTTGCTTCATCTTTCTTTAACCGCTGATAATCCTTGATAATATAGAGTTTAAATTCTGGTGAAATCCAAGACGCAAACTCGAAGGCTATATCTGTATGGGCATATGTACCGCCGTATCGTCCTGATTTCGATACGATACCAATTGCGTCTGTTGCTTTTATCCACTGTTGCGGTGTCAATGTAAATGCATTATCTCCCGACTCCGCTTTAAACCTATCGAATTCGATAGGTTTAAAATTGGGATTATGAATCTGCTCCCACAAACCCAAAAATGAAATTGTGGAATGATTACGCATCCAGTTCGCAACCACGATAAAAGCATTGTCTGGATTTTTATATTTGGCAATATCCGTTAAAGAAATATAAGCTTCTTCATTTACGACATCACCCATTACTCTGATTTCTGTTCCATTGGCATCTATTTTCATATTTTTCATTATCTCCAACCACTTTCTTTAGCACAGATTATCCCTTATATGACAGCATATATAACAGGCACTCTTGCAGCAATTTTTCTGGATTGTGTTCCAATTCTATTATCGCTTTTATCTCCGCTTTAGCCTTATACGGAATATTGTTATTATTCTCAATAATCTTTTTTAAGACTTCCTTTACTGTTTTTTCATCTAAATTATCAGCCATTTACACATGCCCTCCTCATCACACTACAACCGACAAACCATGATATATTCTTCTTCATTTTCGTCAATAACTTCAAAACCCACTTTCTGATACATACGAACCGCATAATTTACCTTCTGTACAGAAAGGGATGTCCGTTTATAGCCTTTATCTTTTAAAAATTCAAGCATATCTCTCATAAGTGCTGTACCAATGCCCATATTCCTATATTCCTCATATAGTGAAATAGCAAATGAGGGCGTTTCATTATCAATATGCCCGTAATCATTCATAATACGCACCCATACTGCGCCTACAATCTTCCCTTTTATTTCCGCAACGAAGCACCAATCATCTTATTTCCCAAAATCCTTAATATATACTTACAGCTCTGGCTGTTCAATAATGGATTTTGGCGGCTTGTCCATGCCCTCTGGAATAAAAATTGCTTCATACAGAAAATCAGATAATACTGAATATTCATTTTTTCTAATTTCTCGAATTTTTTTAATCCATGTCTATGTAAAACCTCACATATTCAATTCATCAAACGGATTTTAATGCTTTTTAAGCTCTGCAATAGCAGCAAAATGTAAAATATCAAATTCTTTCGGTGCAATTTGTTTAAGGAGCTGCATATGCTCTTGTTCCCACATCGAAATTTCTTTCTCGGTAAGCGAAGCTCCGATTCCACGGCAAGCCTTCATTCTTCCATTCCAGCTTTCACGGGTAAACGGTATTCTTAGAGTAAATTCTTCATGATATACAAGCGCAAAGTTTTCTTTATAACAATCTGGTATGTCTATCGGATGTTTCGTTTCCCCTGCGCCGCTCCAATTTGGATTATATTTTAAAACGAGTTTTTCACTGGCTCCTGCAATCTCATCCTCAAATGGCAGCCATGCCATATATAAAACAAGAATACTTCCCCCTTGTTTCAGCATACGATGAAACTTAGGCATAACAGTCTCATGGTCGAAATACCAAAAGCACTGGCATGCTGTAATTACATCAAAAGAGTTATCCGAAAAACTTATATCCTCTGTTGATATAACATGATAATCTATATCCATACCCTTTGAGAGAATTTTCGCTTGTTTAATTTGATTTTCTGAAATATCCGCAGCCGTCCACTTCGCCCCATACTGATACATATTTCTAGGAAGAACCCCTGTTCCTGTTCCAATATCAAGGACAGATTGTCCGTCCAAGCATAATTTACGGTCAACAATTCTTTGATAAAACTCTTGTGGATAAATGTCACGGAATTTCGCATAATCGAAAGAGGTTTTCCCCCAGTCAAAGGGTTTTCCACTATCTATATCTTTGTTTATTATCTTCATATCATTATTTTCCCCAATCCTAATTTTTCTTTGTATGCAACATAGCGAGAAATTTTCTTATTTGTCTGTTTCGATTTACAATTCTTTTCCCATACAAAGAGATTCTGGCATATCTACATACGCACCATAATTAGGAATTTGCTTAAATCCTAACTTTAAATATACATGACAGGATTCCGCTAAAAGTTCTCCTGTTTCCAAAATCATTTTCTTATATCCCAGTTCTTTCGCCCACTCTATTAGTTTAGAAACCAACTCTGTTCCTATGCCCTTTCCTTGTTCAGTTGGTATGACAAACACTCTTTTTAGCTCTACTGTATTTTCATCATAAGGACGTATCGAACCACCACCAATCGGATTATTGCCTCGATAAACAACTATCGCTTCGTTTATTTTATCAATTAGGTTATATTGAGCATACTTATCTCGTTTAATCATTTTTCCAACTCGCAAATCTAAATCCTCGTCAAGTAACCTGCAATTCTCTATAAAATCTTTGTTATTTCCATCACATCTTAAAAATACAATTTCGCTCATCTTTATCTTACCTCCAAAAAATCCCGATTTCACAGTCTAATTTTTTTCAGTATACATGAATTCATAAGATTTTTCAATTCCCCGAACTGCTTTTGCTTAATCGAACGGCACTCCCACATATTGTAGGAGTGCCACTTATCACTACGAATAGATAAACTCGCTGTCCACAACCTCCCTCACACAAGCCCGAATATTATTCATTTTTTGAACCCATAAAATCTGATTTTCTTCCTCTAACTGTTCCGTCACCCCCTGCTTTTCGGCATATTCTTTTACCAGCCGAGAAAACATATCTTCTGCCTGTTCATCCACACTTGCCAAATATTCATTCAGCCTGCCGCTTGTCAGCAGATTGAGATATACAAGCTGCTTGTACTCTTTCAAATACCGCAAATGCCGCTGTCCCCATATACCTATCGGCTTTTCTTCTTCGGGAGGTAATGCAAGCTCTGGGAGGTAATAGTCACCTTGCCTTGCATACCAAAAACCGTTATTTTCTTCATAAATCCTGTTTTCCATAATGCTTCCTACCTTTCCTCTTTGTTGTTTTTTAAGTGTTTCCCTCGCTGTTTCAACTTCTGCGCCGTTTTTGCCTGCTCCAAAAGACTGTCCATCTGCTTACTTCCAAATGCCTTGCGGAGCAGCTTATAATCTCTGTTTTTCGCACGGAGGTTTTCATTTTCCCCTGCCAGTTTCTCATTGGTTCTCCTTAATCCGTCATTCTCACGGTGGAGATTGCTGTTTGTAACATTCAGCCGATAGTAGCTGTCCCACGCTTCAAAGCACCTTATAAGAGCTGTTTTAACAAGCGATTTCAGCTTTTGCACCAAAGGCTCTGCCACTTTATTCTTATAGGACTTTGCAGACATGAACCCCTGCGGCTCTGGCAACTGGTACTCTGGAGAAGTGTCAAGCACCTGTTCTAGAGTTTTTAGATTTTCCATGCCTTTGTCGTAATTCTCCACCCTATCCGACAATACTTGAAATTCCTCTTTTTTCTCCGAAATCTGCCCCTCAAGCTGGATGACCTCTTTTTCCCGCTCCTGCTTTTTATAATCAAGGACAGATAAATGTTTCTCATGTGTCCCCTTATGCTCCCATTCAATGCCATGCAGCCCCATCACAGCGGCAAGGTTTTCTTTTTCGGACTGTACCCACTGGCTCCACTCCGTATCTCCACAGGAGCCGCCCTTGAATCCCTGCGCCGCCAACGCCTGTTTCAAAGATACCCTTGTATCAAGCCCACGCTTGCTGCCAGTCTTGAACGGGACAAAGTCAATGTGCAGATGCGGCGTTGCTTCATCCATATGGATATGAGCGGAAAATACATAAAGGTTAGGGTTTCGCTTTTGAAATCCATGATAATATTCATCTAAAATCTGCCTTGCAAGCTGTCCGTTCTCACTTCCTGCACTCATATTTTCCTTATCCCCAATCTGCAAAATCAGCTCATGGAACGGCTTTTCCTGCTTTGAGTTCCGTATCTTCTCGTAATAGTCAGCAATGCGGCGGTCTGCCCTCGTCTGCTTTTCATTATATCTTTGCAACGCTTCATCAAATAGCTTATGATACACTTTCTTGATATTCTCATTACAGTAATCTACATTGAGGTAAGAGCGTTCAGCATCCACATTTTCAGCCTTAAATTTGCGGCTGTTATGGTTGACCGAGCCTTTCCCCACCATTGCGCTAATCGTCCGTCTTATAAAATCACGCCCTTTCTTTTCGGCTGGTAGGCTTTGTTACTTTCCCGAAAGTAACCGAAAGTAACGCAAAAGCACTTTTGTCGGCTACGCCAACAAAAATGCAACCTGCAAGCAGGTTTTGCGCTCTCCGAGGGGTGAGCGTGTGCCAGTGGCACACAAGCTGCGAACCGACCGAGTCGGCAGACGAGACAGGGCGGCCTTTGAAAAGGCACTCTCTGCACTCTCCGCCAAACTTCAAACGGTGTCAATGTGTGACGGTGGTGACAATGTTTAAGATACCTCCCCCGCTCTCAAAACATTGACACCTTTGACACCGTTTGTCACACCGCTTCATCGTTTTCTTTCCAAAGCGAAACTTTTCTGCCATTGTGGGTACGGCTGTTCTGATAGCGGATACCGTAATCACGGAACAGCCTGCTTGCATTAATACTAAGCCTTAAGGAAAGCACATTCGGTTTTATATCCACGCCGAGCCTTTCGCAAAGTTCTGAAGCTGTCCCCTCCCATCTGTCACTCTCCGAAAAAAGAGTAGCTGCAATTTTTTCAAGTAACGGCTCAGGCGGCTCTTTCCACAGCTCTGTTTCCGATTTTTCAAAATTCCACACCAGACGCTCGGTATCTCTCACAAGATGGACTTTCATATCCTGCTGGTCTCTGCCTGCCACGTCAAGCGTGGCATTATTGGAAATTCTCTTTTCCTTGCTGAGAACAAACGCCCCATCAGCCGCACCCATCAATCCGTTTGTTCCCGAAATCATATCAAAAATATCTTCCGCTTTCTGCTTTCGGGTGTGATGGACGATGAGCATCGTAACTTTGTAACTGTCTGCCAACGCTTTGAGCCTTGCCACAATATCATAGTCGCTTGCGTAACTGTAATCTGCCCCGCCGACCTCACGCACACGTTTTAAAGTATCTATGATAATCAAGCCTGTATGGGGATGTTCCCTCATAAAACCCCTGATTTGTTCTTCCAATCCTCCATTTACCGTTTTACATTCAGTAGCGAAATAGAGGTTGCCTGTTTCTTCTGCACCGAACATCTGGAACAACCGTTTCTGCAAACGTGGGTAATCATCTTCAAGCGCAAAATATAAAACTGTCGCTTTCCGCACCTTGTATTCCCACAACGGCATTCCTGTGCTGATATGGTAGGCGAGCTGTGCCATCATAAAACTTTTGCCCACTTTCGGAGAGCCTACAAAAAGATAGGTTCCCCTTTGGAGCAGACCGTCAATCAGTGGCGGCTGTATATCAAATACCGTATCATAAAGCGTTTCCATTGATACGGTTTTCAGATAGGACGGGTCTAGCTGCCGCAGCATTTCCCTCTGCATTTCCTCAAAACTATTGATATTTTCATTGCAGTCGGCTATACTATGGACAGTACATTTATGGAGCGGTTTCCCTGTATCTGCGCCAACAGATACATTCGGGGCAGCCGTTTCTTTTTTATTCGCCATCTTCACTTTCTCCTTTCAGACCGCCGAGGATAACGCCAATCAGTTCGATTATGTCAATCAGTTCTTCATTTACGCCCCCGCCCGCTTCAATCCTCTGCAATTCTGCAAGGACGTCGGTAAGCTCATTGCGGAGAGCCTTATACACCCTCGGATTTCCCTGCACAACCACGTCTTGGCATAAGAGCCGCCTTATGATATAGTCCTGCTTGGTAAGCCCCGAAAGCCGCACCGCTTTGTCAATCCGCTCACTTTCTTCGGGAGATACCCGAAAGGCGACAGTCTTATTTCTCCAACGGTTGCAGTTGTCTAAATTCTTTGCCGACATATCAAAAATCCCCCTTTCCTAAATCATCAAGCCTGTCCGCCATTTCTGCCTGCTTTGACGGAAACAGGTGTGCATAGCGGTAAGTGATTTCTATGCTCTCATGCCCCACACGGTCGGCAATCGCCACCGCCGAGAACCCCATGTCAATCAATAAACTGATGTGGCTATGGCGTAAATCATGAATCCTGATGCGCTTTACGCCTGCGGCTCTTGCGCCCCTGTCCATCTCGTGATGGAGATAGCTCTTTGTTATTGTAAAGATACGGTCTTTTTTCTTTAAACCATACAGCATACTGATATACTCCTGCATTTCCTCACAGAGAAACTTCGGCATTTTAATTGTGCGGTTGCTCTTTTTCGTTTTCGGAGAAGTAATCACATCCTCCCCATGCAGGCGTTGATAGGATTTGTTAATCGTGACCGTTTCTTTATCAAAATTGAAATCAGCGGCGGTCAAGGCTAATAATTCTCCCTCTCGGATTCCACACCAGTAAAGCATCTGGAACGCATAATAGGAAACTGGCTTGTCCATCATTTCATCCGCAAACTTCTTATATTCCTCTTTCGTCCAGAACAGCATTTCCTTGTGTTCCTCGCTCCCCATGTTCCCCGCTTTTGCCGCAGGGTTGGAGCGGAGGTCATAATAACGCACCGCATGGTTGAAGATAGCGGAAAGCTGGTTGTGGACAGTTTTCAGATACGTCTGCGAATAGGGATTGCGCTTTTCATCACGGTAGGCAAGCAGCTCATTCTGCCATGCAATGATTTCCTTTGTACCAATCCCGCTAATCTTCATTTTTCCGAAGTATGGGAGAATCTTCGTCCGAATGATATGCTCCTTTGTCAGCCAAGTGTTTTCTTTCAGTCGGTTCTTGACATCATTCGTATAAAGCTCCGTAAAGGCTTCAAAGTCCATATCAAGGTCAGCAGAATTTTGTAACTGGAACTTCCGTTCCCACTCCTGCGCTTCACGTTTTGTAGCAAATCCACGCTTACACTTCTGTTTACGCTCCCCTTTCCAGTTTACATACCTTGCCATCACTGTTATTCGTTAGTTTATCTGAACCAAAACCCCCAGTTTTTCTTCAAATAAAATAAGGTATGGGATATTTTAATCTGATGTATTTTCCGTCAGATTATTTCATCTCCATACCTTTTGTGTTATTCTTCTATCTGGTACACATGAAAAAGGACAGGAACCCTCACCGACCAAAGTTTGTGCCCCTGCCCTCACACATCATGGCGGACGGATCCGCCATAGACAAAAGATATGATAACAGTAATCACACAGGAATGCAACGAAATTTCACAGAAGCTTTATGATACCGCCATGGATTCCATCCAGACCTGCCAGCTGGAATGCTCCTGCGGACACTGCGGCTGTCTTGTGGGGCATGGGGGCTATACCCGTTATGTAAAGACATCCATGGGGAAGATTCCCCTTGCCATACGCAGGGTACAGTGCAGCCTTTGCAATGCCACCCATGCTCTCCTCCTTTCCGGTATCGTCCCCTACTCCCAGGTCCCCCTCTCAGACCATGCCGCCATAGCTTCTTCCTATGAAAATGGGATGGACGGCATGGAGGTTATGGACACAAATCCGGAACTCTCCCCAAGCCAGGTCTTTTATATCCTGTCCTTATATATCCGTTTCTGGCGGCAGCGCCTCTTAAGCGAAAGACTCCCGCTGTCCCCTGTCCATGCCCTCACTCAGCCCTGCATCCGCCTCTTCGGGCGCCAGTTCATGCAGATAAAAAATACCAGGAATCTCCTTTTTGCGCCGCCTACATAACTTTGGGTGACTTCCATGCCCAATTCCCTTATGATGGCCTAAAAACATAAGGAGGTTTCAGATCAATGGAACAAGAATACAGACACGCCATCGCGCTGATGCGTTATTCGGCCATCGCGCCGCTGATCCCCGGCCTACCGGAAGGGTACAGGAACATGGTGGACTATCTGGAGAAAACATCACAGAAAGGGGTGCTGCATCCAGACGGGGAGATCAGGAACTATGCGCCCAAGACCCTGTACAAATGGTATTTCAGCTATCAGAAAGGAGGATTTGATGCCCTCCTGCCTGCCGGGAGGAACGACTGCGGCAAGCCAAGGAAGCTCGACGATGACCTGAAAGAAAAAATCGCATACTTGAAAAGACACTATCCCCGCATGGGCGCAGCTGCCATCTTCCGGCAGTTAAAAGCGGACGGCAGTATCAAAGGCGGCGAAGTCTCCGAGTCCACCGTGAACCGGTATGTGAACCGGCTTGCCCTGGAAGCGGGGAACGTGCCTGCCCAAGACATGCGGCGCTATGAACGTCCCCATATCAACGAGGTCTGGTGCGGGGATTCCAGCGTTGGGCCATACCTTAAGACAGCGGACGGCAGGAAGCGCCGGGTGTACGTGATCGCCCTGATCGATGACGCCAGCCGCCTTGTCACCGGGGCAGGCGTGTTCTTCGAAGACACCTTCGTGAACCTCATGTCAGTGATGAAAAGCGCCGTGGCAAAGTACGGCGTGCCAAGGGTATTCAATTTCGATAACGGAAGCGCCTATAAGAACAAACAGATGGAGCTGCTGGCTGCCCGTATCGGTACCACAATTCATTACTGTAAACCCTATACCCCGACAGC
Source organism: Lachnospiraceae bacterium (assembly GCA_910573785.1). Taxonomy (GTDB): domain Bacteria; phylum Bacillota; class Clostridia; order Lachnospirales; family Lachnospiraceae; genus Schaedlerella. Next base: position 3,862 of record CAJSZT010000004.1, on the reverse strand, counting down.
CAAGGCCAAAGTGGAGCGGTGGTTCCGCACCATGAAGGACCAGTGGATGGCCTCCCTGGACATGCGGGATTTCTCTTCCCTGGAGGCCCTTTCCGGGAGCCTGTGCTCCTATGTCCGGGACTACAACCTTTCCGTCCATTCCTCCCTTAAGGAGAAATCCCCGCAGGAACGTTTCTTTTCCGAGCAGGACAAGGTACGCCGCCTTCCGGAAGAAAAGCTTAAGACGGATTTCCTCCTGGAGCTGGAACGCAGGGTCTCCGCCGACAGCGTGGTCACGATCGGGAACGTGGAGTATGAAGTCGATATGCGCTTTGCCAGGCAGAGGATCAGGCTGCGCTGCTCGCCGGACATGGAAGAGGTCTATGTGGCAGAGGCGGACGGCACGCTGGCCCCGGTAAGGCTCTTAAACAAGCGGGAGAACGCCTGCGTAAAGCGGGAGAAACTCCTCCTTTCCGAAGGGGGTGAGGGATGATGGATGTTTCACGTTTCGGGCTGGAATTCAACCCGTTCCTGAAGAATTCGAAAGAAATCCTGGTGGAGACAGCCCAGTACCGGGAAGCCCTCTTCCGCCTTTCCTACCTGGCTAAGACAAGGGGCTTCGGCCTGCTTACGGGCGGTCCAGGGCGAGGCAAGACTACCGCCGTCAGGAACTGGGCCGCATCCCTTAACCCTTCCCTTTACAAGGTGGCCTATTCCTGCCTCTCCACACTCACGGTGTCGGATTTCTACCGCAGCCTCGTAGAGGCCCTGGGCGGGCAGCCTTCCTTCCGCAAGCCCGACAACTTCCGCGCCATACAGGATGAGGTCAGCCGCCTGTGCCTGGAAAAGAAAAAGACTCCCGTCATCATCATTGATGAGGCGAACTATGTGGGCAACGCCATCCTGAACGACTTAAAGCTCCTGTTCAATTTTGAGATGGACTCCAGGGACCGGGCCGTGGTCCTTTTGTGCGGCCTGGGCCAGTTGAACAACACCCTGCGTCTGTCCGTCCACGAGCCCCTGCGCCAGAGGCTGGTGATGAACTTCCATATGGAGGGCATGACCAAAGAAGAGGGGCGGGCCTTCATCCAGGCAAAACTCCAAGGGGCGGGATGCAGCCACGCCGTCTTTGACGAGGCTGCCACTGAGGCCCTCCTGAACGCTTCGGACGGCACGCCCCGTGTGATGAACCGCCTCTGTAGCCAGAGCCTGCTGTGCGCGCAGGCAAGGAAACGGAATCTGGTAGATGCCGATACGGTCATGCAGGCCATAAACGATTGTGAACTGGGATAGGGGGTGCGTGTTATGGACAGCAAAAAAAGGAAGTCCCTGCAGCGAGAACTTCAGGCTGTAGAGGATATTTACGCCGGAACCCTTGACTGGCTGGAACTTGGGGAACTGCGTTCCTGGGTGGAGGCCGGGAACAGTCCCTATGAAAATCCNGAGCGGGTGGTCCATGAAGACGGTACACTCTTTGACTTCATTGAATGGCACCGGGCGGCACAGTGGACCACCGTCATAGAACCTCTGGACGTACAGGGGCCTTCGGGCAGGGAGCTGTTCGATTTTTATACGGACAGACGCTCTGACCACGGCTCCTTTGATGAGACAAAAGAATTTCTCCGGGAGGCGCAGACCTTTCTGGGCTGCGAGATCCTCACCTTGGTAGATTTCTTGAAAGAGAGAGGCTTGCTGTATGCGTACCTGCAATATAAATATCCTGAACCACTGACAGAAGAAGAGGAGCTTCCATTCTGACCTCTCTGGGAAGAGATACCCCTGCGCAATTAATTTGCATAGGGGTATTTTCAGTTTCGGATAATGTGCAGAACCATGTTCAAATAATGTGATGAAAAGTCTATACGGAGCTCCTTTTAGAAAAAAATAATCTGCAAATCGAATGCTCTTTTAATCTGAAAAACAACACTCTGGCCATCGCGCCAGCGATTTGGTACAATTTGTAACTGGAATAATGCGCCTTGCGGCGATGGAGGGTACTTTATAATGAGCGAAGAAAAATCATAACCACCCATCAAACGGGTGGTTTGCTCTGCGGCTATAAGCCTTTGTTACTGGCCAGCGCCTAAAGACGCTGGCTTTCACTTCGTTCAAGCCACTACGCCCTTGACTCGTCGCCGCCCTTCAAAGGGCATTTGTAATACCGGCTCCCCCTTGAAGGGGTCCTCATATTCCTTCACGCTCAACTTGTCCTGCATAATGTCACTCTTCTCCTGATCCTGGATATACTTCTTTATCGTTGCCTCGTTCAGACCGACTGTGCTCACGTAATATCCCTCCGCCCAAAAATGACGGTTTCCGTATTTGTACTTTAGGTTTGCGTGCTTGTCGAATATCATCAGGGCACTTTTTCCTTTCAGGTACCCCATAAAGCTCGACACGCTATACTTGGGCGGTATACTTACCAGCATATGGATATGGTCGGGCATCAGATGTCCTTCGATAATCTCCACGCCTTTATATGCGCAGAGTTGTTTTATAATGTCACGTATACTTACTTTGTATTGATTATAAATTGCTTTTCGTCTATACTTGGGAGTAAAGACAATGTGATACTTACACATCCATTTCGTATGTGCCATACTATTTGTCTTGTTAGCCATAAAAATCACCTTTCCTTTCGTTATGTAGTAGCTTGAACAACTCTATCATAACGGAAAGGTGATTTTTGTGCTATAAGCACTTGCTACACCACCCGCATAGCAGGTGGTTTTTTGTTTCGCACGCCTCCATTTTTCGGAACACGAAAAACTCCGTCGTACTCAACCGGCTAAAGCCGATAAACAAAAAGCCTGGTCGTAAATTGACTCAGGCTCGTAGAGAAGCTAATGCAAGATATAATAGTAAATTTGTAGAAGTAAAAGTGCGTATGACACCTAAACACCGAACTGAGGTACAAGAGCATGCTGCCAGCATGGATGAAAGTGCCACTCAGTTTATCAATCGTGCCATCAATGAAACCATTGAACGTGATTGTCAAAATAAAGAGACAAAATAAAACAGTCGGCAGGTCTGGAACTACATCCTCTCCTGCCGGCTTTCTTATTCTTATTGATGCTAATTTAGAGCAATCCTTGGCCTCTGCTATATTCTTTTCTATCTGTTCTTTTGATTTTACCGCATGCCACCGAGTGCCAATTTTCTATGATATATGAATTTATAACAATTTATATATGAGTCTGATTTCGTGGGAACCCTTGATTTATAATGCTTTAACAACATTTATAGAGATATAACAACTTATGAAAAATAGGCTCGCAAATTACGATTCCTAATTTCATTTTATTTATATACCTCCTTGGTCATCGGTCGTTCATACAAATTCATGGTAATTCCTATTCTTAGAAAGTTCGAGAATCATCTGCAAAATTTTTATCTTTTAGCGAGTATAATGCAGCACATGCATGGAAAATCTCTCGATCCCGCATCTTTCAACCTTGTGTCTGTTAAGCCTAGTACAGCATTGCGTAATTAACGGTGAATACTGCACCTGCTATTTCTGCCAGCACTGCGTTGTCGTCAATCAACGATGCCACCGCATCGCCTCTTTCCTCCGCCTTGTCCTGACAAAAATATCAGACACATTATTCACCATTATATACGCAATGCTATACTAGCGGAAGTTTCGACATTGATACAATGGAAGAGTCCGAAACCTTTGAAATATAAGGGGTTCGGTCTCTTATGCGTGTAGTGCCCAATTACGTTTTAATCTATAATCTTATTCCTTTCCCGGAACAGGCCCTGCTTCAGTTTGAATGCGCATTCCCAAAGTTCCTGATGGAACGTGTCTGCCTTCTCTATGACACGTTCCGCTTTTTTTTTGCCTATAAACACCCAGCCGTCATGCACTTCACCCAGTCTG
>CAJSZT010000003.1:192825-281540 GCA_910573785.1 Lachnospiraceae bacterium | reverse complement strand
AGGACACAGCTTCAAGCAGCATAGCAGAGGAATTAAGATAACTGAATAACTGCCAGGTATTGAATTTTCAAGGTGCATAGGTTAAATCTATGTGCGAAGTTTGAGTAATTAATATTAACAGTACCACCCATAGGTTTATATATTCTATGATTACCAACTATTTCTATCTAATCCACACAGCCGACTTCAATATTATAGTAACCGATTATAAAATCTTTTTTATCAGACAGCATCACATAAGTAATGCCCTGGTTTTCATCCAGAGCATCTCCATTTTTCAGAAAATTGTCAATCATAATATTCCCACATTCGAAATGATTCTTTAAATTTTCAAATTCTCTTGTGTATTTTTTAATTTCCATTCTAATTACCTTTATTCGTTACAACACTAATTAATTTTCCGGCAGGATCAATATCAAAGGAGAACTCATGAGAATTGATAAACTCTGTCATCTTCTTATTATCTTCCGATGCAGGAGTTCTAGACAATACCGCATTAGTAACAAATGGTAAACCAGATTTCATTGCACATGCATTCATTTCTTTTTCTCCTTTCTCTGATTCTCTTCCTTTTCCCATATTATAGCACCTCAGTCATCTAAATTCAATGACTGAGTATAGAATATTATTCACATCAGCCTTGATGAATACACGTTTACCATATACTCAGTCATCGTATTTACTACTATGTGCCTTATCAACTTAATTAATACAAGCATTGTCTGGAAGCTGGCCAGCGTGCAGAACTACAGGTATTCTTTTTACGTTGACTCAATTCATAAGTAAGCCAATATCCCATTAAAAATACTCTTATCCCTATCCGATGATCTCGCTCAGCTTCACCTTCCACTAAAATATTCGTATCAGCTTCCGGCACGATTCCTCACATAACTCTCACTTTTTGCAAGCCAACACTTTTTGCCTGAAATTTCAGCTTTTATTCATTTGTTTCCGAGACCACTCTATTACTTTTCTGCGAGCATAACCCTGCACCGCTTTTTATAACATGCAATCCCGTATTTGAGGATATTCTCTATCCCATCGTCTTCAAGGCTATCCTCATACTTTGTATATTCTATCTGCTTTAATGCCTCCTTACATGCCCCGTCCAGGTCTCCGTCATGTGCATATTTCACCTCTATGATAATCCCTATATCTCCGGTATCCGGTTCCACAAGGATATCCGCATAGCCCTCTCCCATTTCCCGGTTGGAAGAAATCCCCCACCGGGTTTTCACTCCCAAAATTCCAAGCAAAACTCCATGATAAAAGCAGACACTTGGGGACTGTCCTTTAGTCCCCTTAGTGGTCGCTTTCCCTGTGGGAAAGTTCTCCTTCATTTCTTTCTTTACAGCTGTATCCCGGATACTGATGGTTTTCCTTAAATATTCTGTGAAAATCTTTTCTACATTCTCTGTATCTTCATTCCGCAAGGCATCACAGAAACGGTTCAGCGTATCCCCGTCTTCCCGGACATTTTCTTTAAAAAATTCCATGATCTGGGTCACGTAAATATCCCGGATCTCCAAATTAGGAATTGCCAGCTTCATCTGTCTTCCTTCTGCCTTCCCACGCTGAGTCAGATAACCTGTGGTAAAAAGCAGGCTCCAGATATTATCTATCGTCTGGTAAACCTCTGGATATGTGAGTTCCTGATGAATCTCCTTCGTAATAACCTCACCTGCTACCAGGCTTTCAATTTCTCGTTTAGCCGCATAATTCGCTGATTCCTGAATAAACCGCTTCACAGCGTCATTGCTGCTGGTATTAATCCAGTAATTCTCCGGCTGCGCTTCCTTATCATCCAATAATGAATCACAATAATTTAATACATCCCATGGACAATATACATCTACATTGCCGAAATGGTATCCGTCATACCATTTCTTCGCTACATCATAACTATCAGGATATCCATAATACTCTAAAAGCGTTTTTACTTCCGTATCCGTAAATCCAAAATACTCATCAAACCGTACATCGGTAACAGAACGTACCTTCAGATTATTCAGTCCGGTAAAAATACTCTCCTTTGAAATCCGAAGGCATCCTGTCAGCACCGCTAATTTCAGACTGTTGTTTGTTTTGAGTGCCTCTCCCAGCAGACTTCGGATCAGGGAGATCATCTGATCGTAGTATCCATTCGCATGGGCTTTTGCCAACGGAACATCATATTCATCAATCAACAGGATAACTTTTGTATTATGATGTTTTTCCAACATTTCTGACAAGATTCTCAGGCTGTCACAAAATGTAGATTCGTCCATATTGCTGTCCAGAAGGCTCTGATATTCCAATTTGTCACTCTCACTTAACTTATCACTCTCCAAAAGATACTGTACTTCCCCCGCTGTCCGTCTCACAGCCCGGGCTCCCATCCGAAATGCCCTTTCAAAATTAAGCGCATCCATCCCTTTCAGGGAAATGGATACAACCGGATATTTCCCCATATATTCTTCACAAAGCGCAGTCTCTTTTGAAATTTTAAGCCCATTAAAAATACTCTTATCTCCATCCAATGAGAAAAAGTGTTCCAGCATGCTCATATTCAACGATTTCCCAAATCTCCTGGGACGAGTGAATAGATTCACCGCTCCCCAGTTATGAAGTAATTCGATAATAAGCCCTGTTTTATCTATATAGTAAAAATCTTCTTTCCTGATTTCTTCAAAATTTTCAATCCCTATCGGAAGTTTTTTCTTTCGCATCTCCATCTCTTTCCACGCTCCTTCCATCATCCTTAAACTATCCCCTGCCTTAGATTATTAAATACATTATAGCAACTAAGCGGTGGCTTTTCCATAGAAATCTTCCGGTTCCCGAAGCTCCCAGTCATCAATCGTTACAGTTCACGGCCTGACCGGCCGAGAACTGTAACGCATCCAGGCAATCCTAAGAATGATTATACCATCAAATAAATCTCGTATAAATCAACGATTATTTATCCTAAAATGTTTACAATGTATGGATGGAGGAGGTGATTGCTAATTCTCGAACTTTATTTTTCAACCGTTTGTGGAGAGTGTCAGATAATCAAGCAGTCAATGCGAATATTCAGACAATTTACTTACATAGATTATCTGACACGCCCTTTTATACAGAAAACCGACTTTCACATAATCGATTCCCGCCCCCATCTGCCCTATCCAAGGATCTCGCTCAGCTTCACCTTCCGATCCTCAAATCTGGATTTCGTGCATGCGTCCGCCGTGGCAATGGCAGCCCTCGCCGCTTCGCCTGTCAGCAGAGGCTTAAACTCGTCGTCCACTTCATTGCCGTGGAGAATCCCGTTGAGGTATTTCATTTCATTTTTCATAATACTGTGCAGCCACATGGGCGGCTTCTTTCCCGGTCTGCCGTACATGATCGCGCCGTCCATCTCTGTGCCGTGGTAAATCCTTGTCCGGTCGTCGTCCTCCTCCTGCGACTCATGCACAAGAAAATGCTCTTCCTTACCTCCGATTTTTACGGTTCCCCCGCAATTGCACATGTCAATCTTAATGGCGCCTTCTGTTCCCTGGATCAGAACATAGTGCTCCGCCCAATGGAACGCGGAGCCCCATTCCAATATTGCAAAGCGCTGATCCGAAAACTGCATGTTCACAAACAGCATATCATCCTCATCCCCAAACGCTTCCCCCTGATGTACGACATTTCCGCCCGTCATGGTCACTTCCTCGGGCATTCCGCCCATCAAAAACTGCACGCAGTCCAGCTCGTGGATGTGATGGTACAGATGCCCTCCTGATTTTTCCCGGATCTTCTTCCAGGAGATATCCGGCTGCTGTTCCTCCCAGCCGTTCCGCGCGGAATGGCAGTAAAGGACTTTTCCGATGGCTCCTTTGTTGATCAGTTCCTTTGCATAACGGACGCCCCGGAAAAAATTCATCACATGCCCAGCCATAAAGACCACTCCATGTTCCTGACACGCCCTCACCATCTCGTCGCAGTCCGAATAAGAAAGCGCGATCGGTTTTTCACAAAAGACGTGGACGCCGTGCTCTGCCGCCTTGATCACGGGCTCTTTATGTAAATAGTTGGGTGTTGCCACAATGACCGCCTCCACATCCTTGCGGCTGTATAATGTATCCAGGTCCGTTTCCACATCGCAGCCCAATTCGTCCGCCGCAGACTGTCCGTTTTCCGGATCAAGCACTGCCGCAATTTTCGCTCCCTCCTGCTCCTGCATGATTCTTCCCAGCTCCGCGCCAAAATAACCGGTTCCTACAATTGCATATCCTATTGTTTTCAATCTTCATTACCTCCCTTTTTGTAACCAATTTGCATAGCAAATTGATTGCCTACTTGACCGCGCCCTGGGTCATTCCGCCTGCAATCTTATTCTGGATAAACATAAAGAATACCACAGATGGGACTACCACAAGGGCGGATGCCGCCATCATGTCTCCCCAATTTAAAATTTCTGCTCCCTGTAAGGATTTCAATGCCACGGAAACCGTCATTTTATCCGTACTATTGATCAGAATCAAAGAATACAAAAATTCATTCCATGCGTTGATAAACGTATAAATCGCCGTCGCCACAATCCCCGGCATGACCAGCGGAAGTACGATCTGTACAAACGTCTGCAGCTTATTTGCGCCGTCCACCCTGGCCGCCTCCTCAATCCCGATGGGCACCGTTTTGAAAAATCCCACCAGCATCCACACGGCATAAGGGACACTGAATGACAGATATACGATCATCAGACCGATTCTCGTATTCACCAGCCCCAGCCTTGCCATGACCATGGAATACGGAATGGCAAGCAGGATCGGCGGGAACATATAGGTGGTGACCAGCACTTTCGACATGGCAGACCCCAGCTTTGGAAAAAAACGAACGATCCCATATGCTGCCATCGAGGAGATCACAATGGCAATGCAGGTCGTCGTGACCGCAATGATCAGACTGTTCCCGATATTTCCGGCAAACCCCAGATCCCGGATTACATGGGCAAAATTATCAAACGTGAATTGTTTCGGTAAAAACCGGGTCGGTTCCGACGTCAGCTCCCCGGATGATTTTACCGAACAGAGCAGCACCCACACCAACGGGAAAAAGGCCGCCGCTGATAAGATGATCAGATAGATATGGCAGAAAATATTGCCGGCTCTTTCTTTTTTGTTTGCCATCACTTGTCCTCCCTTTCCCATTTTCCAATGATCGTAAAATACACCACGCATATCAATAATAAGAATGCAAGCAGCAGCATTGTGACTGCCGAAGACCGTCCCAGCAATTTTGATCCCCAGCCCATGTTGTAAGCGTAGATCGGTACGGTTGTCGTCGCGTTTGCCGGCCCGCCGCCGGTAAGCAGATAAATCATGTCAAAGTTATTGAACACCCAGATGGTACGAAGGACGACTAACAGCCCCACCACCACCTTGATATGCGGTACTGTGATAAACCAGAACTGCTGCAGCTTTGACGCCCCGTCGATCTGGGCCGCTTCATACTGGTCCTGGGGGATGGTCTGGAGGGCGGACAGTACATTGACCATGATCATAGGCGCCCCAAACCAGATATTGATAAAAATGAGGGTGAAAAACACCAGGCTGCTGTCGCTGAGAAACTGCGGCAGTTCGCTGCAAATTCCTAATTGGACTAACATATTGGGCACAAATCCGGACACCCCGTTTAAGATCCATTTCCAGGACAGCGCGATCACGATGGAAGGAAACGCCCATGGAATGATCATCAGGGTTCGGTAAACTCCTTTTCCCGCTTTTACCCGGTTGATGGCAAGGGCCGCTGTAAATCCTACGGCCAGTTGGCCCAGCAGGGACCCCGCCGTCCACAAGAGGGAATTGAAAAATGCTTTATAAAAGTTCGAATCTGACAATACCGCTTTATAATTTTCCAGCCCTACAAAATCATAGGTCAGGCGGATCAGATGTTTCGTAGTCATACTATAGTATAAGCTTGAAAAGATCGGGTAAATCAGTAAGAGACCTACGGAAAGCAGCGCGGGAAGGACAAAAATCCAACGGGCATAATCCACATGTATATTTCTTTTCTTCATATATGCCTTTCCTTTCTTGGACTATTTCGATCATTTATCTTGACCTTATAAATACATAGTCTGTGTTCTGAATTACTGCACGGTATCGAATAACTCGTTCAGTTTATTTTCTGCTGCTTTTGCCGCTTCCTTTACATCGGTACCATTTGTAATGATATCCTGGAACATGCTTTCGATGATCCCCTGCGAGGTAAGAAGTCCGGCCTGGATGCTCGGGCCGTGCTCATACCCGATGGCAGTCCCCTTCTCCATTGCGTCTGTGATCACCCCGACTGCGTTCGAAAATTTCTGAACCGTCTCGTTTTCCTGATACTCCTGCGTATCTGAGATACCGCTGATGGAAGGAAGCATTCCCACCGGGGTCGCCTCCAGGAATTTGATATATGTATCCTTGTCGTACAATTTTTTCATAAATGCCTTGCACACTTCGGGATATTTTGAATTTCTCCAGACCACCATGGGGATGTTGGAGGTTTCGGCCCCATAATCCGGATCGTCCGCATGAATCTTCGGAAGCGGCGCGCAGTCGATCTGGTCGACCAGATCCGGAGAGTTGGTCTCCACGCCGCCGATCTGGAATCCCGAATTGAAATCAAATGCTGTTTTTCCCTGGTAGAACAAGTTCGCCTGATCCAGTACGACATAATTCACGGAATCTTTCGGAGAGCAGTTTTTATAAATATCCAGCCAGTACCGGATTCCATCCATTGCCAGATCGCTGGTCAGATCAGCTTTTAAGTCCTCTGTCAAAAGGCTTCCTCCGCCGCTCCTCACATAAAAATTCAGAAATCTGGTTCCCATCAGGTCGCTGGACCCGCATGGGAAGGAGCACCCGTAGACCTCCCCTTTTGTAAGCGCCTTTGCGGCCTCTGCAAATTCATCCCATGTAGCCGGCACCGAAAGCCCTGCTTCCTCTAACAGGTCTTTGCGGTACCACATGACCTGGGCATGGGAATACAGCGGTAAGGAATAACAGGTTCCCTCTTTTTCACCTTCCGACAGCGCCGATTCGGAAAATTTATCTCTTCCGATTTCGTCCACCAGGTCGTCTACGGACACCAGAGCGTCCGCGTCCATCATCTCCACCACATGCCCCGGAAGCGCGGTGCTCATATCCGGCACGTTTCCGGACGCCAGCCCGGTCGTCCATTTTGTGTAAAAATCTCCCCAGGAGAAGGTCTCAATCGTGATCTTCACGCCCGGATTGTCCTTCATGAACTGATCTGCCGTTTCCTGGATGACTTCCAGCCTCGGCCCCTGTGTGAAAGAATGCCAGAATGTAATGTCGCCTTTTAGTTCTCCCGAATCCTCCTGCGCGGCAGAGCCCTTGCTTTCAGACCTGCACCCCGCAAGCGCGGCAGCGGCGATCATGGTTCCCGCCAATAATATGGCCAATTTTTTTCTCATAAGCTTGTCCTCACTGATTCATTGTACAGTTAACTGGTTACTACTTTTCAATGCGGCCACATCAAATTGTTTCTTCTATTTTATCTGTATTCTTTCTGCTAATCTACTAAGGGCACACTTAAAAATAGCATCTGGCACTCATGCTCTGTAGTTCGCCGGTCAGCCTGTGAACTGCTGCCGCAATTTATTGCCGTTTCCCGGTCAGCCTGCGTTCTCCATGCCTCACTTGCTCGCGACCTTCCGATACTGATTCGGCGTAAATCCAAATGCCGCCTTAAACTCCCTTATAAAATAATTCGTATCCTCATATCCGCACTGATACGCGATATCAATCACATTGTCATGGGTGACCAGCAACGCCCTTGCCGCCGTGGTCAGCCGGATTTCCCGCACATACGCCATGGGGCTTTTCCCCATATTCTCCTTGAACAGGCTGCTGAACCGCTGTTTGCTTAAGCCTGCCATCTTCGCCATCTTCTGCGGATTGTATTTTTCCTGTGGATGCAGGATAATATAATTCGCCACCATGTAGATTCTCGGATCAACCTGGTCATTGTTCTTTGCGGCCCTGTGGTTCAGCGCTTTCTCCTCCGTATTCCCCACAAAATCGCCGGTATCCTTGTCCACCTTGCTGCCACGCATGGCCAATGAGCCGATGAGTAGGTCTAAGTATCCCCTTACAAAGCATTTTTTGACCCTTACGTCCTTCCTCACCCATTTGTAAATCTCCTGAAAGAAAATATCTTCCCCTTCATTTTCCAGCACCCTTGGAATCCCGTAATATTCTGTCAGAACATCCTCGCCCTCATAAAATACCGAGGTTGTAAAACGGATGCTGTAAAACTCGAACGTTTCGCTGCAGACTTTGCAGGACATCCTGCTTCCCTGGGGAATGTATACGATCTGATTTTCTCTCACAATGATCGTTTTGTCATCTATGCAAAATTCCGCCCTTCCTTTTACGATATACCGGAATATGCCGTATGGCGTAACGGATTCCGGATACACCCATGTTTTTCCCATGGAATAAAACTCAATATACAAAAAAGTAAAACGAATGTGATCTATCGCTGACATTTTAACCTCCCGCAATAAAAAACAGCGGCAGCCATGGATCTGGCAAGCCGTTTGATTGTCACTTTTCAACTTTGATCTTTACGACAACCTTCTTTACGGTTTCCGGCCTTTGATCCATCATAGCCACTTTATGGGCATCGCTTGGAAAACATACCATAAAATCCCCGGGCCTTAAAAGGCAGCTTCCGGATGCAGCTCCGGTGAAAAATCCAATATCCTTTTCCTCACTGTATGGAGTTTTGACCTGCAGGCTGCGCACGTCCGCCGTTGCGATTCTTTCCGCTCCTTCCATAATATAGTGGATATCCATGTATTTTTTATGCGCTTCATATACACATTCTTTTTCTTCCCTGCTGATAAACGATACCGGGCCGGCAAACATACAGTCCTCCAGAATCACTGTATCCGGTAAGATCTCATCCCATCTGCTGATCTGTTCCAGATAGCACAGCGCCTGATAAATCTTCGTTTCCGCCTTGTAGTTTTCCTTATTCCTGATCGCATCGAATATCATACTTTTTGTTCTCCTTTCAAAAACGCACTTTTTTGTCATTGCCCGTTCTATTATAAAAAACAAAATGAAGTTCCGATACGGATTATGCGCTCAAAAATAGCACTACACGCTCATTTTCATTCTTTTTCTTCTATATTTTTGCATTCAGCCAGGCCGGCAATCTTTTGTTTCTTCCATAATGAGCAGGCCAGACTTTCCTCTTTACACAGGTACACCAATGAAAAATATCAATAAAATTTCATTATAAAAAGCCGCAATCCCATCCTTTAGATTACGGCTTTTTTCTTAGCGAAATGTTCTATATAAAAAATTATCTATAGCAGTTTTACAGATCAAGTATCGCTTCACACAGCCTCTCACCTCCGCTGCCCCCGCAGAAATTCCAGGAAGCCCTCTACTCCGCCTCCCACAACCCGCACCCAGTCCGGGCGGGCCTCGCTGCGGATCTCGGATACGTCAAAAAAGTCTCCCGCCGCCGTCACCGGCGTATGCATGAAGCTGTCGCTCCCAAAGATCCCGTCCTCGATCCCCACATATTCGTCTCCCCAGTACGCGCATTCTTCCGGCTTGATCTCCGTTTCCTCCTGAATCCGCCCAAAGATCACATCCGCGTTGTCGCTCTTACTGGAAATCCCCACCTCCAGATATTTGGCGTCGCACGTAGGCACAACCACGATCCCGTATTTTTTCCCGATGCGCTCTGCCAGTTCCATGAGCAGCTTTAACCCGCCGTCCATCCCATGCTCCGCCATGGATTTTTTCAGCAGCTCCAGCTCGCTTTCCTGGAGAAACAAGTTGTCTCCCCTTCCATTTCCTACCATCAGATCAATCTTGCAGTAGTTGGGCCTGCTGAATACAATGTCCGTGTCAAATCCGTATCTCTCCTTCAATTCGAGATGGATATCAAAACAGATCCTGTGGATATCCAGGAGGGTCTCTTCCTCCGGTATCCGGTCCTGAAAACAGTATGGCTTTCCTTCTTTAAATGCATAATTGTAAGCCCCGCGCCCCAGTCCCAGGTACAGATTCTCAAGCTGCTTTTCGGTAAAATATGCTTCGATCCGCCCTCCCGCGATATTCTCAATGGTCGTCCCGCTGATCACCGCAAGCCTGACTCCCGTATCCAGGAGCGGCCCCATCGCCTTTACGGCCTCTTCCACCGGCGCTTTTCGGGACATGACCGCCGTTCCGTCCCAGTCAAAAAACACAGCCTTATATTTTTTCAACGTACATTCCTCCGTTTCCCTCCAGAGTCACCTCCCGGCCTCCGAGATAAAATATGATCCTCTCCCCGGCTTCCAGCACAAACTCCGCCTGCTCCCTGGTTACGGCGACTTTTAGGAGAGCGCCTTGATACCGAATCTTAAAGGTATAGCTTTCCCATTCCGCCGGAAGAGAGGGGGAAAACGTAAGCCTGGACTCCTGGCAGCGCATTCCGGCAAATCCGTTGACGATCGCCTGCCATGTGCCCGCCATGTTTGCCCCATGGATACCGGCATAAAAATTATGATGATAATCATCCAGATCCATCCTGGCCGACTGTGAAAAATATCGGTAAGCCTCGTCATAGTACCCGATGTCACATGCCACAATGCCGAAAATACAGGTAGACAGGGAAGAATGATGGAGGGTCACTTCCTGGTAAAAGTCGTAATTCCGCCGGATCTCTTCCTTGGTAAAAAGATGGCTGTGCAGATACATCCCCAGGATGGCGTCGGCCTGCTTGGACATCCGGTGCCGCATAATAAACAGCGGATGATAATTCTCATACAGCCACGCCCGTTTTTCCTCAGGTATCCTCGATTCGTCCCAGGGCCTGCGCATCATAAACCCATCGTCAAGGGGGTAGACCTGCCGGGCTTCGTCATATGGAAAATACATGTGATCTATGATCCTCTGCCAGAGCTTCAATTCCTCCACCGAAAAATCCAGTTTCTTTTCCAGGCGGGCAAGCGCTTCCCTGTCATAGCGGGCCAGATATTCCACCGCACCCTTCGCGTCCCGGAGGTTCTCCCTGGCCATCAGGTTTGTGTAAAAATTGTTGTCCACAAGCACATTGTATTCGTCCGGCCCGGTCACGCTGCAGATACAGTATCTGCCCCCTTTGCACTCCGCAAAGCTGCCTGCGTCCGCCCAGACCCGGGCGGTCTCGATGAGGATTTCCGCCCCCTTTTCTTTCAGGTAGTCCACATCCCCCGTCACCTGCAGGTACAGGGACAGGGCATAGGCGATATCCGCGTTGATATGGTACTGGGCAGTTCCCAGCGGATAATAGGTGGACGCCTCCTCCCCGTTGATGGTGCGCCAGGGAAACAAAGCGCCTTTGTCATGACCCAGGATCCGGGCCCTTTCCCTGGCCTGTTCCAGGGTGCCGTACCGGTAGTCCAAAAGCCGCCTGGCCGTCTCCGGCTCGGTATACACAAACACCGGCAGCACATACATCTCCGTATCCCAGAAATAGTGCCCTTCATATCCCTCACCTGACAGCCCTTTCGCCCCCATTCCGGTCCTGCCGTCCCTTCCCGCGGACTGCAGGATATGGAACAGGTTGAAACGGATTCCCTGCTGCAAAGCCTCGCTGTCCTTTCCCTGAATCCGGATATCCGCCGTATCCCAAAACCGGCGGAGATATTCCTTCTGGCTTTTCTCCAGCTCTGCATACCCTTTTTTCTCCGCAAGATCCAGCGTTTCCTTGACAAACTGATCCAGCTTTCCCGGCTCCATATCCAAATCCGACGAATAACAGAGCATTTTTTCCAATCTGACGGCCTGCCCCTGCTTCCCGCAGACTGTAAAGCCCGCCTCCGCTTCCAGCCCTGTGGCCGTTTCGGTCGTCTTTACAATCTCCTCATCTGTCTGATGGCTGCAGCCGCAGGCCAGCGTCAGTCTGCTGCCCTTGGTGATTCCTCTGTAGTACAGACGATTTTGTTCGGAAACCAGCCGGAGCGGTTCCAATCTCCTGCCAAAAGGCCCGTAATCCACAATGGGATTGGTCTTTCTCGTATGGTTTTCCACATCTGCCTGGAGCCTCGATGTAAACCGGATCTCCCCTGAAAAATTGAGGGGAGTCACCTGGTAGCAAATGGCCATGATATTTTTCAGTTCAAAGGATACCAGCCTTTTGATCTGAATCTGAACCCGTTTGCCTAAGGGGGACGTCCAGATCAGCTTCCGCTCCAAAACGCCGTCTTTCAGATGCAGCGTTCTGGAATAGGCTTCTGTTTTTCCCTCTTCCATGCTGAAAAGCTCGTCTCCGATGTACAACCTCGTTTCCTTCATATTGGGAAGGTTTAACAAGGACTGGCTGCGAAGCGGGGAACCAAAATTCGCCTCCCCGTACCGGATCTCCCCGCTTTCATAAAACCCGTTCACAAAATTTCCTTCCAGCCCGGTATCGATATCAAACGGATAGGCCTCCTCATAGGTTCCCCGGGTTCCTATATACCCGTTGGACAAGGCGAATGTGGTCTCATTCCTGTAGTTATTGGCCCTGTCAAAAGAAGTCTCCGTAATGGTCCACGGTTCCACCGGATAAATCGGTCGTCTCTCTGTATTCAAATGCATCCCCTCCAAAATATTTCCTCATCCTTGACAAATGCCATCAGGAACTCATACGCATTGGGCTCCAATACGGTTTCGTATTGCAGCAGCGCCTGGTATTTCAGATTTCTGGTCCCGGCGCTTCTTTGAAGCTCCTCCGGCATCGGCAGGATCAGCCGGTCGCTCCACTGGTATGCTGTACCCGTCTCGAAGCCCCGGGGGCAGTCAAATCGCTCCGTATCCGGAACAGGCCAATCGTCGTCTCCCGCTCCGGAATGTACCAGGCCGCAGTATACCTGCGGGAGACTTCCGTCCTCTTCTCCCATTTCCGCCAATACTTCCTGTAAAAACCTGTACAATCCGGAATGATCCCCATGCATGTCAAATTCTGAGGTGGTAAATAGATTCCGGGGACGGTACGTTTCGATCACCTGTTTCAGATCCGCCTTTAACATTTCCCTGGAATAGGGGGCATGCTCCCCCCATGTTTCCATATGAAATTCCGGCTTTTCCTCCAGCCCGTATGTGGCCCCGGAGCAATGAGAGGGATAGATCCTCGATGCATCTCTTTCTTCAAACAGATGGGTCACAAAGCTCTCCTCCGGCGGCATGCCGGTGTCCGCATATCCCAGAAAGATCAATTGCTCCTCTCCAAGTCCCAGAACCCTGCAGCCTGCAATCGTTTCCCTTAAACGGGCTCTTCCCTTTGTGTAGTCCGGGCAGTCACAATCCCCGTTGGTCACCATCACAACATGCACCTGAAGTCCCTTCTTTACCGCCTGGTACAAAACCCCTGCAGTCATCAGGATCTCGTCGTCCTGATGGGGCACGATCACCATAATACTTCCAAAGTCTGCATCTATCTTCAATTCCTTCATACAGACTCACCTAACCTTTCACCGCGCCGGCCGCCACGCCTGCAATGATATA
Source organism: Lachnospiraceae bacterium (assembly GCA_910573785.1). Taxonomy (GTDB): domain Bacteria; phylum Bacillota; class Clostridia; order Lachnospirales; family Lachnospiraceae; genus Schaedlerella. Next base: position 268,047 of record CAJSZT010000003.1, on the reverse strand, counting down.
CTTCTGCATAAAGATGTAGAAGATCATGAGCGGAGCCACCCCGAGCATCAGCATGGGGAATAATGCCGTCCAGTCTGTCGCAAACTGTCCGATGTTTCTCGTGACCTCCTGCAGGATCACGCCGTTTTCCCTGCTCTGCAGGAACAGCAGCGGAGTCATAAATTCATTCCATACATTCAGTGTCACGATGATCACCACGGTAGAGATGACCGGCTTTAATAAGGGAAGCACAATGACAAAAAAACGTTTTACCACTGAGCACCCGTCGATCGCCGCAGCCTCCTCAAGCTCCTTTGGGATTGTAGATTCTATAAACTCCTTAAACAGAAAGATGGCCTGCGGCGTATTGATGGCTGCGTCCACCAGGATCACGGCAAACAGCGTGTTCATCAGCCCAAAACTTTTTACAATTTTATAAAGGCTTACGATGTTCATCTGGAAGGGCACGATCAGCCCTGCGAGGAACAGAAGAAATACCCTATTTCCCAGTCTGGATTTCGTCCTTGCCAGCGCATACCCCGCCATGGAGCCGAATATGACGATCAGAAGCACCGCGGACGCCGTTATGATAAATGTATTGGCAAAGGCCCGGGGATACTCCATTTTCACCCACGCTTCCGCATAGTTCACCATCCGCAGCACCCTCGGAAATGCCAGCGGCCCCTCCGTCGCCTCCTGCGGATTCTTCAAGGTCGTAACGATCAGATAATAGATCGGAATAAACCAGATCACTGCGACAATGATCATGCCGATCTCTGTCAGTCTTAAATTTCTCTTTGTTTTTTTCATTGTATCGCCTCACTCCATTTCCCCATTAGCTTTGTAACAACCGCACTGATCGCTAATACGATCACGAAAAAGCAGACGCCGAATGCCGAGCCTGTACTGTAAAATCCGTCGGAAATTCCTTTTTTCATCATGACCATCATAACGGTCTGGGTCGCGTCTCCCGGGCCGCCCGACGTCATGGAGTAAATAATGTCAAATACCTTCATGCCGCCGATCAGTCCGGTCACTACGATGATCTTGACCGACGGGCACATCAGCGGCAGCGTGACCCGGAAAAATTTCTGTATGCCGGTTGCCCCGTCGATATCCGCCGCCTCGTACAGATCCGGCGATATGCTCTGCAGATTCGCCAGGTAGATGACCATAGCCCATCCGGTCCACTGCCAGATCTGCGTAAGGATCACAGAATATAACGCATTTTTGGATGTAAAAAAATTTACGGTTCCCATGCCGAGCTGGTGCAGCAGGTTATTGATCAGCCCGAAGTCCGAAGAGGACATGATAAAATTCCACAGATATCCGATGATCAGCGAGCTGAACACCGCCGGAAAAAAGAACACGGCCCTGAGAAGATTTCTCGTTTTCAGCTTTTTATTCAAAATGACTGCCAGCGGCAGGCCAAGCATTGTCTGGAAGCCGGTCAGCAAAATAGCGTAGATCACGGAATTTTTGATCGCGGTCAGCATTAAGGGCGTCTGGAACACCTTGATATAATTCTTCAAGCCGACAAAATGCAGGTTCACCGGATTCATATCCGTATAATCGGTAAAGCTGTAATAAATCGTATACAAAAACGGCGCGATACTAAACAATAAATATATCACCAGTGCCGGAAGGATAAAAAACAGAAAATATTTTCCCAGCTCTCCCGGCCTCAGCTTTCTTTTTTTCGTCATAAGCCCCTCCTGTTAAAAAAATACCCTTCTGTCATGACTGACATGAAGGGTATTTTCAACTCTTCAACTCTTTATCTCTTCTTTATTTCTCAAGCAATTCCTTTACTTCAGTATCCACATTTTTCAATGTCTGGCTGATATCCTGCTCTCCCAGAAGGTAGGACTGCATTTCCGTTCCGTAGGTCTCGTGCGCGCCTGCCGCATCGCCCCATTCATTCCAGGGACAGTATACATTTCCTGCCGCCAGTGTCTTTGCCGCACTCGCATATGCCTCGGGAAGTTCAAACTCCGCCCCGTCAAGGTAGGATGATCCACCCTGGTTGTCCTGCCAGAATGCTTCCTGGCCTTCTACCGTAGAGATTGCTTCCAGCACCTTTTTCGCCGCATCCTTATTTTTTGAGGACTCGTTCACCGCAAATCCGCAGCCGGGGCCGCCGATCAGCCATCCGTCGCTTGCCTTCGTCCCGTTGAACGGCATCATATCAATTTTCAGATCCGGATTCTTGCTGGTGATCGTTTCCAGATCCCAGGGGCCGGAGCAGAACATTGCCGCCTTGCCTGTCGCAAATTCTTCCAGCGCCTGGTCATGGTCTGTTCCTGTCATATCCGTGGTATAGATTCCTTCTGTGATCATCTGGGACCATGTTTCTAAATATTCATTCCAGGTGCCGTCCAGCGACGCCTCGCCGTTGCGGTAATCTTCGCCGAAGGATTTTCCCTCGTCCGTTGACAGATAATCCGCTGTCACAAATGCCATAGAGTTTTTCAGCATAGGCTCCCAGGACTTTAAGCCTGCCGCAAGCGGTTTGATCCCAAGCTCCTGGAATTTTTTACATATGGCGATGTACTCGTCAAATGTGGTCGGAATCTCGATGTCATTGTCCTCAAACAACTGCTTGTTGTAGTAGATTCCTTCAAACCAGCTGATCCCCGGCAATGCGTAAATATTGCCGTCATAGCTGTATACACTGGTTCCGGCATCGGAATACTTTGCTCCTAAGTCGTTGACTTCCGCAAGATAACCTAATTTTGCATGCTTTAATGCGGAGGCCGGGGATTCGCAGATAATATCCGGCCCTTCCTCTGCGGATAACTGTGTATCGACTACGGTATCGTAGTTGGAATTGTCAATAAACTGAAATTCGATCTCCACATCCGGAACCTCTTCCTTCAGATATTCCAGCAGTGATTTTACCGTGTCCTCACTGTTCCAGTAGGTCATACGGATTTTTGCCGTACCGTCCCCGCCTGCCGTCTGCTGCTCCGGCTCTGCTTCTGAGGAATCCTTCCCGCAGCCTGCGGTCATTCCCATCACCATCGCGGCACACAGCAATACACTCACTAATTTCTTTTTCATAATGTTTCTCCTCTCTTAATTTGCCTTGCCTTAAGTTGCTTTTATTATAAATTCTATAAATCAGGAATAAAATTGCACATTTTTTAGATTTCTAATATATTTTTAAGAATTATGAAAAAAATAAGACAGCCCATACGCCGCCTTCCGATACGCATAAGCTGTCTTTATGTGATGCCCAAAGGCATCCCATTGTGGCCATTCGGCCGTTTCACAAGGTATACCCAAGGGCATCCCATTATGGCCATTCGGCCGTTTCACAAGGTATACCCAAGGGCATCCCATTATGGCCATTCGGCCGTTTCACAAGGTATATGCCTTCGTCATATGCTCTTTCAGCCTGACGCAAAAGCATACCAGTCCTTCTTCCGACACACTGCCGGATATCCCGCACTCCTGATCATAATACATCCGGATACGTTCCTGAATATTATAGATGCCGTACCCCTTTCCCGGCGTCGTCAAGATCCGGTTCAGCGCTTCTTCCTCCAGTACGGCGCCGTTGTTATAAATGCGGAAAATCAAAAATCCGTCTTTCTTTTCATATACAACCCTGATCCGGCCCCTTTCCCCTTCCCCGCAGTATTCTACCCCGTGGCAGATCGCGTTCTCCACAATGGGCTGGAGAAGGAAATTGGGCATTTCAAGCTCCATTCCCTCCCCGGCCAGGGCATATTCCACATCAAAACTGTTTTCGTGGGCCCGGCTCTGCAGTTCCAGGTACGCCTTGATATTTTCGATTTCATTTTTCACTGATGTAATCTGTTTTCCATGGTTCAAAGTGGTCCGGTAAAATTTTGCCAGAAGGCTCGTGATGTCGCTGATCTCATCCTGCTCCGCACGGATCGCCTTCCATTTGATGCTGGAGAGACAGTTGTACAGAAAATGAGGATTGATCATGGCCTGCAGCGCTTTCAGCTCTTCCGCCCGTTTTTCCAGACCGAGCCGATACATCTCCCCCATCATTTCATTGATCTTGCTGCACATATCGCGGAAGCTTTTTGCCACGACGCCGATCTCGTCCGTAGAATCCGTACTGATCACGATATCAAAATTCCCCCTGCTGACCTCCTCGGCGCATTCCTTCAGCCTTAAGATCCGGGAGCTTAAAATGCGGGAAATGATGCTGACCAGCACGGTGATCACTCCAAGGCACACCAGCATGAGAAGCACCGTGCCCGCCAGAATCTGTTCCAGCTTCCCGGAAATTTCCTGCTTGTCCACATAGTAATATATTTTCCAGTCGTTCATCAAATTCCCGGACACCAGTAGCATGTACCTGCGGGTTTCCGCAAACCCGCTGACGTCCCCTTTTTTCACCAGCGTTTGTATCTCCTCCTCTATCTCCGGATCGGAAACCGGCCTGCCGCGGTAGATCTTTCCGTCCGCATCCGCAAGGATAACGCCGTTGTTTAAATACTCCGCCTGAAAGATGGGACTGATGAAATTGTCTTCAAATACCTCTACTCTCATGATCCCGATGGCCTTTGAGGAAGAATGGGCATCCAGCAGCGTCCTCGCCGCGTAGATCCGTCCGCCCTCATAGTTCCAGCGGGTCTTGTATGTTTTTTCATTCTCCTGGTAAAACCGCGCTTCCCAGCCTTCCTCCACTGGCTTGAGGAAACTGCCGATGGCATGTTCCACATAGGGGGAATAGATCTCGATGGATTTGATGTTGTCGTCGCTCGTGATAAAGTACCAGAAGGTCGGTTCTACGGAATTATTCAATTCCTGTGCCAGCTCGCTTGCATTCTTTTTGCCCGCTTCCAGTTTTTCCCGGAAATTTACATTATATGATAAATATTTGATGTTATCATTCTCTCTCTGGATATTGCTTTCCATTCCATGTACAATAGACGACATATTTCCTTCCATGGTACTTCTGGTCTGCTCTAAAAAGCTTCTCTTTGAAATATGGTAAGAATACAGTCCTAGGATCAGAATCGGAAGCAGGATCAGGATCAGATAACTGATGACTAATTTCTTTCTGATCGTTGCGGTACCATAATACCAGTTCCAAATCTTTTTCATATATTTTCCCTGTACTGCTTCGGCGTCACGCCGTAATAATTTTTAAACAGCCTGTTAAAGTAGGACTGGTTTTCATAGCCGCAGGCGCGTCCCACCTGGACGATCTTTAAACTGCCCTCCTCCAAAAGCTGCTTTGCCTTCTGCATCTTCACGTCTGTGATGAATTTTACCAGCGTCTGATTCGTCTCTTTCTTGAACATATAACTTACGTAAGCCGGAGCCAGATTTACCTGATCCGCAACGTAATTCAGGCTGATGTCCTTCATGTATTCCTTTTCCACCAGGTTTTTAATGCTCTGCACGATCCTTGACTCGTCAACCCTCTCCTGTTCCAGAGATTCCATCATAAACTCCAGTATCCGTTCATATTCCCCCACAATCGTCCTCAGGTCATTTTCCTGGAACAGCGCCTCTGCTGAAATCAGGACCTTTTCAAAGGCCGCGCCCGGAGCAATGTCGTAAACTGCTTTGACAACCGAATACAGCAGATTCTGGATATACAGCCTGCTTACTTTTTCCAGGGAACAGATGCAGCTTACAAACTGCCGGTTCTGTCCCCGGATCAGAGCCACGTTCTTAGACTCAATGGCCGTCATAAGCTGTTTTCTGAGCGTCTCAACATCCGCCGCGTAATATTCTGTTTTATTGTAATAATCCGCCGCAAATATGACCTGATCCCCATACCCGAACACTTCCGCATGGATGTCGTTCATCCGTTTTAGCTGCTCGAGCAGTCCGCTGACCTCCGAAAACGGAGAAGAGATCAAGATCAGGCATTCGTCTTCCGCCTGCGCTTTGATATCCCGAAGTAATTTTCTCAGCTGGTCTTCCAATCGCTTCCCGTTCATACAGGGCATAATCAAAAATGCTTTATTCGGGTATATTCCGATATATTCCGTCTTGTTTCCCAGATACATGTTTGCGAAATGTAAAAATGCCTCCTCCTGTCTTTCAAAATAATTTCCCATGAACTCCATATCCAAAAATTCATAGGCAGCGTTCTCTGCCGGGAAGAGCATTTCCGATAAACGCTCCTCCTCTTTTTGATCGGCTCTGGCGCTGGTAAATACCTTGTAAAGCAGGTTCTTTCGATTCTGCATGTCGTCCTGCTGCTTTTTTGCATACTGCTCTTTTCTCTGATTGACGGTATCGATCACGTCGTCCATCAGTCTGCGAAATTCATCCAGCTCAATGGGTTTCAGCAGGTAACTGACCGCATTTGCCTCAAGGGCCTGCTTCGCATACTCAAACTCTCCGTATGCGCTGAAAATGATGATCTGAATCCGAGGATCAAATTCATTGACCTCTTTTGCCAGATCCAGGCCGTTCATCACCGGCATCTTCACATCTGTGAACAGGATATCGACCTCATGGCTGCGGATATATCTGGCCGCCTCCGCCCCGTTGGATGCCTGCACTGTCTCCGCAGGATATCCGTACTTCTCAATGAGATAGGCAATCCCTTCCCTCTCTTCCCGCTCGTCGTCAACGATCAATATTTTCATCATATGTATTCCTCTTATATCTGATATTCAGGTAAAATCATGACAATTTTTCTGAATTGTAGTATACCAAATTACGCTTCGTTATGCAATTCCAACTTCTTTTCTGCAAAAAACAATACTTCGAATAATTTCACAGCCAGAATATGCTTCTTGTATTGACATTTCTCAGACCCGGTGCTATACTGTAAGCAACCAATTAACTAAAAGGTTAAAAGCTATAAAGGAGGTGTTCTTTTTGTTAGAAGTGTCCGGCCTGTCTTTTCATTATCAACCTCATGTACCTGTGCTGACCGATCTTACTTTTTCCGTATTAGATGGAGAAATCGTTGGCCTGTTAGGGAAAAACGGAGTTGGGAAAACTACAGCGTTAAAGCTGATTTTGGGGTTGCTGCCGCTTGAAAAAGGCTCTGTCTGCCTTGGCAATTACTCGCTGGATCTACATCCCATGCAATATAAGAAACAAATGAACTATGTTTCTGACAGCCACGATATATACAACAATCTTACGGGAAAGGAATATCTGAATTTTATAGCGGATATGTACGAAGTACCTTCTGAAACAAGAAGTAAAATTTATACTCCGCTGATAGAAGCGTTTCAGGTAGAAAAATATCTGAACAGCCCTATTAAAAAATTATCCCATGGAACAAAGCAAAAAATTGCTGTTATAGCGTCCCTGGTTAATGATCCCCTGCTTTGGGTGTTAGATGAGCCAATGACGGGACTGGATGTAGAAGCTGTTCAGGTCTTAAAGGAATTGATTCAATCCAGGGCAGCCCACGGAAAATCTGTTCTATTTTCATCTCACATATTGGAAATCTGTGAGAATTTGTGTGATAAAATTGTCATCATGCAGGCTGGAACACTTCAGAAAACAATCGAGCTTCGAGATAACCCTTCCTATATTTCTCTGGAGGATATTTATTTGGAGGTGGTTAATGATGTACCGATGGATAAAGGTTTTTCAATTAAGCAAAACAATCCGTAAGATCCATTTCAGCTTTTTGAATTTTCGGTATAAGTTAAAAGAACGCCCTGATACCTATGTTATTGTGCTGACTTGCTTTGTTTTAAGTATAGCAGGCGTGTTCTATTATTACTATTTTCAAATGCTTGGGCAGCTTTATGACGGACTTTCCGAGCTGGGGTTGGGAGATTTGTTTTGCCGGCTTGCACTGTTTGCAGCGGCGATGATACTTTCAATCGTGAGCGCCTTCCTGCTGATAAATATTTTTTGCTTTTCAAAGAATATCGAACACTTGCTGCTATTTCCCGTGAGGCCATGCGACATTTTTACAGGTAAGTACATTACAGTCATCATGTTTTGTTATGGGATTGAACTTTTACTGCTGCTTCCTGCGTGTATCATCCAAACGCAATACATGGGAGATAGTTCTGCGGTCATTACATATATCTCTGCGGCAGCGATACTTCCTCATATTGTCGTGTTCCCATTAGCGGTTTTTGTGACAATATGCCTGAAAATTGCCATGCTTCTGAAACGTATGAGGATCATGCTGGCAGTCACAGGAATCATGGTGTATTTTGCAGGCGCCCTGATCGGCGTTCTATTATCAAATGGGCAAACAGGCGCAGAACGAGACTTATTGAACCGGGTTCATGATTTGATTGTACCATTCCCGTTCTATAATTCGTATATCCGTTTTCATCCCGGATTAAAGCTATTCTGCATCATACTTGCCGCTGTGTTTATCGGCGTATACTACTATTTGAGTCATCTTGTGATCGGAGAGAAATATGCCATTTATGATAAAGAGGGACGGATTCGCTTAAAGGCGGTGAAATACAACTCATCGTCAAAGCTGAGAAGCTATTTTAAGAAAGAGTACCAAACGTTTTTCCGTAATCCGGTGTATGTCATAAACGGATTGTTTGGAATTTTTATTACCCCCTTTTTATTGCCGCTGTCTTTTCGGATCAGTGCAGACGCAGAGAATATAGAACAAATAAGAGCCCTGGTATCAGCCCCGGAATTTTCCTTTTATGCGGTACTGTTTGCGCTTGCGGTAATCGTACTTACATCCGCAATCAATGTAGTGGCTTCAAGCAGTTTTTCCAGAGAGGGGGCAAGTTTTTGGATAATGAAGATCATTCCGTATTCATTAAAGCGGCAGGCGTTTGTGAAAGCCCTGTTTTCTACAAGTATTTCGATTATGGGGATTATCATAAATTGCTCAATATTCAAGGTTTACTTTAACTATAGTTTTATCCAGATTGGAATAATCTCTTTCGTTGGCATATTATTTGCAGTGCTATGGAACTTGATCGGAGTATTTATCGACATGAAACGTCCAAAATTGGAATGGACAAATGAAGCAGAAGCAATCAAGCAAAATGTCAATGTGGTTTTCTCTACTTTGCTTTGTATCGCAATTTCAATCGGATATTTCTTTGCGGCAGCAAAAATGCTTCAGAACGGATTCGCTGCCGGAGGCATTATAACCTTTCTATCGTGCAGTGTATGTATTCTAATTTTACTTGTGTGTAAAGGAATTGCGTCTCATCAAGAGTAATATTTCAAAATATGTCATTCACTCAGGTAGTGTAAAGTATCGTACGAAAAAATGATACGGGTATTGCCCGCATTTAAAATCTGCTTCGCAGATGGCGGGCAAGCAATCACTTGCTATGCAAGTGGTTGCATTCAGCAGGCAATCAATTTGCTGTGCAAATTGGTTACAAAATCAAAAGGAGGAAGAAGCTATGAGTAAGAAAAAAATGATCCCTGCGGTGTTATTGATCGGAACCTTTGTCATATTGTTTGCGGCAACATTTTTCCTTCCGGACAAGATACCCTTCCATTTTGATGTGAATGGAGAAGCAGGCTGGTATGCAAGTAAGTATTTTATCCTGCTGCTTACACCTGTTCCGTATTTGATTTACCATCAATTTACACACAAGGAAAAATGAATACAGTATGATGTGGAAAGGAGATTTGTTTAGATGACTACTGTATTCAAAGCTTTATCTGATGATACCAGGCGGCAGATCCTAAAGCTGCTCGCAAACGGTGATATGACGGCGAAGGAAATTTCTGAAAATTTTACGATTTCAAAGCCTGCCATATCAAAACACCTTGATATTTTGAAAGAAGCAAGGTTAGTGACAGGCGAACGGACCGGGATGTCCGTTACTTATTCCCTTAATGCTTCTGTATTGCAAACAACTTTAGGCACATTTTTGGAGTTTTTTGATACAAATAAATCGACAGGAAAAGAGGAAAACGAGAATGAAACTATATAGAAGTCTGAATATGATATTCCTGATTTTATTCATTATAGGGACAGCCTTATGCTTTAAATACCTTCCCAGCGAAATACCTTTGTTTATGCAAAGCCCTCCCCGTTGGGTTTTTGTTGGGATTTGTTTTGTTATTTTGCTTGCGTTAGCTATTGCAGCCTTTTTTCCTCACAAAATCTCCAAAAACGACAATGAAGTGAGAAATGATATTACTCTAACTGTAATTCACTTCTTTGGACTTGGAATTTTTCTTTTCTATTTTGTCACGATAGCTAAGTATTGCGGTTTGCAAATGAATTACATGAAAGGCATTGTGCTTATCGTGGGGGGCTTAATGGTATTAGTCGGAAATTTTTTACCGCAAATGCCTTACCGCAGCCGGATTGGTTTTAAATTGCCTTGGATTCTAAAAGATAAACTATGCTGGCAAAAAACGCATAGATTTGCCGGGTACACGGCAATTCCTTTTGGGCTTATCCAGTGTCTGCTTGCTTTGTTTGTGCCAAACAACAATCTTGTATTTTTGCCGGGAATTGGTATTTGGATTATCATTGTGTGTATTTATTCATTGATTACTTTTTATCAGAACAAGAGGAAATTGGGGTAAGTATAAGCCATCAGACAGCATCGGTAAGTAACTCAAACTCCGCATTTGCATAAGCGCCTGTTTTATGTTTTTCCGGTGAAATGTCTGACATCACATGGATTCAGTTTTTTCAATTGTTGCTGTCAATGTTCAGATCTCTGAACATTGACAGCTGAATAACTGCCAGATATTGCATTTTCTAGGCGCAAAGATAAAAATTATGTGCGAAGTTTGAGTTAATTAAATTTATTCCAACTGTACGGTTGGAATTCTATCAGAAAATCTGTTTTAGTTTTTTAATCCATCAATATACTGAATTTGTTCGGACTCTGCAATTTTAAGCGCCTCCATCGCCTGCTCTGCACTCCAGCCCATACTTATCAGATTTTTCCCTTTACTCAAATTACACATCAAAAGCACGGTCTAATACTTCACATATATTCGTTGGTCTCCTTTCCATATCCGGACTATACCTCAAAACGGTTATCACGTGTCATAACTGACATCAACTGCAATAGTCCATGTAATATCTTCCATAATTCAATTTTAAAACAAATCGCTATGCGTTCCTGTCCTTGTCAAATACAATATCAGTTCTCCATCAGCCAATTTCTTAATTATATTTGTCAGCAATGAAATGTCGTACCCTCTTTTTTGTATTCTTTTCAAATCTCTTTGAAATTTAGTAGTTGGTTTTACTGTATATTTCATACCAGCAACTCCTTCATCATTTCATCAACATCCGTATAAGATTTTCCCATAGAGGGGTTTTGTTTCATTTGACGCACTTCTTCTATTGCTTCTTTTGTTTCTTCATTAGGAATATCCATAGAAATCATAAACGGGATTCTTTGTTCTCTGACTGCCTGTTTTGCAGATATTGTAAAAAAAGTTGTCATATCCATTCCAAGATTAGAAACAAGTTCCTGCAACTGTGCTTTTAAATCTTCGTCCATTCTCATTGTAATATTAGTCGTTGCCATAATATCAACACCTTCCTTTACAGTATTATATTATCCCAAATGTGCCATGTCAATACATTGTATATATGGTTACAGTTCACGGCCCAACCGGCCGCGAAATCCAGCGCATATAAAGCTTTTTTTCACACAGGTACACTATAAAAATATATAAAATTTCATTTATAAAAAGCCGCAATCCCCATCTTTTGGATTACGACTTTTTTAACAATACGTTCGATATAAAAGATTATCTATAGCAGTTTTTACAAGGTCCATAATTCATTTGCGCTTCTGATAAAGTCACCTGGCGGGCATTGTTTGGATTCATATTTCCGCAATTCGGTTTATTGTGATATTTACTTCCGGTTGCAGATAACCATACCATTGCTTCTATTGGAGCCGTCTGCTGATTCTGCTCTTGTGCTATACGCGCCTGCTCGGCAGCAATCTGCGCCTGTTCCTGTGCGATCCGTGCCTGCTCCGCTGCAACCCGTTCCTGTTCCGCCTGTTCCGCTGCAGTCCGTGCCTGCTCCGCTGCAATCCGTTCCTGTTCCGCCTGCTCTGCTGCAATCCGTGCCTGTTCGGCCTGTTCGGCGGCAATCCGTTCCTGCTCCGCCTGTTCCGCAGCTATACGCTCCTGTTCCGCCTGCTCCGCTGCAATCTGAGCCTGCGCAATCGCTTCTTTGTCTTCAAATTTCAGCGTAAGTGTATTACTCATAACATCCGAATACTCTACGCTAATATCAAATTCACCATCTACAGATGAGGTAAACGTTATTTTATCATCTTTAAAATCCAATTCACCGCCTGTTATTTCAAAAGCGGATTTTGGGATATGATAATCTTCCGGATTCGTTTCTACAATAATATCTACTGGATTATTAATATCATAAACTTGATCACTGTCCAGGGATAATATAATTTCTTCAAGCTGTTTTTCCGGTGTCGGTGTCGCTGCAGCTACACAGAGAATTAGAAACCAAAAGCCAAACAAGCCGCTAAGCAGAGTTTTTACAATTTTATTCCATTTTTTATTTCTCCATGTCAATACAATGCCAACAGGAAAAAACATAAATAACCAAAATAGAATCCACCCCGTTTTTTGGTACCAATGCACTTTTTCTTTTTTCTTAGAAGTCAAATTATTTTGTTTCTTACCAGACGTACCTTTCGTTTGCTGCTCAGATGTCTTAGCAGCACTTTTTTTCGTAGTTTTGCCATTCATCAATCTGCATCCTCTTTCTATAGATCACCTGTTTCCCCGACACGCCAAATACATGTTAAGTATATCACAAATTCTTCCTTTTATCTGTTCAATAATTCTTTTTTCTTTTTCTCAAATTCTGCTCTCCTCAAATTCTGCTCTTGTTATCATAATTTCTAAAATGACAAATCTGAACTGCGAGTTCGTAAAGCATGAATTTGAAATTTTGACATCTTGATTGTACTATTCGCACTTCTATGCTATGATAGAGGAAACAACAGGTAGAGGAAGTAATGAGAATACTGAACTTTGAACAGGAATAATGGTAAGAGGTGACAATATGGCAGTATGCTATAAAAAGCTGTGGAAAATGCTGATTGATAAAGATATGATTAAAAAAGACTTGCGCTTGCAGACTGGTTTCAGTACGACAACAATGTCGAAGTTGTCTAAAGATGAAAATGTCAGCATGGATGTATTAGAAAAAATTTGTTCCGTATTAAATTGCGATGTTGGGGACATCATGGAATTTGTTCCTGATAAAAAAGAGGAACCGTAAGGAGGCAAAACATTATGGATCATTCTTATCCGTATATAGCGTCTTTGACCAGAGAACCGTTCCTTTTCTATGAAATGCGTTCCACCGCAAAGCTGATGAGCGAAGGACTCTCAGATGAAGCGATTGTAACAGAAATTGTGGAGCAGAATCTTTTCCAGTATCCAACTGAAAAATCGATTACACGGATGGCAAAAGCCTGTATGAAACGACTTCATGCTCTGGAAGATGAAACTCTGGTTTCTGCGATTGCATCGCAGCCGACAGAGATAGCAAAGCAGATCTGCCTGTATGCGATGATGAAGCAGAGCCGACTTGTTTGGGAGTTTATGCTGACAGTCATTGGAGAGAAGTACCGGTTAAGGGACACGTCCTTTGGTAAGATAGATTTGAATACATTTTTTATGCGTTTGCAGGAGCAGAATGATACCGTGGCTTCCTGGAGCGACAGCACAATCACAAAGTTAAAACAGATTATTGCCAGAGTGCTTGTGGAGACGGAGTATCTTGACAATCGGGGGGCAGATCATTTGAATCCAGTATGGCTGCATCCTGTTTTGGAGAATGCCATCAGAAGCAATGGTGATACAGCGGTACTGCCAGCGTTTAATTGCTTTTCATACACATAAGCGTACAACGAAATGCTCCTGTGAAGCATTTCGTGTAGGAGGTAGCCAATGAGTGACATAAAAGAACGTCTGGACAAAGTTCGGGCATTGATTCAGGATCCGGAGTTCCTGGAAGGCAAGGGATTGAGCAATGAGGTGAATATCAGAATCTTCTGTTATGAGCCGGAAAATGAAATGGTGGTTCGGCATTTTGTAAATCAGATGGAAACCGATCAGTCCCTGGATTGCCATTTGAAGATTTGCAATTTATATAAAACATTTCTCTCTATCTGCGATGACATGGACATCACAGATGAAATTCCCGATATGGAAGAAGCGGATGGAAGTGTGTATCTTCTGGAGCAGCTAAATTCCGCAATCGGCAATGGAGAGTTTATCGATGAGATCCAGTACGAGCCACATGAACCAGGCGATGTACTGATGCTTACGGGTGTGGGTGAAGTATTTCCGTTTATGAGAATCCATACATTACTGGAAGCTTTGCAGCCGCATTTTTCGGATGTTCCGATTCTTGTTATGTATCCGGGTGAGTTTGACGGTCGCCATGTAAAACTGTTCAATCGTCTGACATCAAATGATTATTACCGGGCATTCAACGTGATAGAGTGAGTGTTGGCGAGAAAAATATGCTTGCATATTTGGCGAGCGGCGAATGATGATTATGGACAAAGTCCATAATAGATTAAGGGGGATAAAGCCATGAAGATTCGAGATATGTTTGCGGACGATATCAACCGCAAAATCAATGGTGTAATTAAAGTAGATCAGGCTGCTGACGATGTAATTGAGCAGGAGTTAAATGAATATGTCATCACCAGAGAATTGAAAAAACATTTTATTACATTTTTCAATTATTACGGGGATGCCTTTGATCAGCCCACAGCCGATATGGGTGTGTGGATCTCCGGTTTCTTTGGAAGTGGTAAATCTCATTTCCTGAAAATGCTTTCTTATCTTCTGGAAAATAAAGAAGTAAAAGGTGTCCGCAGTGTAGAGCGTTTCCGTAAAAAATTTGAAGATGATCCGGCAACCTTTATGCTGATTGATCGTGCCACCAAGGGACAGACAGAGACAATTCTGTTTAATATCGACATCGAAGGATTCAGCAATAAAGACAAGACTGCTGTCCTTCGTGTTTTCGCAAAAATGTTTTATAACCATCTGGGATTTTACGGTGAAAATCTGAAAGTTGCCATGATGGAGCGTTATATTGACCAACAGGGAAAGATGGATGAGTTTTGCAGAGTTTTTGAGGAAAAAAAAGGAAAATCCTGGCTGGAAATGCGTCGTGCATTTGCGTTCAACGGCAAGTTCATTATCCCAACTCTGATGGAAGTTTTGGATATGAGCGAAGACGATGCACGAGGCTGGTTCAATGATAAAACCGCAACAGAAATTTCTATCGCACAGCTTGTGGAAGATATAAAAGCCTATGTGGATACCAAACCGGTGAACTTCCGTCTGCTGTTTATGATTGACGAGGTTGGTCAGTATGTTGGTACAGATACCGATATGCT
Organism: Lachnospiraceae bacterium; assembly: GCA_910573785.1. Classification (GTDB taxonomy): domain Bacteria; phylum Bacillota; class Clostridia; order Lachnospirales; family Lachnospiraceae; genus Schaedlerella. Next base: position 252,757 of record CAJSZT010000003.1, on the reverse strand, counting down.
TTTGAATCTCCAGTCTCTGACAGAAAAGATCGGCAGTGAGTGCGAAGGTAAGATTTGGGTCATCTGCACCGGACAGGAAGCGATTGATGAAATCATCAAAGTTCGTGCCGATGAGTTCTCCCGTATTCAGGCTCGTTTCAAAACAAGACTGAGCTTATCTTCTTCCTCTGTGGATGAAGTCATCCAGAAGCGTATTTTGAAAAAGAAACCAGAAGCAGCTGCTGATTTGGAAAATGTTTATGAGCAGAATGATTCCGTTTTGCGTAACCTGTTCAGCTTCAGCGGTTCCATTCTGGATATTAAAGGGTATTCTGGTTCGAGGGAGTTCACTGAGAACTTCCCGTTCGTGCCGTATCAGTTTATCATTATGCAGAAGGTATTTGCAGAAATCCGTAAGCACGGAAATTCTGGCAAGCATCTTTCCGGCGGTGAGCGTTCCATGCTTTCCGGCTTCCAGGAGGCGGCACAGAAAATTCAGGAGAAGGACGAATATGCACTTGTTCCATTCTTTCGTTTTTATGATACCGTACATACTTTCCTGGACGGTTCTATTCGCCGAGTCATTGAGCGCTGCCAGAAAGCCGCAGACAATGGTGATGGTATCGAACAGCAGGATGTGGATGTGCTGAAACTTCTGTATCTGATTCGGTATATTGATGATATTCCTTCTAATCTGGATAATATCGTTATTCTGATGGCAGATGATATTCGTGTGGATAAAATTATTATGCGTGAAGCTGTCCGTGGCTGCCTTGACCGTCTGATCAGCCAGAACTATATCGGCAGAACAGGCGATACTTATAACTTCCTGACAGATGAAGAACAGGATATTCAGCGTGAAATCCGGGATACCAACGTGGATACCGCTTCTATCGTGGAGCGTATTGCCCAGATGATTTACGGTGATATTTTTACAACCAAGAAATTCCGCTATGGAAAATATGACTTTGCGTTCGACCAGATGGTAGACGGTAATACTGTGGGTGTGGCAACTGGCGGTATGCGTCTGCGTTTTCTGACCGTCGCAACCGATGCCACAGAAAAAACAGAGTTCCGCCTGATGACAGAATCCAAAGGCAAAGAAGCCATTGTTGTTCTGGCTGATACGCCATACTATGAATCGCTGGAATCTGCCATGAAGATTCGTAAATATGTAAAGCAGAGAAACGTAAGCCAGCTTCCAAAGAGTGTGCAGAAAATCATCAGCGATCAGCAGGATGAAGCCGGAAAATACGAGCTGAGTGCCATGACAGAATTGCAAAATGCCATCGAAGGGGCACAGTTCTATGTAGATGGGGAACATCTGAAAATGAAAGGTGGAAATGCCAAGAGTAAAATTGACCAGTCATTGGAATATCTGGTTGCTCATGTATATAGCAAGCTCGATCTGATTACAGAAAATGCGGGCAGTGATGCAGATATTATTGCGATTCTGACTGGTACTGTTACCATGCTCCCAGGCATGGAGCCGAACCGTGATGCTGTTTCTACAATGGAAGAATATCTGGAAATGCAGGATGTGAAAAAGCTGCCGACTTCTATGGCAGATGTGCAGAGCAAATACAGTGCAATTCCGTATGGCTGGAAGGAAATCGACATTGCTGCGGTTGCGGCACAGCTGATTTATTCCCAGAAAGTAACCATCAAATATGCAGGCAATACCATTCAGCCGGATGACCCGAAACTGCCGAATATGCTCCGCAAAAAGAGTGAAATCGGCAAGACTTCCATCAGCAAACGTAAAACCATTTCCGCGACCATGATGCGGGATGTAAAAGAAATGCTCCGTGAGTATTTCGATATTATGGATGTGCCGGATGATGAAGATGGTTTGATTCGCTTTGTATCCGAAAAATTCAGCGAACAGCGGGATTACTATGCTTCTTTGAATGACCGTTACGAAGGACATAAATACCCGGATCGTGGACTGGTGCAGACAGCGATCCGTCTTATGGATGATGTTCTTTCTCAGAAGAAAGACAATATCGCACTGATTGAACGCGTACTGAAAAAAGAGGATGACTTGTTTGAAAACAAAGAATCCATGAGCAACGGCATTGAGAATTTCTTTAAAACGCAGGTAACGGTATTTGACCAGGCAGTGCAGTTTGAAAAATCTCTGCATGATGATCTTGACCGCATTGCGGAAAATGAAGAAGCTCATAAGGCACTGAATACCATTCGTCTGATTACGATGGTTCAGCCAGGCAGCAAGTTCAACTATAACCGGATTCGGGAATTGAATCCACTGATGGCTACCGTTCGTACTGCCCATGACAAGATGCTGGAAGAAAAACGTACCGAGGTTCTGGAAACAGTTCGTCAGTGTATGGAAGCAACCCATACTGCTGCAAATGGAGATTCCAAGGCATCTCATCTGATTGTAAAATCAGACAGGTATTTCAGCCAGTGCAAGGAGAAAATTGCAGAATTAAAGAGCCTTGCCCTTCTGGATGCCATGTTCCTGCCAATGTGCCAGTATAAGGATGATATCGTCAGCCGTATCGAAACCGTTCTCGCACCTCCGGTTCCGAAGCCGCAGGTTCAGCCGACACAGACTGGAAAAGAAGCGGCTCCGGCGAAGAAAAAGGTAGTCCGTGCTTATAATCGTCAGGTTGTATTCCAGGCAAAGACTTTACAGACGGATGCGGATATTGATGATTATGTAGAGAAAATTCGTTCTCAGCTGAAACAGTTGCTGAAAAATTGCGACGAGATTAAGCTGAATTAGGGAGAAGACTATGGATAAGAATGCGATAAAAAAGTTTGCTGTCTGGGCAAGAACAGAGCTGATCGCCCGTGTTTCACTGAAAGGTGTGGAATACGGTATCACAGAGGACAATATTGAGGATGCCAATGCGGACAGCGTTGGTGGCAAAGTTCTTACTGTCGATGAAAAGAAACAGCGTCAGGCGCTTATTGCCGAGATTAAAGATAAAGGATATAAGCAGGTTATGGAGGAGGTTGCCTACACATGGTTCAACCGCTTCTCTGCCCTGCGTTTTATGGAGGTCAACGGTTATCTTCCTTCTCATGTGCGTGTGTTTACGGACGAGGAAAACACTTTCAAACCGCAGATTATAGCCGAAGCCATTCATCTGGATTTGGATGGACTGGATATGGAGAAGGTCTATGAGCTGAAAGAAGCGGAAAAGACGGAAGAACTGTATAAATATCTGCTGACTGTGCAGTGTAATGCCCTGAACAAGATTTTGCCGGGAATGTTTCAGAAAATCAGTGATTATACTGAGCTTCTTCTGCCGGACAATCTGCTGAGAGATGGCAGCGTGATTCAGCAGATGATTGAGCTGATCCCGGAGGATGATTGGAAGGATGCAGTACAGATTATCGGCTGGCTGTATCAGTATTACAACAGTGAGAAAAAGGACGATGTATTCGCCGCACTGAAAAAGAATGTCAAAATCACAAAAGAGAATATTCCTGCTGCTACTCAGCTGTTTACACCGGACTGGATTGTCCGCTATATGGTAGAGAACAGCCTTGGCCGTTTGTGGCTGGAAGGACATCCGGATGCTAAAGAGCAGCTTCTGCCGACAGAGGAAGAAGAGTCTGCCTATGTTGCCGGAAAACGTGATCCGGAAGATACCAAATGGCATTATTATCTGGAAGAAGCTGAGCAGGAGCCAGAAGTGCAGGCACAGCTTGCAGAAATCCGTAAAGAATATGCCGCACTGACACCGGATCGGCTGAAAGTCATTGATCCATGCTCCGGCTCTGGACATATCCTTGCGTATATGTTTGATGTACTGATGAAGATTTATGAATCCTACGGCTATACTACCCGTGAAGCGGTGGCAAGCATTGTGGAGAATAACATCTATGGTCTGGACATTGATGATCGTGCAGCACAGTTGGCATATTTTGCGGTAATGATAAAAGCCCGTCAGTACGACCGACGTTTTTTTAGCCGTGGTATTCAGCCCCATGTGTATGCTATTGTGGAGAGCAACCATTTAGATAAATTTGCAGTAGACTATTTCTGTAACGGCGATGCAAAGCTTACAGAGGCTATAGACACCATCATCAGTGAATTACATGATGCAAAAGAATACGGCTCTATTCTGACCGTAACACCGCAGGATTGGTCGGCATTGTATGACCGCTTTGCGGAGATTGTGGAAGATATAAATATGTTTCGTGAGACAGCACTGAGAGAATTACTGCCGTTGGTACAGGTAGCGGAAGCACTGGCACAAAAGTATGATGTGACAACGACTAATCCGCCATATATGTCAGTAAGTAATGGTGGAGCAAAACTTATAAAATATGTGCAAAAGAATTACGAAGAAGGAAAAGCTGATTTTTTTGCTGTTTTTATTCAGCGATGCTTGCGAATGACTAAAACTAAAGGCTATGCAGCTTTGATTACTCAGCACGCTTGGATGTTTTTGGGCAGCTTTGAAAAATTGCGTACCTATTTATCGGCATATAATATTACGAGTATGGCACATTTAGGAGCACGAGCTTTTGAAGAAATAAGCGGAGAGGTTGTTCAAACGACAAGTTTTGTTATAAACAATTCATACCTTTCCGATTTCAAGGGAGTTTATGTTCGTCTTGTAAGTGGAATAAGTCAAACTGAAAAAGAAGAAATCTTTTTATCTGGAAAGGAACGATATTCAGCAAAAGAAGAAAACTATGAAAAAATACCAGGAAAAACAATAGCTTATTGGACGAGTAAAGAAATGTTAGCAGCGTTTGACAATAAAATTCTTTATGATGTAGCTCGTCCAAGACAGGGAATGGCAACGACAAATAATGATTTGTTTTTAAGATTTTGGCACGAGATTCCTTTTGGGAAAATGGGGATTGGTTGCACATCTCAGGAAAATGCTCTGGAAACACATAAGAAATGGTTTCCGGTTACAAAAGGCGGAAGTTTTAGACGATGGTACGGAAATTTTGATTATGTCGTTAATTATGAAAATTCAGGAAAAACAATTTGTGACTATATAGATAATACACCTGGTGTTAGGGTTAAGTCTAACGGACGCATTATCAATAGGGATTTGTATTTTCATGAAGGAATGACCTGGTCTACAATAGCATCTGGTCCTTTTGGTATGCGCTATGTACCTTCTGGATTCATATTTGAAACAAAAGGCTCTATGTGTTTTACAAGCAAGGAGTTACTTCCATATTTACTTGGACTGTATAATACACCTGTAATTCAGTGCTTTTTGCAAATGGTATCACCAACATTAGATTATCATGAGGGTCCCCTTGGAAAAACACCGGTTATAATAAAGACTAACGAGGAAATAGAGCAGTTAGTAGAAAGAAATATTGGCCTATCTCGCAATGATTGGGATTCCTTTGAAACATCATGGGACTTCCAGCATCACCCACTGCTTCGTGAAGTTCCTACTATTTCCGGAGCCTTTGACCAGTGGCAGGCTGAATGTGACGACCGCTTTAACCAGTTGAAAGCCAACGAGGAAGAACTGAACCGTATTTTCATTGACATTTATGGCTTGCAGGACGAGCTGACACCAGAGGTCGAGGATAAAGATGTAACCGTCCGCAAGGCAGACCTTGGGCGTGATATTCGCTCTTTCATTTCTTATGCTGTTGGCTGTATGTTTGGTCGCTACTCTTTGGATGTGGACGGTCTTGCTTACGCTGGCGGTGAATGGGACAAGGTGAATTCCTCCGAAGGAGGAAGAGAAGGCTCCCTGGGATGTGCCAGCAAGTATGCGTCTTTCCCTGCCGATAAGGATAACATTCTCCCGATTTGCGACGATGAATATTTTGAGGATGATATTGTGGGTCTGTTCGTAGAGTTTGTGAAAACGGTCTATGGTGCAGAGACATTGGATGAAAATCTGAAATTCATTGCTGATGCACTGGGTGGCAAAGGACAGCCGAAAGATGTGATTCGCAATTACTTCCTTAACGATTTTTACGCCGACCATTGCAAGATTTACCAGAAACGCCCGATTTACTGGCTGTTTGACAGTGGTAAAAAGAACGGCTTCAAGGCACTGATTTATATGCACCGCTATCAGCCGGACATCATTGCCCGTATCCGTACCGATTATGTGCATGAACAGCAGGCTCGTTATCGTACAGCTATTGCCGATCTGGAACAGCGTATAGCCAATGCTTCCACAGGCGAACGTGTGAAACTAAATAAAAAGCTGACTGCTTTGCAGGCTCAAGATACCGAGATCCGTACCTATGAGGAAAAGATTCACCACCTTGCCGATCAGATGATTTCCATTGATCTGGATGATGGCGTAAAGAAGAACTATGCAATTTTTCAAGATGTTTTGGCTAAAATAAAGTAAAGGAGGGCTTGCTTATGATGGCAGATGAGAACATTAAAAATCCTAATGAGCTTGAGTTTGTTGTATTTTGCATTGAAAATGTTGCGGCAAAGCTGGGCGTGGATGCAGAGCGTGTTTATCAGGCGTTTACCGAAAAGAGCGATATTCTGAACGGTTATATCGTGCCGGAATATGAAGTGTTGCATACCCAGAGCCGGGAATATATCGTAGATGACCTCCTTGATGTGATAAAGGAAAGGGCTGTGGAAATCTCATTTTCTAATGGAGAGGTTCAAAGAGAACAATCATCTGGCATGACAGCAAACCCAATTTTACTTCAGAAAAAATATTGTCGTATCATCGAGTGCTTTGCAAAACAGCAGGGACTTTCACTGGATGCGGCATTGAACTTTTTCTATCATTCTGAGGTTTATCAGTTGATTCGAGATGGTGTATCGGATATGCACTGTATGAGTGACGCGTATTTGGTGGATGAACTGGAACAGGAATATAGTCGAAATATGGAATAATAGCTTGTCAATAAATTTTGGATTCAGTGAGTCCAAAATTTAGAAACACAAAAAATAATGTGAATATCTAAACACAGGGAGGTGCTGTATGACACTACAAGAAGTGGTTGCAAGATTTAATACAACTCCATTTTTGTTTGCAGGATCTGGTATTACTCGAAGATATTACGGATTACCAGACTGGGTTGGTTAAATTTATAAAATTCATGGCTCTGTACAAAATCCAGAATCTATTGTCATTAACAAAGCGGACTATCAGAAGTTTCATGACAAAGGCAAATATCTTGCGGCCAAACTGATGACGATTTTCATGGAATATCCGATTATTTTTATGGGGTATTCTATTTCAGATTCAGATATTCAGGCAATTCTTAGCGACGTTGTGGAATGCCTGCCATTGGATAAAATAGAAATGTTACAAAAACGCTTTGTGTTTGTTGAATATAAGTCGAATTTTATTGGAAGTGAGATAGCTTCACATTCGATGGTTATACACGGTAAATTGTTGGAAATGACTAAAACCACACTCTCAGATTTTAGCTTGTTATATGATGCTTTGTCTGTGAAAAAAGCGGCTTTGCCAGTTAAATTATTGCGCAGGTTTAAAGATGAGCTTTATACTTTTGCGTTGACTCAACAACCAGGATCAACGATGCAGGTTGCTTCGCTGGAAGATGGTCGTATTGACGAAAATATGCTTGCATTGTCGATTGGTTTGGCAACGACAGGTGTATATGGTTTGGCAAGAGCAGTAAACTCTGAACAATGGTATAGAAACATTATTTTACATGATTCGTTATATTCACGCGAACAATTATTGGAGTTTGTTTATCCAGAACTTGCAAAGAAAAAGTAGATATTGTACAATATCAAAACATTTTGGAAACTATATTTAGAGAAAATATTAATATTTTGAGCTCACTGGATAGTCCTAATCGTAGCAATCTTAATAGAATGATAAGAATATATGATTTCTTTAAATATGGGCAAAAAAAGACCCCGTGATTCAAGCATCTGCAAGCAGACACCATCACGGAGGCTCGGACAGTTGGAATACAGGCAACATAGCATCTGTAAACAGACACCATCACGGATGCACTATAAACCTATGCTTATTATATAAGGGAAAATATTTTTTGTCAACGACCAGATTTTGGATAAAGAAGGGAGGAGGATCATGACCATAGAAGAAATTCTTGCAGGGGAATTGAAGAATGTAGAGTTCAAAGAAAACCTGCCAGAGAAAAGTATTAAATATATGAAATCTGTAGTTGCCTTTGCCAATGGAACCGGAGGTAAAATCATTTTCGGAATTGCTGATAAGACCAGAGAAGTGATTGGCTTTGACAAGGAAGATGTATTCAAGAAAATGGATGCCATTGCCAATGCTGTGTCGGATAGTTGTGAACCGGCAATTATTCCAGATATTACATTACGGACAATTGACGGTAAGACTGTTATTGTAGCGGAAATTTCCGAGGGCAGACAGCGACCGTATTATATCAAGGCTCTTGGTAGAGAAGGCGGGGTATATGTCCGTGTTGCCGGAACTCCCCGTCTTGCTGACGAATACATGATCAAAGAGCTGATGTTTGAAGGAAGCAACCGCTATTTCGATCAAGCTTTGTGTACTGGATTAACGATTACAGATGAAGATATTGACGCTCTTTGCAAAGCCATGAAGGAACAGGCAGTGCAAAACGCTCATAATGAGGAACAGAAAGCATCTATCAAAGATGTTGGCAGACAGCAGTTGCGTTCTTGGGGAGTTTTGATTGAGCGTGACGGAATAGATTATCCGTCCAATGCCTTTGCCATTTTGACTGGCAACGGAGGACTTCATGTCACAACACAATGTGGTGTGTTCAAAGGTACAACAAAAGCAGTATTTGTTGATCGTAGAGAATATCCCGGCCCGCTTTGGGAGCAAATAGACGAAGCATTTCAGTTTGTTCTGCGGAATATTCATCTGGGTGCGACTATTGTGGGGATTTACCGGCAGGATGTTTATGAAATTCCACCGGATGCCATTCGTGAATTAATTATCAACGCTGTGGTACATCGCAGTTATCTGGATCATGGAACGATACAGGTTGCTGTTTATGATAACCGGCTGGAAATCACTTCTCCTGGCAAATTGCCAATGGGACAGACTGTGGAACGTATGAAGGAAGGTTATTCTAAAATCAGGAATGAAGCACTTGCCCATGCGTTTTCTTATATGAATTTAATTGAGCATTGGGGAAGCGGCATCCCGAGAATTATTGGCAAAGTAAAGAAAGCCGGATTGCGGGAACCAGAATTTATTGGTGGTGAAGTTGATTTGCGTATCAACATTTATCGAGACCAGAGCAATGATACAGTTGACCTTAATGACCGGGGTAGTGATCTCAATGATCCCAATAGTGCCGATAAAGTGCCGGGTAATATTTCAAAAGTGCCGGATAGTGCCGATAAAGTGCCGGATAATACTTCAAAAGTGCCGGATAATGCTATCAAAATGCCGGATAGTGAACAGGAACAACGTATTTATAAATATGTACTGGAAAATGGTTCTATAACAACAAATAAAGTGATGGAACTTCTTAATGTGAAGCAGCGTAGAGCAAGGGTTATTTTGCAGTCGATGATTGAAAAAGATTGGCTGAAAAAAACGGGTGCAGCAAGAAGTACCATTTATTTGAAGAACACAGAGGGGAGGTAACGCGGCATGGATACCGACAAAGTAATACAAGACTTGAACCGGCGGTTTGCTGCCCCTTTGCCGGAATTTTATCAGCGTCGTATCATCTTCTGGTACGACAAAGATAAAGAATTTGAGGACAAGTTGGACGAGGTGGTCCTTGAAAATGCAAAGGTGATTGCACTGACTGGTAACAATGCGTTTTCTGTGAAAAAACTGCTTTCAGTGGATGATTTGACTACCAATTATCTGGTTTACAGTCCATTGTCTTATGACCGCCCAGATGATAACTGGCTTTTAGATATAGAGCTTTACAGCGAGGAGTTCCGGGCAGATTTGATTTCTATTTGGATGGATGAGATGGGACTTGCATCGAATCCGGCCATGAGAAAGCAGGTCAAAAATTATCGTGCCTATTTCAATGCGAAAGACCGTCGTTTGAAAATCAGCACTCAGAATAAAGTTCCGGCAACTCCGGCACAGCTGCATATGGCTGTGATGGCGGCAATCTGCGGATTGAAGGACGCACAGCCGAACCTGATTTTACGCAGTGTGTTTCGGGGAGGACTTGTTTTGAACAACAATGCAGTTTATCAGGATTTTGTAAAGTATCATGCAGACGGCGCATTCTGGGCGATGGTTCGTCAGGGATGTGGATTTGCTGAGGAAGAACCTGATCTTGGACGGCTGGCAATTCATTTGCTGCTGACTGCTGCTACCCGTACTATGCGGCAGGAATATCTTGCCGGACTGGACGGATTTATTTCCATGCCGCACCAGGCGTATTGTTACGATTTCATTTCGGAATGGTTTCATAGCAAAGATATTCAGCAGCTTTATGATGTGGCAAGATATGTGGAAGATGAAGCACGTCTGCGTCAGCGGTTTGAAAAACTGACGGTTGACGATCTGGTAGGTACAGAGTGCTTCCCGTGCATCAACGAAGTGATTTTGACAAAGCTGATGACCGAAATCAGCGACCATATCATTGATGTGGATACCATTATTTCAACCGTAGAGAAACGTAGAACCTGTGCATGGTATGAGCCATTTGAGAATTTTTATGACGGTATTTTGCAGGTTGCAAATATGCAGAGCTTCTTCAAGGAACACTCTGCCGGATTCCATACCGCAGAAGCAAAGGGCATCTGGAAGGAATACACCGAAAGCTATTATCAGATGGACACTTACTACCGTTTGTTCCACCTGAGTTTCCAAAAGAGCCTGGAGACTTCCAATATTCTGCTGGACGATCTGTTCAAGCACGTTGTTGATAAAGTGGAAGGAATTTATACTCACTGGTTCTTGGGTGAACTGGGTAACAACTGGTCGGATGTGTGTGCAGACGAACTGGCAGCCTATGGCAAGGTTCTGGAAGTACCGCAGCAGGAAGAATTTTATTGTTCTCGCATCAAAACTTCAGATACCAAGGTATTTGTGATTATTTCGGATGCTATGCGTTATGAAGTGGCGGCAGCGATGGCAGATCAGCTTCGCAGAGAAACACAGAGTAAGGTTTCTCTTGGCAGTATGCAGAGCATCTTCCCTTCTATCACGAAGTTTGGTATGGCAGCACTGCTTCCACATAAGGAACTGACGGCAGAACTTCGGAACGATATTTTGACTGTGCTGGCAGATGGGCAGTCTACGGCAAGCGGCTATCGTGATAAGATCCTGAAATCAGAAGATCCGGCGAGTGTAGCATTGAAATATAATGACATGATCGCCATGAAGCGGGCAGAACGAAGTGCATTGGTGAAAGGAATGGATGTAGTTTACATCTATCATGATACTATTGATGAAGCAAGCCACACTTCCGATACCGCTGTTTTTGCCGCCTGTGATAAAGCGATTTCAGAACTGAAAAACCTTGTGCGTATTATTGTAAATGAATTTGGCGGTACGAATATTTTGATTACAGCTGACCATGGATTCCTTTATACATACAGCCCGTTGACTGAGGATGACAAAGTAGGAAAAAATGAGTTTTTCGATGTGGACAGGGAAAACATCAATGATCTTAAAAAAGAAAATGCGAAACGCTGTGTGGAGTATGGCAGACGATATGCAATCATGCAAAAAGGCGTACAGCCAAACTACTTATTGCCTGTGAAGTTCCTGGACGGGAAGTCTGACTTTGGCGGTTTTGCACCAAGAGAAAGCATTCGTATTAAGATGAATGGCGGCGGCATGAACTTTGTGCATGGCGGTATCAGCTTGCAGGAAATGGTTGTTCCGGTCATCGAGTATCACTATCTCCGCAGCGATTCTATGGAGTATAAACGTAATAAGCAGAAATATGATACGAAGCCGGTAACGGTTAATCTGTTGTCAGCAAACCGTAAAATCAGTAATATGATTTTTTCTCTGAATTTCTATCAGAAGGATGCTGTCGGTGCCAACCGTGAAGCAGCTGCCTATCAGGTTTACTTTACGGATGAAAATGGCAGGCAGATTAGTGATGTTCAGAAGATTATTGCAGATAAGACAAGCGATAATGGTGCAGAGCGTACTTTCCGTTGCCAGTTTAATCTGAAATCTCTGAAATACAGCAATACTGCAACTTATTATCTGGTCATTGCAGACGAACAGGGATTGCAGATGCCGCAGCGTGAGCCATTCCAGATTGACATCGCTTTTGCGGTGGATGAGTTTGATTTCTTTAGCTAATTGTTCAGCCGGACTATGACGTGGAAGAAATTATTCAGATTGTTTTGGGAATATTTGATAAAGGAGTATGATAACTATGTTATGGTCTATTTGCGGGGGAATTATATTCTTTGTATTCGGTATTTTTATTTTTTTGAAACCGGATTTGATATGGAAAATAACAGAAGAATGGAAATCTTATCGTGCAGATGAACCCTCTGATTTGTATACTTAAAAATTGAATCAGAATCACCCGAAAAGCCGTTGCATGGACAAAAACCCAAGCAACGGCTTTTCCTTATCTCAGCGTCGGCAGTGGGAAAGCTGATTTCCCTTTGGAAAAAACGGCTCCCACCGCGAATCATTCCAGTACTTTCACAAACGCATCCGCCCTTGTACAGGGTCTCCACTCCTCTGCATCCGCCGGTTTCCCGGTCTTCATAAAGTTCACCCAATACTCCAGCATCTCCCGGCTCAGCTTCCGATCCTGCTCCTCAAAGGGCCGCCAGCAGCGATCCAGCGTGCCGAACATATACCAGAGCTCTGCGCAGTGGAACGCCCCCCAGTCGTCCCCCGGCAAATGCCGCTTAAAGTAATACACATAGGAAGGCTGGTTCCAGAGTTCCTCTGTTTTTTGGCTCCACTCAATGCACCCTTTGTAAAGCGTCGTCTTCTCCCCTCTTTCCAGCATTTCGGGCGTGACAAAAAGGTCATTTTCCGTAGTGCCCAGCATATACGGAATCTGCTTTACATGTCCGTTCTCCAAGCAATCCGTTGTATTTTCCGAAAATACATATCCGTCTGCAACCGGCATGAACAGGATTCCCTCCTGCTTCCCGGCGCTGTATGCTTCCGCCAGCAGTTCCAGCCGGTCTGCCGACATGGCCCGCAGCTCCTCCAGCGACCCCGCCTTTGTCTCTTCCACAAATTCCCGGCCAATCTCCATACTCTTTTCCCAGGCGCGGCCAGCAAGCGCTTCGTTGTTATGTGCCCCGCCGCTCTGGAAGATAGCCTTTGCGATCCTGTTTCCGGTTAATTCCGTAGATACAAGAAACTGTGTGCTCATGGCCCCGGCCGATTGCCCGAACACCGTAATATTGTCCGGATCTCCGCCAAATGCCTTAATATTGTCATAGACCCATTTCAGCGCTTCTATCTGATCCAGAATACCGTAATTCCCCGATACGCCATGTTCATTCTCTGCGTTCAGCCAGGGGTGTACCAAGTTCCCCCACATTCCAAGACGGTACGCAATGGTAACCAGGATCACTCCCCGCCCGCAGTATGCTTCTCCGTCAAATTCCTTTTCCCAGCTCCAGCCGCTTCCAAAGCCGCCTCCGTGCACCCAGAATGCAACCGGCAGTTTTTCTCCGGCCTGCTTTGCGGGTGTCCAGATATTCAGATAGAGCATATCTTCACTCATCTCCGGAATATACCGGGGATCATCGTAAAATTCTTTCAACAGCTTTTCCTTCCAGAAGGGAACCTCCCCTTCCGTATCATTCTCCTGCCAGCCCCGGGCACGAAACCTGTCTGCACGGTACACGCCCTCCCAGGGTTTTACGGGCCGGGGCGCCTTCCAGCGGAGTTCCCCGACCGGCGGCTCTGCATATGGGATTCCGCAAAACAGGGAATATCCCGTTTTCTCCACGCCTTCTATCACACCATATTTCGTTGTTGCCAGCTTCATATTGATTATTCCTTTCCAGGTTTTTCCTCTCAGAGTTTATTTGCAGAGCTTCCTGCCGCAGGCAGCATGCAGCCACAGCTCCGCGCGTTCTCTACTGCCCCTTTAATATAGTCTCTCTGCGTTCCTTGAGCGTCTGGCGGATGACTGTCATTTTCTCTTCATTCAGGTCAAAGAGCAGCATCGGGACGATCGCCGCTGCCGCCGCCGCAAGGGGAACAATATTGACTCCTGTATTGATCCCGGTCAGCGCACGCTCCGTCAGGTCTGCGCCGTTGGTATACCCGAATGCCGCCATGACCATCAGCCCGATGGAACCCGCAATGGCCGCGGAGATCTTCGTCATCAGCCCGTTAAACGCAAATGCCACTCCGTCGTTGCGCACACCGGTCCTATATTCATAATTGTCCAGTGCATCGACGATCATAGCGCCCACACATGCACTGTACCCGCCGCCAAGTCCATAGACCAGATTTGCGGCAATGGTATAAGGAATATTGGTATACGGGCCTGCAAACATCATGATCAGTCCGATAATCTGGATGATCTGTGATACAATGACCACCTTTTTCTTTCCGTACTTCCCGATCAGCGCCGGGACAAAGGGGATCAGCACCAGGCCCACCAGCCCGCTTACGGACATCAGCACGGATGCCCAGGCCATATTGCCTACACAGAACATATAATAATAGAAAGCGGTGCTTGCCCTTCCGATCTGGCTGAACATTGCGCAGAACATGTATACATAGACGCACAGCAGGTTTTTATTGGTAAAAATGGATTTTATAAATCCAAAAAAGGACGTTCCTTTTTCACCCTCTTTAGCGGCCGTGATCTCTTTTGCCTTCGCAATGTCCGGATTTTCTTTACAAAGCCGCACCATCAAAAGAACCATCGGCAGGGATACTACCGCATAGACTATGGCGGTTTTCTGATAGCCTGCTTCCTGCACGCCGTTTCCAAGCATCAGGATCAGGGGCATGGTACACATTCCCAGCACCGTACTTCCAAGTCCCCCTGCCCACATGCTGGATGCGAACAGTTGGTTCAGCCGCTTCGGGTTGTCCGTCATCCGGGAAGGCAGCGCGTTAAACGGCACATTCATCACCGTATAAGCCATACCCAGCCCGATATAGGTCACATAGGCGTAGAACAGCTTTCCGCTGTCTCCGAATCCAGGCACGCTGAACGTCAGAATGGTAAAGACCACCAATGCAGCGGCACCAGCGATCATATAGGTACGATATCCTCCCACCCGGGTATATGTCTTATCCATCAGCGCCCCCATCATCGGGTCATTGATTCCGTCCCATACCTTCGCCACGAGCAGAAGCGTTGCCACCGCCGCCGCGGACAGTCCGAATACGTCGGTATAAAAATATGCCAGGTACATGTTGACCATCGTAAAGGATAGCTGGCACGCAAAATTCCCCATCCCATATGCCCCGACTTGAATCCGTCCGACATTTTCTTTTACTCTGTTTCCGGTTTCCATAAAAGAAATCCTCCTTTTCCTTTGTTTTCTTATTATTTTAAGATTTCTTTTCCCGAAAAACTAATCCTCAGCCTTTGAAAAATGTCCTTTCCTTGAAAATGCTGATGTCCGGATAGATCAGAGACGCAAAAATCATCTATATATTTGTCGATTTTTGCTGTTTTTCCTTCTCTGAACCGATAATCTGGATTTCCGGCCATCTCCGCAGACTTGTTTCTCCCTTTTTAAGGATAATCCTTGCTGAAAACCAGGATCAGCGCCATCTCGTTGGCCTCCAGCATCACATCCAGCTCCAGTATCCCTCCTGTAACCTCCTGATACAATACCTCCATCCGTGGAATGCAGATCTTCTGCAGGTATGCGATCTCCGATCGCAGCAGGTCATTGGCGTATCCCAGCTTTTTCCACTCCGCCAGAACATTGCCGGAGGCTTCCCCCACCCGGTAAATGCATATTTTTTTCTTTCCGTTTTTCATCCCCTCCAGGGCAAAGGTCAGCTCCAGCCTATGGCTGTTCCGGAATACGAACGGCAGCTCGCCGGGCGCCAGCCGGTCCTCGTCCTTGAGCTGATAACCGTAGCTGAACTGCTTCGCGTTAAATGTCAGGATCTGGACAGAGTCCCCATGCTGGGATGTGGCGATGTAGTGTTCTCCTTTTCCAAGCATCCGCTCGCCCAACTGCTTCCAAAATTCAAACGCATAGTAGGCCGGCTTCGGCAGAGCGTCCCTGGTGATCAGTCCGGTGGCGCCGATCAGCGGGGCCGCAGAATCAAAATACTGAGAGGGACAGTCGCTGATCCCCCAATAGCTCACCCGGCAGATCCTGTCCGCGACATCCACCATCTGCGTCAGCATATGGCATGCCTTTGCGCAGCTATCATTGTAAATATTCCGTTCCGAGAGAGAGGTATTCCATTCAGATACCCATACCGGTGTTTCCGGATAGCCTGCCTCTCTCATGAGCGCATAATAATTTTCCATATCCTGTTTTACAAAGTGGGTATCCGAATCAATGCTCAAAAGGCTGTACTGTTTTCCTGTCTCCTTCTTTTCATCCCATTCCACCTGGTATGGATAACTGATAAATGTCAGAAAATCCGGCCGCTCCTCCCGATCCTTCCACCAGAGGAGCTGTTCCTTTAGCACGTCCCGGCTGAGCTCAGTATTCAATCCGCTGCCCCCGATCTTCGCTTCCGGAGCATAAGTCTTGATGATGCTCCTCGTCCGCTCATATAAAAGAAAATACGGAATCTGTCCCGCGCCGGTCACCTGTTCCACGTCGTACCAGATCTCAAAGCCCCATCTGCCGACCTCCTTTGCCGTATAGCGGTCTGTCAGATGCTTCATCAGCGCTTCCAGGGCACGCTCCCACTCCTCTAGGGACAGAAAAACCGGATCTGTCCTGATCTCCTCCAGCCTTTTATCCGAACCGATACTGACGATCATCTTTTTCTGCCGCTCCGGAAGCTCAAATACCGGAACTGCGTCCTGCTCCAGCAAAAAATCCAGTACCGTATCCATTTTTTCAAAATTCATCTGTTCCGTCCCGTGGCCGGACCGTATTTTCAGCTCCGGATCAAACGGGTTGGACAGCCGGATGCATTTCACGCCCAGATTTTGTATTACCATGGCCACATGCTTCTGCACCCTTGCCTCCAGAAGATTGGCAAACATCCCGGCATTCATGCAGTACAGCGCCGAATCCCCGAAGGGACTTCCCTTCCTTGTATCGATCAAAATTCGTTTCCCCTTCGTCTCTGCCTTTTTCTTATAAGAGGCGGAATCCTTTAAATAGGCCGCCAGCCCATCCAGATCTGAAGCGTTCAATTTCTGTACCGGTGTGTTTCTTTCCTGCCGGAATTGTTTGGGACTTAAGGAAAATGCCTGCCTGAAATTTTTATTAAATACGGACAGATTGGAATATCCGCAGTCATAGGCAATCTCCGTGACGGTCTTATTGGTGGACAAAAGCTGTTCCTTTGCCTGTTCCAGACGGAGATTTCTCACATATTCCGTAAATCCGGTTCCCGTCTCCCGTTTGAAAAACCTGGAAAACGCAGATTCCGACATGTACCATCTCGCCGCTGTCTCCGCCAGATTTAACGGCTGGCCGTAAGACGTTTGGATATAGTCCATCACTTCCCCGATCTTATCACCCACCGGCGCGGTCTTTCCGGGACTTGCCGCCAGATACTGGGTTTTGATTCCCTCCCACAGCGCATAATACAGGCTTTCCACCCAGAACCCATCCGGTGCTTCCGCATATTTGCTCAAAATCGTTTCCAGGATGTAGCGGATTCTCCCATAATCCTTCTCCGGCTCTCTGACACTGTTGCATAAAAACAAAAATGGCTCCTGCTTCAGCGCATTTTTCAGCACATAATAGTCCATATATATCTTACAGACCAGCGCGCCCTTATGGCCGCTCCAGCCGTGCGGTTCTTCCGGATTGATCAATATCACATCCTTTGGAAACGCCTGAAAATCTTCTCCCCGGATATGGATCTTGGCCTGTCCTGTCAGCACATAGATCAGTTCTGCGCTTCTGTGGGAATGGCAGGCTTCCCCGCCTGCCGATGTAATCTGTATCTTGTTCATTTCCTGTTTCTCCTGACTGTTGTTTGTAACCAATTTGCGTAGCAAATTGATTGCCTTCTGAATGCAACCACTCGCACAGCAAGTGATTGCTTGCCCGCCAACTGCGAAGCAGACTTTAAATGCGGGCAATACCCGTATCATTTATTTATACGATACTTTACACTCCCCCATTGTCAAAACCAGTTTCTGCGTCGACTCGATTGCTTTCTGTATATGCTGCCCTCTGCCGGGCAGAAAATATATTATTTTCTTAGTTTATATCTTTCAGCATATCTGCTCTTTTCTCCCTGCTGCTTTTTGAGGCGAAAAATTTTATCTTTTTCCACACAAGAAAACTGCCATGACAAAAATCATAGCAGTTTTCTTGTTGCCTTCTTCACCATCTCCGGATAACCGGGATTCGGTGTGGATACCGTCACGACATCCGGTGTGGCAAAGAGGTCATAGTTACTTCTCTGCTTTTTTCTCCGTGTTACACGTGGTCAGGCGTTCTCTGACCGCCTCCATATATCCTGGCTTGTCCAGGTCATACAATGCAAGCGGGATGATCCCGATCAGGAATACGATTCCGGGAAGCAGGTTTGCCGCCAGATTGATCCCGGTCTGTACATGGGGTGTGATCTCTCCTCCGCCCACATATCCAAATGCTCCCATGACAAGAAGGAACACCGAATTGGCGATTGCGGTCGCAATCTTGATTGCGGTACCGTTAAAGGAAAATGCCATACCGTCATTACGGACGCCATACTTGTCGTCAAAGTCATCAATCGCGTCAACGATCATACCGCTTCCGGATGGACCTGCTATATATCCGGTTCCATAGATGATCATGCACAGGAAATTGAACGGTATACTGGTGGACGGTCCGAAGTACAGCAGGAGCAATGCGGCTCCCTGAATCACCATGGAGATGATCGCACCGTTCCTTTTTCCGAACTTCTCTACAAATTTCGGCGCAAAAGGCATCACCAGCGTCCCGACTGCCATCTGCATCATCATAAATACCGTGATCAGCGCAAAATTCTGTACACAGTGCATGTAAAAGAATACAGCCACCGAAATACGTCCTAAGATACCGAACATATTAAAGAAGGAATAGAACATGGCGCAAAGCAGATTCTTATTCTTTGCGATCATTTTCAAGCCGTCCAGAACCTTGCCCTGTTCTTTCTTTTCCACCGTCACCTTTTCTTTCGACATCACTGCCACTGCCCAGAACATCGGAAGCGCAACGATTGCCAGCAGGGTCGCCGTCTTCTGATATCCATTTGCCTGGTCTCCGCCGCCGATGAAGGTGACCAGAGGCAATACGGTCAGGTTCAGAACGATCTGCCCGATGGTCATGCCCATCATCTGTGCGGCATTCAGCCGGTTTACTTCCTTCGGATCATGAGTCATAACGGCCGGGAGCGCTGTGTACGGCACATTGGTCATGGTATAAGCCATTCCCAATCCGATATAGGTCACATATGCATAGATCAACTTGGCCGGTCCGCCGAATCCCGGAACCGTAAATGTCAGGATCGTAAATACGACCAAAAGCGGCGCGCCGGCAAATATATAAGGTCTGAAACGTCCCCATCTCGTATGGGTTCGTTCCATGATGGTTCCCATCATAGGATCATTGATACCATCCCAGACCTTGGCGATCAGCATCAGCATGGCTACAGCCCCTACCCCGAGGCCAAATACATCCGTATAGAAAATAGAGAGATATGTACCTACCATGGTCCAGGACAACTGGGAAGCAAAATTCCCCATTCCGTACACAAAGTAATTTTTAAAGGTCAGCGGTTCCATACCATATTTGTTTATTTTTGTTTCATTCATAGCGCCCTCCTGACATTACTTTCTCTCAAGTAATGGTATATTTTTATTCTCATTCCTCCGTGCTACATGGCAGCAATGCTCTCCTCAAAGTTCTCATATTTTTCCATCATCTTCGGCAGTGTCTCCTTGTTGGCTGTCAGTTTCGGCACACAGACCTTGATCATGTTCTGGATCTCGTTGTAATGCTCATAAATTCCAATGGCCGTATTGCGCGCCCGCGCAATTTCTTTTTCAGGCCAATCTACCTTCACCCTCTCTCCTTCCACGGACAGCTCTCCCCAGATCCCGCAGACCGGGCACTCCACGTGGGGCGTCCCGTTCATACTAAGCAGCGGGTTATGGCAGACCGGACAAACTCCATCCTCTCCCACCCAGGTATCCACTTCCTCGTATGGTTTTCCAACAGACTCTGCCACAGCCTTTCCAAGCTCCCCGCACTTTGCCATCAGAGCCGGATCCAGCAGCGGATGCCCTGTCCTTCCCTGATCATATGCGTCCACATGACCCACGCACTTCATGCAGAAGGAAAAGCTGAACAGATCCAGCATAGGAAGCCCCAGAGATACCCAGTTATGAGTCTGCGCGCCTCCTACGGAAATGAATCCGGTATAGCGGTCTTTAAAATATCTGGGATCCAGCTCCTGTTTGCCTTCTTCCTTACGTTTCTTATTTACTTCCAGAAGCGCTGCCCTGTCATGGGACGGCCCGAAACGATCCACAAAATTCTTAAACTGCCCTACGATACCAACCGCATAGACCGGCGCGCCGATAATGATCCCGTCCGCTTCCAGGCACGCCTCCTCCAAAACAGAAAAGTCATCCTTCATGCAGCAGTGAATCTCCACTTCCCCCTTGTCCCGCAGACGGCTGCAGTAATCACATGCGCGGCAATGTCCGATATCCATTCGGATTGTATTGATAAACCGCACCTCTGCTCCTGCTGCCTTCGCAGCAAACAGTGCCTCTTTTACCATCACATCACAGCGCTGATTCCTTCTTCCAAAGGAAATTCCCAGTACTTTCATTTCATCATCCTCCATGTTTGTTGTGTTATATTTAAGTTTACAGCTTTAGCAAAAATTTTCTTTCGTGTATTTATCTGAAACCAGCATCAATATTTAATACAATTTTTAGGGGAAAGCCATAAAAACTAAAAATCATCATAGAGATTTTAATATCTGTACCAAATATCCAAAAGCCGGATTTCCTGAGGCTGCATCACATGTTCCAGTTCCAGGGTCCCATCCGTTGCCTGAACAGTCCTGATTTCCATACTGGGGATTGCCCGCCTTTTCAGATATTCGATCTCATCCTTCGCAAGGACCTTTTCGTACCCCATCATTTTCCAGATATTCTGAACCGAGCCATTTTCGTGATTCACATAATGGGACTTTACCTGATACGTTCCATTGTTTACATTTTTCAGACAGATTTTCAGTCTCAGCGGTTCCATATCCTCCACAAACTGATCCATCTCGTCGATCTGGATCTCTTCCTCTTTGCAGAATGCGTATTTTGATGAAAAGCTTTTATAATTATGGCAGACCGCAGTGAACCGTCCCCGCCCATTTGCAGTAACGACACTGTTCTCATTTCTGCATACTACATGGCTTTGCAGCTTATTCATGAACTGAAACGCATAAAAAGAGGGCTTCCGTATACCATCTCTGGTAATCAGTCCGGAATCTCCGTTCAATACGGACGTAACGTCCGAATGACCTTGCTGTATACTTTCCTGTCCTGCCGGAAACGTATCGCCCTGTGCTCCTGTGGCAGCATAGTCCGACCCGATATCCAGTCCCTGCCAATATCCCATAAAATCTGCATTACCCAGCATGCTGATACAGGTTTTTACTATATAGGCTCCCTGCGCAGAGCTGTCATTGAACACATTATGATTCGAGTCCGTAAAATTCCACTGAACAATGTGTATCTCCGGAATCTGGAAATCTTCCTCTTCCATCGTGTCCCGGATTAACTGCATCTGATTTTTCATGTAGCTGCTGTCAATAGATTTTCTTCCATAAATAAGCTCGTCCTCAGCAATCGACATATCCTGACAGGAACGAAAGGACAGGAAATCCGGCCAAAACTTACGTTTCTTCCAGATACGGAAGATCTTGCGGAAGAAGGAATTTTCATACCCCAGCAAAAGCCCGGCGCCTCCCACCCGAATTTCCGGGGCAATCTCCTTAAATATCCGGCAGATGGCCTCAAATGCCTGGTAATAGGCTCCGTCCTCCGCTGTCATTCCAAGGCCGGAAGCCTTCCCGAATTCAAAATACCAGCCCTCTATCTCTTCCAGGCCATAGCGGTTGATCAGATGCAGATAGAACGCCCTTATCATTTCACAGAACATCTCATAATCCCACGTTTCTTTCCTTTTCGCTCCATCCTTCCCCGCCTCTTTTACTTCTGTTCCTCCCCCCAGTTCAATGTACGGCTTCATTTGATGATCAATGATAAAATCCAGCACCAGATCCAGCTTTCGGAAATTCATTCCCCCTTTTTCGTCTGCACACTGTTTCCGGGAGAGCAGATTCCAGATCCTTGCATATCTCATGCCGGTCTCCTGCTGAATCTGTATAAGCTGATCCTGCACCTCTGACTGCAGAAGTGTATATGCTTCTCCCACATTCACCGCCCGGGTCCACTCCGCATTTTGAATCTCATAATAGCTGGCATCCGCAGTACAAATCTGCTGTCTGCTGCCGTTCTCCTGCTGTCCCGTCTGTCTGTTCCTTAAATATTCGTGTACCAGATCCAGACTTTTTTCTTCCAGCTCATACTCCTGGTGAATCGGGGGCATATTCTGCTGCATCCTCTTACGGTACTGGCTGGGTGCCTCACGGTGAATGCTCCGGAAGCTCTTGATAAATGCCGCTGATGTTGGAAATCCGTTATCCATCGCAATACGTGTAATACTTTTATTCGTATACAGCAGTTCATCTACCGCATGGAACAGACGCACATTATTCAGATATTCCAAAAAGGTAAGCCCTATATGTTTTTTTATATATTTTGACAGATACACATTTGACAGATACAATCTCTGCGCAAGATCATTCAGGCTGATCTGCGTCTGATAGTTTGCCTGAATATAATTCTGTATCTGCCGGACCCGGATCTGATTCCTGGAATCCTCTTGATTCGTCCATACCTGATCTGCTTTCACCATAAAATAGCTGACCAGATGATACAGCAGTTCATAATAAAGCGAATTCAGATATAATGCGCCTTTTTCCTCCTGATCGGAGCAGCAGCTTAAAATCCGGTCCAATAATTTCCGTACCTCTTCATATGCATCATTTCTGTCCACCACCGTATTGCACCAGAACATCAGCTGCAGCGTACCCATATGCTCTGCCAGAATATGAAAATCAATAAAAAATCTTGCCGCTAAAATCCCCTGCGTTCCCACGCAGGAATGTCTTTTATTGGCATTGATCAAGATAAAATCCCCTTTTTGGAGTTGATACACCGACTCATCAATTCTAATCTCCATTTTCCCTTTCATCACATAAATGATCTCCAGATCCTGATGGTAATGCACCGATGATTCTTCCTGTCTGATAAAAAAGAACTGCATTAGTTTTCTTTTGTTTTCCATAGTCCTCTCTTCCGCCGCGATCATTTCATTGGTTTTGGGTTCCGCTTTTATAAAGCAAGCGGGACTGTCACTGCCGGCTATATACGGCGTACAGTCCCCTATTTTCTAAAAAACTTTGTTCAGTTTTATTCAAATACGATTGTCTCACCCGTTGCGGCAGACTGATAAATAGCCTCGATCACACGGGTAACGATTGCTGCCTGCTCCGGAAGGACTGCGGGATCCGTTCCCTTTGTAATACATTCCACCCATTTTGTCATGTCATATTCCCACATGTCATACTTCGCTTCCGGGCTTGTGATCTCTGTTTTCATTTCTCCGCCAACCATCTTTGTGATACGAACGCTGTCTTCAAATCCAGGGCCGACCATATCCGCGCCGGCAAGCGTTCCGGCTACGGAGCAGATGATTCCGGGAGCTTCCTGCAGCATGTTTGTACGCCATGCTGTCTCAATATAGAACATCGCGCCGTTTTTCATTGTGATCATGGCCATTGCGGTATCTTCTACATCGAAGTTGTCCGGATCCCACGGCCCAAGCTGATTTCCCTCCGGGAAATTTTTCATCTTATCAAAAGTGACTCCCCGAACGCTTGCAACATCATAATTATTTGTCAGCCACATGGGAAGGTCAATGGAATGAGGACCTCCGTCCATTAAAACTCCGCCGCCGTTCAGCTCCTTGTTTGTGTATACACCGTATGCCGGAAGGCGGTTCGGGCGGAGCTGGGAAGAACGGATATAGTATACGTCTCCGAATTCACCTGCTTCATACATTCTCTTCATTTCCATCGGAGCCGTATTATAACGCCACTGTGTACCGCTTGTGAGCTTTCTGCCTGCTTTTTTCTGTGCCTCAAGCATTTTCTGCGCATCCGCGTAGGTACATGCAAGGGGTTTCTCACAGTAAACATCTTTTCCGTGTTCAAACGCGCAGATCGTCATCTCGCAGTGAAGCGGATTCGGAGTACAAACGTGTACCGCGTCAACATCGTCTGCCGCGCACATTTCTTTGTAATCCGTGTAAATCTTTGCTTTCAGGCCGAAATCTTTATTGGCCTTTTCACATCTCTCCGTAAGAATATCGCACAGCGCAACGACCTCTACTTCATCCGAATGCTTGACAAGCTGTGTTAAATGCTTTGTCGTTCCAATCTCACCAATACCAATTACTCCGATTCTTTTCTTTGCCATTTCATTTTCCTCCATAGATTTTTTTATATTCTTCCGACTGTACGGCCGGATATTTCTTTTATAATATGTATGGTGCGGCGCCGCATTCATTTGGCTGAAAATGAATGGTACAGTACACCAGGGTTTCTTCTGTTATGCAGGCAGCACTTTGCAGGATGCGGCCACCTTCTCATCGCGGTTCTCGAATGTAAAGAATTCCAGGCAGAAGTTTCCTTCATAGCCAAGTTCCTTCACGGTATTCAAAATAAACGCATAATCAAGCTCTCCTACTGTCAGTTCCGCTCTCATCGGCGCCCCTGCCCCGTGAAGATCTCCGATCAGCTCCAGGTTCGCCTTGATCGTCTCCGTAATCTGTCCTTCAATATTCTGGAAGTGGAACATGTCATAAAGAAGCTTTACATGTTCACTTCCTACGTTCTTAATTAAGCCAAATGCCTGTTTCGAGCTTGTAAAGAATCCGCCCGTCAGCGGCTCAACAAGTACTGTTACCCCCTCTTTCTCAGCAATCGGAGCAAGACGCTTCAATGCGTCCTCCATCGCCGCAAGAACCTCCTCTGCGGAAAGATCTTTCGCATAATCAGCCGCATTCAGGATCAGCCTGCCGCACCCGATCTGCTTAGCCTTTGGCACACTCTGTGTAAAAAGGGAAACCAGCTCCTCCGTCTTAGCCGGGTCTCCCAGAAGAGATGCTCCCGCGGAAACGCATGCGCAGATCTCAATCCCCAGTTCCTTTCCCGCCGCGGCAATGCGGTCCAGATCTCTTCCCTCCAGGTCAAACATTTCAATCCCCGTTAATCCGTTCTTTTTTGCCAGTTTCATGCCCTCAATGATTCCGTCCGTATCCGGCCAGACAGGCCCCTTTTCGCCGACTGCCACAAACATAATGTCTGCACATAAACTGTACTTCATCGCTTTCCTAACTCCTTTCGTTTTCTCTTTGTTTATGTCTCCATTATAAGACAAGGATTTTTCATCGGCGTTCTTCCTCAGCAACAATGTTCCACAAAAAAAGAATCTGGTTTCAAATTTGAAACCAGATTCTTTTACCCGTTTACATACTTACCGAATATATTTCATCCGGTATATCTCACTCAGCATCAGAAAATACAGGTCAAACAAAAGTACCCCTGTTACCACCTTTTCCCTGCTGCCCCGGAACAATTCCCTATCCAGATACTTTTTATACCGCTTTGACGCGCCATATACCTTCGCCCCTTTTGCCTTGATATTGGCAAATACCGGCTCCATGTCCATGGTCTCCACATGTTCAATCATATTGACAATGACGATACTCTGCTCCGTCAATGTACCGCTGTCCTCCATCATATCCGGAAGCAGGCAGTAATATCCTGTCTCCTTCCCGTCCATGGCAAGATTCTGCTGCAGCGAGAGTATGGCGCTGTTTTTATAAGGTGTATAGAAGACCACCTTATCCGCGTCGCTCAGTTCCTCTGCAATCCGTTCCGCCTCACCTGCATCGATCTGATCCCGCAAGATCTCACAGGTTTCTATGGCCTGTGCCAGCATGGCATCCTTCACACTTACGGCATCCCGGCTCTGTTCCGGCGGCAAGAGCCGGTTGTAGTAGGTATACTGCTTCACCGCCCGTTTCAATTCATGATGAAAATCCGTAAAATTCTGGTATCCCAGCTTCTGCACCATCCGCCACACTGTCGTCCGGGATGAGTTCGTCAGCTCCGCGACATCATAAATACTGCCGTCCGCCGCTTCCTCCAGATTCTCGAGGATCCCTCTGCAGACATTCCGGTATGTACTGTCAAAGGAAAGGTGATTGTATAATTCTGTCAAACTCTGAAGAACATTCATATCCTTTTCCCCTTTGCAGGCAATTTACAAATCAGATTTTCATGTGTACAGATTCCGTATCATTTTTTACGCTTACACGGTCTCGATTCACCCAATCTGTATCTATCATGGTATCACAAAGAATTTTGCTCTTGATGAAAAACATTGCAGCAGTTATTCCGCTTGAGTTTTCCTCATTTCAGACAAGACAGCAGTCGCTGAATATAATAAAGAAGGACAAGTTTACGTTACCTGCCCTCCAATATTTAACTGTTATTATACCGGCCGAATGCCCTGCAGCAAGGTACAGGGCATCCGAAATCATAACTGCTGCATATCACGCCTGCGTGAAATACAACTCCAACTCTCCGATTATTCCTCAAATGCGATTGATTTTCCCGTCTTTGCGGATTCTCTTACCGCATCCATCAGACGGAGCACCCGTCTTACCTGTTCCGGTTTTACAATGATCTCTTCTTCTCCATTGAATGCTTTCAGGAAATGCTCAAAATAATTCCTGTGCGCCACGTTTACTTCCGGCAGCGGTTCTTCGGAAAGAAGTCCCGGCTCCGGCGGTCCGAAGCTTCTTGTGGGACCTGCAGCAGTCATCGTGATCTTGCCGGGTACATTCTCCAGCAGATGCGCGGTGCGGACAATCTTGCCCTCTCCGCCGAATCCGTCAATGATTGCGGAGCCTTTCTTACCGCCGATGAACCAAGCGCGCTTCGGTGTCAGGTAATAGGTTCCCAGCTCGATCTCTGCGGTCACGCCGTTTTTGAATTTCAGGATGATCTTGAAATAATCGTCTACGTTTTCATTGATGACATTCTGTACATCCGCATAGAGGGATACTACCTCGGACTTCACCATATCCAGCATCTGGTCGATCAGATGTACGCCCCAGTCATAGAGCATTCCTCCGCCCATCTCCGGATAAATATGCCAGTCATGCATGTTGCCGTTTACGCCGTAGAGCTGGGATTTGATGATGTACATATCCCCGACCAGGTTCTTGTCATAGACTTCTTTCATGATCCGGTAGTCTTTATCCCATCTTCTCTGCTGATGCACGGTAAAGAGCACGCCGTTGTCTTTACATGCCGCAACCATTTCGTCATATTCCGCAATGCTCATGGCAGCCGGTTTCTCACAGATCACATGCTTTTTCGCTGCCGCCGCCTTCTTCACCATCTCCGGATGGCTGGGGTTCGGTGTGGATACCATCACGACATTGATATCCGCGTTGGCAAGCATCTCGTCAATATTTGCGTATGTCTCCACGCCCTCCGGCGCGTCTTTGAGCTGATCCGGATTCGTATCCGCAACCGCTACCAGGTCGATCTCGTCAAATGTATTCATCATGTCCGCATCGCAGTGGCCCATAAAACCAAATCCAACGATACCTAATTTTATTTTTTCCATTATTTTCTTCCTTTCCGATTTACGAAATTTCTATTTTAAAGCTTGCTGCAAGCATGCTTCCACGATCTGCTTTCACAGAGTGCTGCTGTTCTTCTCATCCGTCCGGAACTGCAGGTCTCAGACTCGTCTGCTTTGCAGACTATACGCTGCTTTCGCAGCTCCTGTCTGAGACTGATTGGGCGTCCCGCCCAATATCACTCTGTGAAAACAGCTCTTTGCAAGCATGCTTCCACGATCTGCTTTCACAGAGTGCTGCTGTTCTTCCCATCCGTCCGGAACCGCAGGCCTCAGACACGTCTGCTTTGCAGACTATACGCTGCTTCGCAGCTCCTGTCTGAGGCTGATTGGGCGTCCCGCCCAATACCACTCTGTGAAAACAGCTCTTTGCAAGCATGCTTGCACGATCTGTTTTCACAGAGTGCTACTGTTCCTTACTTTAGTCAAAGTATACTTCTTTTCCGGTCTCTGCGGATTTGTAGATTGCTTCCAGGATCTGGGTCACTACAAATGCCTGCTCCGGTTTTACGAGGGGCTCGCCGTCGTTGATGATCGCATTCAGCCACTGCTCCTGCTCCCTCACTGCCTCTGCTGCCGCGCCGCCCTCGAAGAAGTCTACCACGCCTGCCGGGGAGATGGTCTTTTCCATCAACTGGTTGTGCTCTACCGTGTTATAGATCAGCTCGTCCTGGGGATAGCTTCCGCCGTGATGGATCTCGGCTCCGCCCTTGGTTCCGCACAGTGTGGTGGATGCTTCCATGGACTTCAGTACGTTCAGCGCCCAGGATGCTTCCAGATAAATGGTCGCTCCGTTTTTCATCTTTACAAGACCAAATGCGGAATCCTCTACCTCAAAGGTCTCCGGATCCCATGGGCCGAATACGTTTCCTTCCGGGCCGTCCGCCTGGCGTCCCAGCTTGTAGAATACCTGTCCGGATACGGAAGCCGGCTCGTAGTTGTTCATCATCCACAGTGTGATGTCCAGCGCATGGGTTCCGATGTCGATCAGCGGACCGCCGCCCTGCAGCGCCTTGTTCGGGAATACGCCCCAGGTAGGAACCGCTCTTCTTCTGAGCGCATGTGCCTTTGCAAAATAGATATCCCCAAGCTCCCCTGCTTCACAGGAAGCGTGCAGTGTCTGGGTATCGTCACGGAGACGGTTCTGGTAGCCGATGGTAAATTTCTTGCCGGATTTCTTCCATGCGTCCAGCATCTTCTGTGCGTCCTCGGTATTGTGCGCCATAGGCTTTTCGCACATCACATGCTTGCCTGCCTCAAAGGAAGCAACCGTGATCGGGCAGTGCGCCACGTTGGGGGTACATACGTGAACCACATCAATCTCAATGCCCGTATCCGCCAGCATTTCCTTGTAATCGGTGTAAACCTTCGCGCCCTCTGCGCCGTATTCTTTACATGCCTTCTCTGCCCGCTCCGGAATGATGTCACAGAACGCTACCATAACAGCCTTGTCCTCATTCGTCTTGATCGAAGGCATATGCTTCTGATTTGCGATACCGCCGCATCCAACGATTGCTACTCTCAATTTGCTCATTGTTTTGTTCTCCTTTTGTTTTTACTGTTCCGCTTTCGCTGATTCTATTATAAGTTGTTTCCGCAAAGGAAACATTCCTTCAATTGTCCTGTTTTTATATGATATTTTAGCTATGTCCTGCCCTCATACGAAGGCAGGATAAAAAAGAAAGGATTATTTTTGATACGACTGTAAATCGTAGTTACTATTCACAGTAACAAATCGTAACATCAGATGACAAAATTCCGCAGATATCTCTGGCTCAGTACAAGGGAATCTTCCACCTTCTCCTTGGTTCCCTCGAATGCCTTGTCCTCGACTTCGATACAGGTGCATCCGTCATAGCCGATGTCCGTCAGCGCGGAAACATATTTGCCCCAGTCCACATCTCCCAGTCCCGGAAGCTTCGGTGACATGAAGTCAAGCGGATATGCCATGATGCCGCAGTCGTTCAGGCGATCCGGATAAACCTTGATGTCCTTGTAGTGTACGTGGAAAATCTTGTCCTTAAATTCATAGATCGGCTTGATATAGTCGATCATCTGCCATACAAAGTGGGACGGGTCATAGTTGATTCCCAGGTTGTCGCTGTTCAGAATCTCAAATACCTGTCTCCAGATCTTCGGAGTGGTCATCAGGTTCTGTCCGCCCGGCCACTGATCCGGTCCGAAGAGCATGGGGCAGTTCTCGATGGCAATCTTCACATCATTCTCTTCCGCTGTTTTGATGATGGACGGCCAAACCTCTTTCACCAGTTCCAGGTTTTCCTCGATATTCTTTGTCTGATCCCTTCCGATAAATGTGGTCACCATGCCGATTCCGAGCTTATGGCTCGCCTTGATCAGGTTTTTCAGATGAGACACAGCCGCCTCACGCTTCTCCAGATTTCCGTCCATGGTATTGGGATAATATGCAAGAGAAGAAATCTGCACGCCCTTTTCTTTGCTGTAGTCCGTGATATGCGCAGCATATGTATCATCCTCCAGTACACGCTCCGCGTCAATGTGGCTTACGCCCGCATATCTTCTCTCCGCCTTCCCCTGCGGCCAGCATGCCACTTCCACACATTCGAATCCATGGTCAGATGCAAAATCCATCATTTCCTCATACGTCCATGTGTCCAGAATCGCACTTACAAATCCTAATTTCATAGCTTTTTGTTCTCCTTTTCTTTTTCTCTTGATCTTGAGTACATTATAATAGAAAGAACGAGGAAAAACTTTCGTTTAATTATCCAGATTTATTCTCATATTTAGACTTTTTTGTACCCTCCAAAAAAGGCAGGACAAAAAAAGATATACTTTTTTTGTCCTGCCTTTCTTCAGACAACCGCCTCTATCAATACTTTATCGCCGCATACAATCTTGTTGACGCCGATCTGCTTTTTTTTATTAAAGTTGAAGCTGACCATATAGCCCCGTTTCAGATGATATTCTTCCAGATATTCCGAAAGCTGTGCCTCTCCCCGCCGGTTGTACTCTTCCCCATGCCAGATCTTCAGTTCCACGATCTTTTGCTCTCCGCAAAAGTCAATAATCAAATCTGTGCGCCTGTTCGACCTTGTCTTTGACTCGATGTAGTAATTTCCCGTTCCATTGATAATTGGTTTCATATAAAGCAGGAAGATACAGCGCCCATTGTCTTCCAGAAAATGTTCATGACACGCCCCGAACAGCTCCGAATAGTGACTGACAAACCTTTGAAGAACCCGTTCCATATCCAGTTGTCCACTGACAATAAATTGGTTCTTCTCATTCGCGGCAATCTGTGAAATCTCTATTTGCCTGGCCTTTTCCGCAAGAAATCCATTATAAAGCCGTGTTTCAAATATCCGGTTTGAAACAACGGCAATCCCGTTATTCAATGTAACAAATCCGAACATGACAGCCATCCGTATCCCCGTATCTCCGGGCACATATTCGACCATCCTGCCTTTCAGCAACAAATCCTGCAGCATCTGCTTCAGCTCCGGAAAATCAATCAGCTTATTGTCGAGAGACTCGAACAACGTATTTTCCTCCTGAAGAAGCATCCGAATTGCCGCCAAAAATCCTTCCCTGGTCCATGCCGAATTTTTATCCGGAAATTCCCGGCTGCCTGCTGTTTTTTCATCGATCAGCTTACAGATTTTGGATACGAGAAACGGATACCCGGATGAATATTCGTATATCAAAGCCGCCAATTCCCGAACATTCATCCCTGTCCGGTTATCCTGCTCATAATCTTCCAGCATTCCCGCAATCCCATTTTCAGGCAGGCTCATGTCGATATCAAAATCTGCCGCAATATTCCATGGACTATTTGTCTGATGTTCTGTTTCTATGCGTATTTTTAGCTTCAGACTCTTTATATCATATACTCCAGCCAGAATCACAGACTGGAAAATCGGCATTTCATCCCGGTCTATATAATATCCTCTCAACTGTGCCAGAAAGTCTAAAAACACCTGATTATTTGCAGCACAGTCCACTTCATCAATCAACATGACGATCGGCTGCTCTGCCGCCCCGCAGATCTGGCTTAGATATCCAAACAAATCAAACAAAGTAAATGTCCTGTGGCTTTTGCATACTATTTCCCACAGTTCGTTCAATTGTTCCTCCATTTCATCTGTTTTGTCTGCACATTCTCTCCTCAGCAAACGAATAAAGTAAGACGCAAATGCCAGCGAAAACATATTTCCATTCTCGAATTTTGCCGCATCCAGTTTTTGAAAATCCAGGCTGAGCACAATATACTCTTCCTGCAGATATCTCTTTAATGCCCGCAAGGTTGTGGTCTTCCCATATTGCCGTGCACGGTGAATCGAAAAATATTCTCCTCTGTCTACAAGCTCTTTTATCTTTCGAAGGCGCTCACTAATATCTACCATATAGTGCAGATTCGGTTTGCAGTCCCCACTCACATTAAATATTTTTCCCATTGCCGCTTCCTCCTCTCCGCCGCAGCCCTGCTCTGGACAGTTATAATTATACTCTATCGCAGCAGGAAAAGACAGCTTCAATTTTCCTTTTACTGCAATAAAATATCGAACCCTTTCCCTCGATCTATTTTCGCACACGAATAAATCCTCTCCAAATCCATATACTTTTCAGGTATGCATAAACTGAACCGAAGCGGCAAACCCCCGTTTTGAACTTACAGGTATTTTCAAAGTCAGAAAGAAGTAACCTGGGATTGTGCAATCTGCCCAAAAACACATCTGAATTTTCTATCAAATTGCGTCCTTTTTTGAAAAGAACGAAAGAACTTTCAGAACCATGTGTATCTATTGAAAATATTTTCTTCAATGCTATACTGAATATCAGAAGCGATAAACAAAGCCCGAAAGGGCGGATTCATCAACATTCTATGAGATGAAAGGAGTAAGTCTATGAGGGAATGTGTGGAACAACTAAAAGGGAAGCTGGTCGTATCGTGCCAGGCTCTTCCCCACGAGCCGCTGCATTCTTCCTTTATTATGGGAAGGATGGCGCTGGCCGCAAAAGAAGGGGGCGCAATGGGGATCCGCGCCAACACCCGGGAGGACATCCGTGAGATCCAGTCGCAGGTAGACCTTCCGGTCATCGGAATCGTAAAAAGAGACTATGAGGACAGCAGCATTTACATCACTCCGACCATGAAAGAGGTGGATGAGCTGATGGAGGTCAAACCGGAGATCATCGCCCTGGATGCGACCGGCGGCCTGCGTCCCGGCAATCTGACGCTGGATGATTTCTTCCACCAGGTAAAGGAACGCTACCCGGATCAGCTCTGGATGGCGGACTGCTCGACCATTGAGGAAGCTCTCCATGCGGACGAGCTGGGATTCGACTTTATCGGAACCACTATGGTAGGCTACACCCCCCAGAGCAAGGGAGACCAGATCGAGGCAGACGATTTCCGGATCATCCGGGAGATCCTCGCCAACGTGAAGCACCGGGTCATCGCGGAGGGCAACATCAACACACCGGAAAAGGCGCGCCGGGTCATCGATCTTGGAGCCTTCTGCGTTGTCGTAGGCTCATGCATCACAAGGCCCCAGCTCATTACGAAATCATTTGCTGAAGGGTTGGAAGTCTGAGGCAGCGCTGATCCGTCAACAACATTTACCAGGCAAAAAAATGTGACGGAACCATGCCAGGCTGAATGACAGATTCAATCCGGCAAAACACTGTACCAGATAATTTTTATATATATCGCAATGCAAAACAGCAGAAAAACGTAAACAGAGTTCCAACCCATTGATCTGTTCGCAAAATTCTTACAGCCGCACAGTTGGAAAACGTTTTCTGCATCCACATTAAAAAAAGGAGAAAAATCATGAGAGATCTTAACAAATACAAAGGAGTCATCCCCGCATTTTACGCTTGCTACGACGAGAACGGAAATATCAGCCCCGAGGGCGTACAGTCACTGACCAGATATTTTGTAGAAAAAGGCGTGAAGGGCGTCTATGTCAATGGTTCGTCCGGAGAATGCATTTACCAGAGTGTAGAAGACCGGAAGATCGTCCTGGAAAATGTCATGAAAGCCGCTGACGGCAAACTCACCGTGATCAACCATGTGGCATGCAACAACACCAAGGACAGCATGGAACTGGCGAAGCATGCGGAGAGCCTGGGCGTAGACGCCATCGCTGCCATCCCCCCGATCTATTTCCGTCTGCCCGAGCATGCCATTGCAAAATACTGGAATGATATCAGCTCCGCCGCACCGAATACAGACTTTGTGATCTACAACATCCCCCAGCTTGCAGGCGTAGCCCTGACGATGGGATTGTTTGCCGAAATGCGCAGAAACCCGAACGTCATCGGCGTGAAAAATTCATCCATGCCGGTACAGGATATCCAGATGTTCAAGCAGGCCGCAGGTGAGGATTACATCATTTTCAACGGTCCCGACGAGCAGTTCATCAGCGGCCTTGCCATCGGCGCGGAAGGCGGCATCGGCGGAACCTACGGCGCAATGCCGGAGCTGTTCCTGAAGCTGGAAGCCCTGGTGAAGGCAAATGAGATGGAACAGGCAAGGAAGCTCCAGTATACGATCAATGAGATCATCTACAAGCTGTGTTCCGGTCACGGAAATATGTACGGCATCATCAAAGCCGTTCTGAAACTCAACGAAGGCCTGGAACTGGGCGGGGTAAGGGCGCCTCTGGCTTCCCTGATCGAGAGCGACGCGGAAGTGGTCAAAGAAGCAGCACAGATGATCCAGAATGCGAAGGCGGAATATGGCTGTTAAGCCTGCATTCCGGAGAAAATGCAGAAAACTGCTACCGCCAGCTTTTCTGCATACGATGGCATACAGGAAGCCTGCTCCGGCAGACTTTCTGCAGAGGATAATATCTATAGCCGGCACGGTAATCCATACCCTTATGCCGGCTGCGAATGAGAAAAAGGAGGAGAATTTATGCAAGGCTTTACAATGATAGATCTGGTTATTTTAGTTGTGTATCTGGCTGCAGTCCTGTTTGCGGGTCTTCACTTCGCAAAGAGAGAAATGAAGGGAAAAGAGTATTTCAAGGGAG
This sequence comes from Lachnospiraceae bacterium, assembly GCA_910573785.1. Lineage (GTDB taxonomy): Bacteria > Bacillota > Clostridia > Lachnospirales > Lachnospiraceae > Schaedlerella. Next base: position 217,928 of record CAJSZT010000003.1, on the reverse strand, counting down.
ACGGCACCGTGCCCTGGTGGGTGACTTCCGTATCCATCTTCGCAACCCTGTTAAGCCCCATATCTTTCCTGTCGCTTGCGGGAAATTCCTACGCGGGAACCTGGATCATGTGGTTCGCGCAGCTCGGTATGCTGCTTGCCATCCCGCTGACCATCAAGTTTTTCCTGCCGATCTACAGCAAGCTGGATATTGATACTGCCTATCATTATCTGGAACTGCGGTTCGAAAGCAAGGGGCTCCGCGTATTGGGCGCAGTCATGTTTATCATTTACCAGGTAGGACGTATGTCCATCATCATGTACCTGCCCTGTATGGTACTGGGAAGCCTGACCGGAATCAGCGTCAACCTGCTGATCATCATCATGGGTGTGATCGCGATCATCTATTCCTACACCGGCGGCTTAAAATCCGTACTCTGGACTGACTTTATCCAGGGCTCCGTACTGCTCATCGGCGTCACCTTTGCGCTGGTATTCCTTCTGGCACACATTGACGGAGGAATCGGAGCGATCTTCGGCGCATTTGCCGCAGACCACAAATTCCTGGCAGTAGACCAGCCCATATTTGACATCAATATCTTAAAAGACAGCGTATTCATCATGATCGTAGGCGCGGGCTTCAACACCATGGGCTCCTATGTTTCCAGCCAGGATATCGTACAGCGTTTCACGACCACGACAGATACGAAGAAGTTAAACAAAATGATGCTGACCAACGGAGCTCTTTCCATCTTTATCGCAACCGTATTCTATCTGATCGGAACCGGACTCTATGTGTTCTATCAGCAGAATACCCTTCCGCCGGCAGCGGCGCAGGATCAGATTTTCGCGTCCTACATCGCGTTTGAGCTTCCGGTCGGAATCACCGGCCTGCTCCTTGCAGCGATCTATGCGGCATCCCAGTCCACCCTGTCAACCGGGCTGAACTCCGTAGCCGCAAGCTGGACCCTGGACATCCAGGCAAGGCTTACCAAGAAAGAATTAAGCTTTGAGACGCAGACCAAGATCGGCCAGTACGTATCCCTGATCGTAGGTATTTTCTCCATCATCGTATCCATGGTACTGGCAAACGGCGGCGTGAAGTCCGCATACGAATGGTTCAACGGATTCATGGGACTGGTGCTCGGAATCCTCATCGGAACCTTCATCTTGGGCGCATTTACCAAGGTGGCAAATACCTTCGGCGCAACGCTGGCATTTATCGCGGCATCCGCTGTGATGGTAGGTATCAAGTATTTTGCTCCGGCAGGCTCGGTATCCATCTGGTCCTACTCCCTGATATCCATTGCGGTATCTCTGGCAGTGGGGATCCCGGCAAGTATCATTTCCCGGAAGATGACAGGCGATACCTCCGTACCGGCGCCCAACACAACGGTCTTCAAATAGAAAACCGAACCCATCTTTACAAAATACCCGGGCATACATCCATCGTCGCAGGACGTACCTGATCAGGGTGCGGCCTGCAGCGGTCTGCCCGAAGAACAGGAGAACAGATATGATATTCGGAAATATACAGAATTTAAAAGAATATGCATTCCTGGAAGACGCGGTTAAGGAATGCTTCGATTACGCAGGCTCGCACGACCTGAAAGCCTATGAAAAAGGAAGCCATGAGATTGACGGAAAACGTCTCTTTGTGAACATCGTTGAGTATCAGACCGTAGAGGCAGAAAAACGTTTCTGGGAGGCCCACAGGGAATACCTGGACATCCACCTGATGCTGGACGGCACCGAACAGATCGACCTGAATTTTATCCAGGATATGGATGTAAAGGACTATGTTCCGGCGGATGATTTTCTTCCCATGGAAGGCCCCAAGAACAGCTCCGTTGTACTCAAAAGCGGGGATTTCCTGATCTGCTTTCCAAGCGACGCCCACCGCACGGCCGTTGCCGCGGAAACATCAGAGACCATAAAAAAGGCAATCTTCAAGGTACACATTTGATGTTGCTGTTCACACGGCGTCGCGCACCCTGCCGCACGGCGTCCGGCCAATACAGTAACACCATCTGATTGTTACAGGTCACACCTTGACCAGGCGTGCCCTGTAACTCAGGCCGTCATTTAAAATTGCCTACGGCAATGGACGGCCTGAATCCCAGCTTTTATGTGCATCCTCCTGACCAATCAGCGTAGTGATTGGTCAGGGTGTGACATGTAACCATCTGATTCATGTTTCATACACGTTACTATAAATCAGATTGCCGAAGCAACAGTAATATATTATAATAGAGGGGCACACATATGAATAAATATGTAACTATAGATATCGGCGGCACCGCCATCAAATACGGCATCTTAAGCGAAGGCGGCGAATTTCTCTGCCGCAGCCAGATGCGCACCGAAGCCTACAAAGGCGGCCCGTCCATTCTGGAAAAGGCAGTCGGCATTGCGGACGAATACATCGGCGCAAATCAGATCAGCGGCATCTGCATCTCTACCGCAGGCATGGTAGACACAGAGAAAGGCGAGATCTTTCACGCCGCTCCGCTGATTCCCCATTATACGGGCACACGGTTTAAAGAAGTGATGGAGCGGCGGTTTAAAATTCCCTGTGAAGTGGAAAATGACGTGAACTGCGCCGGCCTGGCGGAGTCCGTGTCCGGTGCGGCCAAAGGCTACTCCCCCGCCCTCATGCTGACCATCGGAACCGGCATCGGAGGCTGTATCATTGCGGACGGCGAAGTATTCCGCGGCTTTAGCAACAGCGCCTGTGAGGTGGGGTACATGCACATGGCCGGAAGTGATTTTCAGACACTGGGGGCAGCAAGTATCCTCACCAGAAAAGTTGCCGAATGGAAAAATGAACCGGCGGAGGTCTGGAACGGATACCACATCTTTGAAGAGGCAAAAAAGGGCGACGGGCTCTGCGTCCGTGCAATCGAGGAAATGGCCGATGTCCTTGGCCAGGGAATTGCGAACATCTGCTATGTGATCAATCCGGAGACAGTGGTCCTGGGCGGAGGAATCATGGCCCAGGAAGAATATCTGAGGCCCCTGATGGAACACGCCCTGGAAAAGTACCTGATCCCGAGCATTTGTTCCCGCACAAGGATCGCATTCGCAAAGCACAGAAATGATGCCGGAATGCTGGGGGCGTTCTATCACTTTATGCAGCGCCGCTCTGTATAAAAGAAAATATGCCGCTTTGCGGCCGATACGGTACTCACAGCAAATGCATTTTGCTGTGAGTATCTGTACAAACATGTTTCAGCAAATACATCCGTCTCAAAACAACAGGTAAGGAACCAATGGAATATTATGTAAAATCCGTAGTACCCATGATCGAATCGAATTATGATAACTTTACAATGGTCGAAAAAACGATCGCAGATTTTTTTATACAGAACCGCAGGAAAATGGATTTTTCCGCAAAATCCATTTCCGAAAAGCTGTATGTATCTGAAGCCTCGCTGTCCCGCTTTGCCAAAAAATGCGGTTACCGGGGGTATCGTGAGTTCGTATACCAATACGAAGAGACTTTCGTAGAAAAACAGGAATCCATGACCGGCAATACAAGGATGGTCCTCAACGCCTACCAGGAGCTTTTGAATAAGACCTACAGCCTGGTAGACGAGGCCCAGATTGCCCGGATCGGCCGGTATCTCAACCAGTCTGGCCGGGTCTTTGTGTGCGGCCGGGGGAGCTCCGGCCTGACAGCCGAAGAAATGGAATTACGTTTTATGCGGATCGGGGTAGACATTGATTCCATCAAGGACACCGACCTGATGCGCATGCAGGCCGTGTTCCAGGACTCAAACAGCCTGGTATTCGGAATCAGTATCAGCGGGGAAAAGGAGGATGTGCTCTACCTGCTCAGGGAGGCCCACCGCAGAGGCGCCAAAACGGTCATCCTGACCGCCAAGAACCGGGGCATCTTCGAAGAGTTCTGCGACGAGATCGTGCTTTTGCCCTCCCTCCGGCATCTGAACCACGGCAATGTGATCTCCCCCCAGTTTCCCATTCTGGTCATGCTGGATATCATGTATTCCTATTATGTGGGACAAGACAAATTTGCCAAAGAGCTTCTTCATGACAATACGCTGCGGGCGCTGGAGGAAGGGGAACACAAACGTCGGGAAGTGATCGAATGAGCCGGTGATGTAGCATCACCGGCCCTCTCTTTTATATTCCCCTTTCCTGAAAAATCCGGTAAAGCTCCTCCGCCTCTTCGATCGAGTTGACCCATCCGTATTCTCTCAGATCCACCCGCCAGCCCGCATCCGTCTTCTGCACCCGGACGCCCTCCGACTCCAGAAGCCGCTTCTGGGTCTCCGGAGTGTCAAAAGCCTCCGCACCGCTTAAGATCCCCTTGGCATTCACAATCCGATGGGCGGGGACACTCTTCCCCGCCCGTCCCCGCCGCAGGGCATAACCAACCTGCCGGGCATTGCCCGGCTTTCCGCAGAGCAGGGCGATCTGCCCGTAGGACGCTGCCCGGCCTGCCGGAATCCGCTCACATACCAGTTCCATCCGTTTATAAAAATCCATCATCAATCACCAGATTTCGATTCTTTAACTCATACTCCGTACCTAACAGCAGATTTCCAAAAAAATGCTCCAGATATTCCGTAGTTGCATGGATACCCCGCGTCAGATCGTTGTAATTCGCACGCACAAGGGCATTTCGAAAATACCAGGAATGCTCTGCAAACGCATCATTGTTGATATGGAATCCAAATGTTTTCAGATATTTCACAATAAATACGGCCGTAGTCCTTGTATTCCCCTCTGGGAATGGTACGATGGGAATACAAAAACTATTCGTAAACTTCCCAATAACCGTATCGTTTACCACCCTTGCGTTCAATCGTACCTTTACTCTTTAATACATCCAGGCTTCTCTGAATTGTTCGTCTGTTAACAGATAGCTTCCTGGCCATTTCAGTGGTAGTAATAGATGCATTTTCTTTAAGTAAAGCTAATATTTTTATTTCTATTGCGACATCCTTTGTGACATCTTTTGTGACATTTAGGGCTTTGGTATCTAAAACTTTGGCACTTTGGAGGGCAGAAAATTTCACCATAATATCTTCTCCATGAACAATATACTCAGGATCATCCGCCCCGAGATTTTTGCAGGCATCCCGAATCTTCTGAATCCCTCGTCCCCAGCTCTCAATATATCCTGCACGATAAAATACTTTTGCAATATCAGGATTGTATGGCTTTGATACATGTGTGCTTAAAAGTGTCTCAACCGTCCAGCCAAAAGGCAACATGCTGCAATTACTGATATACATGGCATCATCTTCGATACGTATCTGTACTGGAACATTGTCAGCCCAATTGCAATGAATCAAAGCGTTAAAAACTGCTTCTCTTACGGCATCACGAGCAAAAGGATAGGTTTCCACTCTTGTTTCTTTGTAATATGAAATTGCTGCTTTCAAATATTTTAAATAAATCAGGTCGATCACCCTATCTGCCAAAATAAGCAAAGAACCATGCACTTCATCCTGATATAATAACTCACTGCCATCAAATTTTCCGATTTTCACATAGCATCCACCAATAAGCTTTTCTGGGTTGCGATAAAAACACAATGCCCCTGCGCGTTTAAGTTTTCCATCTACTACTAAATCCAGTTTTTCCAACAGCTCGACATTCGCAATATCCAGATCTTCTTTTGTTATTCGCCCGCTTCGCAAGGCCTCTCTTCTGAAAATATCAAAGCTCTCCTGATCCAGATCATCTACTCCAAGATTGGATATTGTCGCCGCATCCCATTTTAGCCCTGTCTTTGCCATTAAGAAATTCGTCAATGCATTCCCCCGAAGCAGCTGTTTTGTACTGCCGCTTCTGTAATGATATTCTCCATTATAATTTACAGGAAACGACCAAGGGTTAACGACTATCTCAATATAATCCAATTCACCTTCAGTAAGCAAATTTACATCCGCCATAATTCCCAATTTGTTTTGGATTTTATTGGGAATATCCTCTAACAGCTTTTTTGAATTACTAACTCCAATTACCGTTCCATCATCTCGTGTTCCAATATAAATTTTGCCCCCCTGTGCGTTTGCAAATCCACATATCCATTTAAGATATTCGTCACGCCACGATTCTTTCCATTCTATATTTTGACTCTCTGCCATTTTGCGGCCTCCATTTCAATCCTGATATTTTCAGCGCTAATTTTTTATGTATGCCGTTTATACCATTCCACCAGATCTTTTCTGCTCTCATCAAACCACTCTGTCGATATGTATATATTCTTTCCTCTAAATTGAATCGGCTTGCTATAATAGCGACATTTCTTGCCTCATTATTAATATCAAATGTAGCTTTTACTAAATACCGCAAATCTGAGGAATCAAACTTAAAATATTCACATAATTCTCTTATAGCCGCCGCCTTGGATTGAGAATTAAGATTCGTAGTAATATAAACTGATGGTCCTATCTCATAGGGGCTGCGAATTCTCCTCACATCTGTTCCACTCCAAGAGTTTTCCATTGCCACATAGCCGGCCGGATCCATAGTATAAACAGTCACATTGATTTTCCGATAAGCATCTGTAATATTTTCAGTCTGCAGCTCATCTCCCATGAGTACAATTTTTAGAATGGTTTTATTTGTAAAATCATAATCCTCATCATCCCAGCAAATCCAATTATCTTCTTCCTGCGATTCATAATCTGTTTCAGCCATAGGCCAGATCTGTTCCGCTAATTTATATAATTGTCGGGCACGTTCAAGAATTTCACTTTCTCCCCAAGACTCACAATTTTTGACATACTCATTCAACCGTAACTTACTTGTCTCAAAACCTTTCTCTGGTAAAGTTTTCTTTTTTATAAAACTGAGATTACTGTAATCACTATTGTACGCTGTTAATGTCAAATTACCAATCGTATCAATATATTTGGAATATATTAATTCCCATTGTTCTCCTAACCCCACCTTCCATTCTTCCGTCAATGTTTGAGGCATGATATGCTCAATAGTTAAACCGTAACTTCCTTAAAATAGGTATTATACATGCAAGAAATGCGTAATAATACCTATTTGTTTAAATTGTTATAATCCCTAAGTTAGGTATTATGTATTTTAATGCAATTGGCATAAAACATGAGAAATATTGGCTCAATAATCCCTAAAACAGGAAGTTACGGGTTAAAGAACCATCACTGATTTGTTCCTCAACCGCTATCATTTCACGGTTTCCGAAATTTTCAAACCGCTCAAGAAAATATTTTCTGACAGATGCTTTTGCATTATAAAGTTCAAAAGTCATAAATTTATCCATAAAATCGTGATCATTTGGGAAGCGGCTTTTTCCTGATTTATTTAATAAGGCAGATTTAAAAGCATCTAAATACGCAGCTCCATCTTTCTCCAAAAGTTTTTCAATCTCTGCTCCCAAACCAACAAACAGTTTGTTATAATACTGCGTTCCAAGACCACATATGATTCTTCGTGCCATATAGCTCTCTAAGGTATGGAATGCATCTGTTAATTCGGTATCACTTAGCTGGTTCTGTTCATGGGCAATAAATAATTCCATCAAAATAGGAGTACAGCTTTTTATTTCCAATTTATTGATTCTAGTACAACGAATAATAAGTATCTGGCTATATCGCGCAGGATGATTTTTCAGATACAAGGCAGATTTTCGACGGCGTAGCGGTGGCTACGGCTAGAAAATCTAACGCAGTAGCTGGAAAATCAGACAAGTGATATGGCTAGTTATTTATTATTCGTTGTACTAGCCAAAACGACTTCATAACTATTCTTCTTATTTATTGGTTGACGGATAGTTTTATAAAAACCAGCGAATAGCAAAATATCTTCAAAAATCTCTTCGATTGTACAAACCTGATGCATACGAAAACTCTTAAATCTGAAATACAACCTGTCTTCCTTAAATAAATCCCTTGTTTTCACCGAAAGATAATAGCGAATAAAGGTTTTCATATCATTATGTGACACGAGTCTCTCTAAGGGTTCCCAATACTTTTTGTAAAAAGTCTCCTGCTTCGCTGCCGGCATTCCCATAAGAACATAGTTTCTGATTTTGTCTGACTCATCCAGTCCCAAACCAGTTGAATTTAAACTTTCAAAAATAAGCTGTGGATCATCGCCATCCTGTGGTTTCAAGCTGATATTGACAATAATCAATTTCATAACAGCATCATAAAGTCCCTTAATTTCCAAAGCATTACGTTTAGAAATTTCTTTAAAGAAATAATTATAATTCGCAGTAATATTATTATTGGCAATTGGAGTGCCATTTTCTATCAAACGGTCATATGCCTCATCATCACCTTGAATCAACTTAAGTTTCAACTTTTTCTCGCTGTTTGCATATACATCCGTCAAATAAGCATCTGTAATCTTCCTTGGATTCACACCTGTGTCAAGATCCGGATGTTCTATAATGTAATTCCTAATCGCCAGTAAGAGTAAAGAAACCGTAGTAATCCTCTGCTGACCATCAATTATAATATGCTCATTGCATCCACCAACATCATTTGAGACATATACAATACTGCCAAAAAAATGAGAAACATAATTATTTTCATAAACACTTGTCAAATCCTTCGCAACGCTTCACAATTTTCATGCTTCCAGCTATATGCTCTTTGATAAACTGGAATAATAAATTTTTTATCTGTTCCATCCAAGAAACGAAACATTGATATTTCTTTAGCATCCATACTCTGTTCCACCCTTCATCTGTTTTCGATTTATGTTTTATGTAAATGATACAAATGTCAAAAGGTATTTTGGTACCCAAATCATATAAATACGATAATCTAAAATAGATTATAGCACAAAAGCGTGATGTATCACATGAATTTTTATCCTTTTCATACAACAAAAGAGTCTCCTTACGGGAAACTCTTGAAAGGTGATATACAAAGCAGTTTGCCGCTGTTACGCCGCTTTCTGTTGGTGTCTCAATGTTACATTCCCCTCGCAAAACGGATGAATCTGCCAGATATCAGAAGTAAATTTTGCCAGATGCCTTACGGATTCCTGCAATGACAGCCCTTTATAAGAGAATTGCTTTTCCTGTCCAAAATCGTATTCTAACGTCGCGTTGATGCTGTCTGCCGACGCATAAAATACACTTTTTCCATGAAGCACCCATTCTTTTTTCGTAATGTTATAGGTGCGGGCCATTCCTGCGTGATCGTAGATACCAAAGAAAAGACGCTTATGAATCATCCTGTATTCCGCCGGTGAAAACTGGAATGTCTTTTCGCTGAGAATCTGGGTGATCCGTGCAGCAACCCTGTCTGCCTCCTCCGTACCCTTTTCCTCTTCCCTGCGCTCCGTCCGGGTCTCGTAATAGCTGTCGATCCGTTTCCGCGCAGTATCAATATCAATATATCCCTCAATATGCTCCTTCGCTGTCTCCAGCAGATATGCCGATGTTTGCAGTCCATCCACATCCTGCAGGCCGATTGCCGTTTTCCACGCGCAGCTCTTTTCCGCTTTCCCGGCTTCTCCCTGCCGGATATACTCTTCCAGGTCGAATTGCCATGGCTTTGAGGCGTTCTGTTTTTGATTCATAATCCACCATCCTGAATTTTCCTTGACGTTCCTCGTAAAAGTAAAATTATTATATCATACGGATCTTCAGGGTTCAATTCCTTGTTTCTGACTCCAGAAAGCAGTTGATTTTTCTTAAATAAAACGAAACCATTTATGTTCTTATCACACAGATATTTTTATATACAGTGCCTGCCATGTATTGATATTGCCCGTGCTCACTGCCTCGCGGCAATCGCCAAATATCCATGCAGGCATGGCTGCTTGGCTCATTGCTTCGCGGAAATAAAAAGTCCTGCGACTGCCAGCACCGTCCCCCCGGCCGACATCCAGGTGACCGGCTCTTTCAGAACCAGCGCGGAAGTCACAACCGTGATCACCGGAACCATATAAATATAGACACTTGTCCTCACCGCCCCCAGTACATGCACCGCAAAATTCCACGTAACAAAGCAAAGGGCAGACGCCCCCAGCCCCAGATAGAGAAGATTAAACATAACCGTTCCATCCGCAAACCTCTCCGCCCCGATCTTACAGTCAAACACAAACAACGCCGGAACCATAAACAGTATCCCATAAAAAAATGTCCTGCGGGTGGCAAGGATCACCGGATAGCCGAAGTCTCCGATCTTTCTCATCAAAATAGAATAGCAGGCCCACACAAAAGCCGCAAGAAGCGCCAGTATATCCCCTGCCGGATTCAGCTCCGGCCCGGAACCGTTCAAGCTGATCATCAGGATGCCGGCCATCGCCACCCCGAATCCTATGAAAAAAGCAGGCCCCAGCTTCCCCTCCGACTTCATGAACAGCCTTGACAATATTGCCGTAAAAAACGGAGCCGCCGAGATGATGACCCCCACATTGGATGCAAGCGTACAGGTAAGCGCGATATTTTCCAGAAGATAGTACAGGCAGATCCCGCACAGCCCGGCCAGCGCAAAAACCTTCTCCTGCCTGCGGCCCACGCCTTTCATCCTGCGCGGACAGGCCAGGATCAAAGCCCCGAATCCTATGACAAAGCGGAAAAACAAAATCTCCACCGGTTGAAAATCTGCCAGAAGGATTTTCGTCGATATAAATGTCGTTCCCCAGATGATAATCGTAAACAGCGCCGCCAGATGCCCGGCTGATTTTCTACTCCCCATATGCGCCGCCCTCCTTTTCACAAAAGATTTCACGGTAGATTCCCGGCGTAAGCCCGATAAACTGGTTGAAATAATTCGAAAAATGGCTCTGATCCGAAAAGCCCGTCTCTATGGCCGCTTCCAAAGGCGTCATCCCCTCCGCAAGCAGTTTTTTTGCTTCGTTGATGCGGATTGTCTCCAGATAGCGGTAGGGCGTAACTCCCTTCGACTTTGTAAACGCACGGAGCAGCGTGGATTTACTCAGCCCTGCACAGCGGCAGATCTGATCCAGATAAATCCGTTCCTTAAAATGCACCTCCATATATCCGCAGGCTTTCTCAATCTCCGTCCGGCACTCCGGGCTGCACCTGTCAAAAGGCTGACCGCAGTTTTGGAGCAGGAGCGAAAGCAGAAACAGCAGTGTTTCCTCTTTTCCCAAATCACCGGTTCCCGTCATGACCATCTCATGCAGCAGACACAGACAGCTGCCTGCTTCCTCATCATAGATGACATTCTTTGAAAAGCCCGGAAGCTCCCGCCTTCCGGTCACCTCCTCCGCCAGGTCAAGCATAACCTCCCTGGAAATATTGAGTCCCCGGTAATCAAATGTCTCCCCGCCGCTCTGCAGGCACGCATGGCTGTCGCCCGGGTTAAAAAGCAGGATGCTGCCCTTTTCCAGCGCATATTCTCTGTCCCTGCAGAAAAGAACGCGCTGCCCCGCCTCCACAAACCCGATGACATAATGTCCATGGAAATGGTTCGGAAACGGCTGCACGATCCCTTCAAAGCGGTAGGCTTCGATCCTTAGTTCCTCGTCGTATACTGCGGTCCGTGTCTCCTTTTTCATAGCGGATCTCCTCCATCGCAAATCTGTACGGCAGCTCTCTTTCCTGAACATTCCGCCGTCTTCCGGCAGTTTTTAGATGCAGGCGGCTTTTTCACCGCATCTTTTCACAGGATATTTTACATTGCCGGCACAATCATTGTATCCCTTATTCCAGGCTCTGTCTTGTAAAATATCTTCATGTTTCCGGTCAATCTCTTTTCCTTTCGCAGTCAAATATCCATTCGTGCAGGAATCCAAAGCTGCTTCGCATATGGAACAGACGATCGCTTTATGTAATACTTTTTTAGGTGAAATCACACGATATAGAATCTTAACAGGAAGATGTGAATTTTCATTCTGTCAATATTTTCTGAAAATATTCCACCTGTACGGTTGGATGCTCTAAAGAGCCTCCAACCTACTCATCCATTCGCAAAAACCGTGCTGACGCACTCTTACGTCTGCTAACGCAGCCGTTTTTTGCTCATTCAAGAGTAGGCTGCTAATCCATAATCTCAGTTTTATTGCAATGAATTGCATAAAACTGAGATTATGGATTGCAACCGTACAGGTGGAAAATATTTGCTTTCCCGCAGCACTTTCTGTATAATAAACATAGTTTTTGTCATTCGGCCATCGTACTCAAAAGACAGGAGGAAGATTATGATCTCAAATATTGTTTCATGGATCAGTGATTTTATGTACGGCTATCTGCTGATCATCTTATTGCTGGCAGGAGGTATTTACTTCACGGTTCGGACTCGCTTTGTTCAGTTCCGCATGATCGGGCAGGCTTTCCGGGCCATCATGGAAAAGCCGGCCGGCGGGGACGACAAGGTTTCCAGCTTCCAGGCGCTCATGGTTTCTACGGCATCCCGTGTAGGCACCGGCAATATCATCGGCGTGTCAACGGCCATCTGCCTGGGCGGCTTCGGATCTGTTTTCTGGATGTGGATCATTGCCGTCATCGGCGCTGCCTCCGCTTTTATCGAAAGCACCCTGGCCCAGATCTACAAAAAACGCGGCCCACACGGAAGCTACGGCGGGCCTGCCTATTATATTGAAGCCGCCCTCCACAGCCGTCCGCTGGCGCTCGTATTTTCCATATGCCTGGTTCTGACCTATGGATTCGGCTTCAACATGCTGGCCTCTTACAACCTGCAGTCCACCTTCGCATCCTACAGCTTTTATGATCCGGATCTGACCCCCTGGATCATCGGGCTGGTACTTGCGGTCATTGTGGGATACTGCCTGCTGGGCGGCGGACAGCGTATCGTCCGGGTCACCAGTGTGATGGTTCCCATGATGGGACTTGCCTATGTGCTGGTCTCCCTGGTGGTGATCGTTATGAACATTACCTATCTGCCCGCCGTGATCTCCCGCATCTTCAGGGAAGCCTTTGACTTCCAGTCCATTATGGGCGGCTTCAGCGGTTCCTGCGTCATGTACGGGATCAAGCGGGGACTTTACAGCAATGAAGCCGGCGTCGGCTCTGCGCCCAACGCATCTGCTTCCGCAGATGTGAACCATCCTGCTGCCCAGGGCCTGGTGCAAGTTTTGTCTGTGTTCATCGATACGCTTCTTTTGTGCTCCGCAACCGCATTTATGTGTATGTGTTCCGGGATTGAGCCCACAGAAGCGCTCTCAGGCGCGCCGTATGTACAGGAAGCGCTGCAGAGTACGCTGGGGATGTTCGGGCCTCTCTTTATCACCGTATCCATGGTTCTGTTTGCATTTACCACCCTGTTGGGAAATCTCTTTTATGTGGACCATGTTTTCAATTATATGTTCGGACATACGCCCGGCAAATGCTTTATGATCGTCTATCGGATCATCGCCTCGCTGGTGATCTTCGCGGGTGCCGGATTGAGCGCCGACCTTTTGTGGGATATCGCCGATGTGACTATGGGTTTCATGACCATCATCAATATGCCGGTAATCCTCCTTCTCGGCAAATACGCTCTGAAAGCCTTACAGGACTATGAGGAGCAGCTTCGCAGGAAAGACACTCCTTTCTTCTGTGCAAAAGAAATCGGGCTTCCCCACGATGTTGATTATTGGACATCAAAACCCTTGCGGTAATCAAGACATGTGGACATGGATCGGGGCGGTATCACACCGCCCGCTCCGCCCCCATCAGACGGCCTAACTGCTCCACGATTCCCGCGTTTCCATTGACGGAGATCTCGCCTACCTTCCCGCAGATCCGCTCCAGATACTCCAGTTCCTTCAGCTTATAGAGTGTCTGATTTTCCTCCATCAGCTTCGCCGTGTTGAGCAGCGACCTGGTGGATGCCACCTCTTCCCGCCTGGAGATCACATTTGCCTGGGCGGTCTTTTCCGCCACCAGCACGGAGTTCATGATCGCCCGGATCTCGCCTGGCAGGATGATGTCCTTGATTCCGGCTGTCAGGAAATGCACACAGAACATCCCCTCCCTGTCCTTTAACGCCTCATAGATCTCTGCGGAGATCCGCTCTTTAGCCTCCAGAATCTCATCCAGCTTATAATTCCCCACGATCTCCCGGATCGCAAGCTGCACCGCGGAGTACAGCTGCCCTTTCAGATCCGAGATGGCTGCGGCAAATTCTACGGCATCCCGGATCTTATAGATGCAGGAAACGTTCATCCTGATTCCGATCTTATCCTTCGTGAGGATCTCCTGCCCGACAATATCCAGTTCCCTCTGCTTCATGTCCAGCACCTTATAGGAAATGCTGTGCTTGTAATTCCAGAAACGGTAGATCCCCCTGGAAAGCGGCTTCTGCAAAACGTTGTCATAATACACCAGCCCGGTCTCCCCTTCCCCGACCTTTACCTCCGTATAGAGCTTTCCGGGAACCAGCGAAAGCATCTGCCTGGACACCTCCGGCCCCGTCATCGTTTCCGTCATCGGCACGATCCGGATCTCATGCTTGTCAAATACATTCCAGAAGGTATACTCCTTCCGGTTTGCATAGGAGGAAAGTTTTCCGTTTATGTAGAGAAATCCAATGGAGCCGTCCGGAATCTCCATGTGTACGGTGGCCTCCAGAAATGCAGGATCTCTCGAAAGAACCGGATAGGGAACGTCCATATAATCCACTTCCCCTGTCATCTCCTCAATCTCCACCCTGTAACCTGCTATTTTAGAAAAATGGTACGTCCCGGCGGTGATCATTTTCTGAAAGATCCCGTTCTTTAATACAAATCCTGCCTGATTATCCTGAATCATATACTTCATTGCTGTTTCCCTCCGATCTATTTTCATTCATTTCCATTTTATCAATACTTTTCTAGCAGCAGTTCACGGCCTGGCCGGCCGCAAATGGTAACCTTTTATCCCTCATCCTTCAGCCGGATGCGGAGGCATGGCTGCTGGTGCAGCGCCCCTTCCGCCCGGTCAGACATCTGCATGGCCGGATGGAATGCGGGCTGCAGCGCAGCACGGTTTGGCAGCAGTCCGGGAGGAAGGGCAGGCCCGCGCCCCGATATCCCCGCTGTGATCCTGTGATCCGCTGTCAGATCCTGCGGACCCGGAAGAACCGGTGAAATATCTTCTGCGGGCTGCTGTTCCCCCTTTCTTCTCAGGAACTGCCGCAAAATAATTCCAGCTGTGCGGTTGGAATTATTTTGCGGCAATTCCTTACTGCGGTATCCCCGTCCTGCTGGCAGCAGGCCAAACTGCATGGCAGCGGTTCGCACTGCCGTGCCGGATTTCGGGATAAAAGCATTTTCCTGAGCGGATTCGAACCGCAGGCTTGATTGCCTTACCATCATGTTGTGTACTCTACCCACTGAGCTACCGTTTGCACGGAAGGGAGTCGAACCCTCGACACCACAAATCCTTCTTAACCTCCAGGTTAAGAATCTGCAGGAGCAATCCCTATTGCAAAAAAGCAATTTCCATGGGACTGCAGTCGTATCTGAGGCATTGCCGAACAGATACGGATTATATATGATATACCTGACAGCACGCTGCAGGCACCGCCGGGCAGGGAGTGTCTCCCGATACCCGCGCGATATAATTATATGAAATATATTCCAAAAGATCATTTCAAAAAAGTTGCGAACTTTCTGTGACCTGCTTGATTTTTCTGCCGTCTATAAAGTATACTGTTAATGCATCATGCGGCACGGCTGCTTGGCTTGCTGCTTCTCGGGAATAAAATTGGGAAAGTAGGAAACTCAATATGTTGAAAATATGGTATTACGGCGGGACCGAATATATGAATGACGCTCCTGCCTATTTTGATAACGTATATGAAGATGAATGGATTGAGGATGCTTTTGTCAAAGAGATGATTCAGGATGTTGACCATTCCGCTGTCATCAGCGCTCATATCATCGAGAGTCCTGTTTTAGGAGCAATTACGCCGAAAGATTTATCCGGCGGAGTAAAGGTTCTGATCCTGATGCTGAAAGACGATTCGTTTGTATACAATTTGTCCAACTGCGGAAATAACTGTGCAAAATGGGTTTTAAAGATCGCCGAGTCAAAAGACCTGACCGTATATCTGCAGCACATCATCCGTTTTGAGGGTACATTTGAAATCCAGATTATGAATACAGGAAAAATCGTCCGCAATCCGACAGAGTATGTGGATGGGTTATTGGAAGCGGAGGCCATGCAGGATGAAGGGTAGTTATCATTTCAGGGTAAAAAGCAAAAAAGTACTGTTTGAATTTTCTATAAAAAGAAATATTACGATAATCAAAGGAGAAAGTGCCACCGGAAAAACAACGCTGCTCCATATGATGTATGAATATCTGAGGGTTGGGAGAGAATCCGGATATTCTGTAACCACAGATGCCGATTATTATGTGTATCTGCGCCGTGAAGTCGGACGTACCTGGGAAGAAGCATTATATCCATTAAAAGATACGATTATATTTATTGAAGAAAATAATCATTTTGTATTCTCGAAAGAATTTGCGGAATTTGTAAAAATCTCCGGAAATTATTTCGTACTGGTTAGTCGTTCCCCGCTGAAAATGCTGCCTTACAGTATCCATGGAATATATGAGATTGTAACTGATGGAAAGCATACAGATATAAAAGAATCTTACCATCAGCTAAAGGCATTATACAGCAATTATCCTGTTGCTGAGAATAATAAAATGGAAATCATCATCCAAAATCTCAGAGAGGAGCCCCCCGAAACATGTCCGACTTCCACGAACTGATAAAAAGTTTCCCAAAAACCAGGGACTACGTACGGGACTTCTTCGTCTACGGCTTCAAAACCAGAAACGATTTTAAGGAAAAGAGCCCCCGGACTTATGACAATGAGCGAAGGCGTCTGGAAAGCTGGCTTGCCCCTTACGTGCGCAAAGACTACGCCCCCGGCGGCTCCAGCATTTCCCTTGCCATTGACAGCAGCCTTCTGGACACTAACCCGCTGTTTCGAGTCTGGAAAACCAAAAGCTTCACAGACAACGATATCGTCCTTCACTTTCTGATACTGGATCTGCTTCAGGACGGCCGCCCCCGCACTTTGGAAGAGATCACGGACAGCCTGCTCACGCAGTATGAAGCCCTCTTTGATATCCAGACTGTCCGCCGAAAATGCAATGCCTACGAAAAGGAGGGCCTGCTCGTAAAAACAAAATCCGGCAAAACCGTCCTGTTCTCCCTGGACAATTCCCTCGCCCGTTGGCTTGGCTCCAACAGACAGGTTCTGGACGCCTGTTCTTTTTTTCAGATGGCCGGCCATTTCGGGATCATCGGAAATGAACTCTCCCAGCAGTTTGACCATGAGAACCGCTCCTTCCGCGTGAAACACAGCTTCTTTGTACATACCCTGGAAGACGAAATTCTCCTGGAGCTTCTGAATGCGATGAACCAGCATAAAGCGGTACGCATGGATCTGAAAAGCTCCCGCCATGGAACCGTAAGCACTGCGGAATGCGTCCCTTTGCAGATCTTTGTCAGCACCAGAAGCGGCCGCCGTTTCCTGTGCGGATATCTCTGCAGGAGCAGGCGTTTCTCCTGCTTCCGCCTGGATGCTCTCAAGCATGTGGCCCTGCTGGAAACTGCCGAAGATTACGGCCTGCTGCTGGACAAGCTGACCCAAAACCGCCCCAGCCTCTGGGGCGTATCCTTTCAGGGGGGAGGAGGCCGCCGGCTGGAAAGCCTGTCCATGACCCTTCAGGTGATCGAGCCCGGGGAAGGTTACATCGTTGACCGCCTGAAACGGGAAGGCCGGGGCGGCAGCGTCACAAAGGTCGGGGAACATGTCTATCGGTACGAGACCCACGCCTTTGACTGCAATGAAATGCTGCCCTGGGTCCGCACCTTTACCGGCCGCATCCTCTCGTTGGAATGCAGCAGCAAGCTGGTCGAACAGCGTTTTTACCGCGATCTTGAGACCATGTATCGGATATACGACATATAGGAGAACAACACGAATGGAACTTTTTTCAGAAATTTACAGTTGTTATTATCAGGTCCTGCGGCATCTTTTGTCCGGCCAAAGCGCTCTTACCATACAGGATATCCGCAGCCGGATCTGCCGGGAAGGCTTCGAAGAAAGCCTCCTCTCCATCATTCCCAAAATCGAAGACGGAACCTGGAATCTGTTTCAAAAAGACGGCGGACTCTACCTGTCCAGGCTCAGCACCGACTTTCTGACGCCCCTCTCCGCCCTGGAAAAATCTTATCTGAAAGCCCTCTTATCCGATCCCCGCATGGGATTATTTCTGGAACCGGAACAGTTAAAAGACCTGCGTCACATGCTCTCCGCCGTCCCTCCTCTCTGGCGGCCGGAACAGTTTTACTACTACGACCGTTTTTCAGACGGCGACCCTTACCAGGATGAACGCTATCGCCATTGTTTCCGAATATTGCTCCAGGCGCAGAAAAACCGGCAGTATGTGGACATCGATTACATTTCGCCAAATGGAAACCGTCTGCACCACCAATATGTCCCCGCCCGGCTGGAATATTCCGTAAAAAATGACAAATTCCGCCTTCTGGCCCTGAATCCGGGCAAAAACGGAAGAATGAAGCTGGAGCTTTTGAACCTTTCCCGGATTCAAAGCGCCCGGCCTGTGGAGAAAATACTTTCTTCCTGTATGGATCTGAATACGCTGATCCGTAATTCCTACTATAAAGAGCCTGTAACGCTCCATATCGTCAACAGGCGCAATGCCCTGGAACGTGCCATGCTGCATTTTGCCAACTATGAAAAAAATACCACAAAAATAGATGAGGACACCTATGAATGCCTCATCTATTATAACCAGAGTATGGAAACGGAACTGCTGATCGAAGTCCTGTCCTTCGGCCCCATGCTGACCGTGATTGGGAATAAGAGGTTCCTCCGCAGCCTGAAAGCAAGGCTCCGGCGGCAGAGGGCATTAAGTTTGCCCGTGATTTCGAGTTAACGTTTTACTGCATTTTCTTTTGAAGAACAGCCTCCAGCCTGGTAAAGTCACAGCATCTCCGTTTAAGAAGATTAAATATTTCTCAGTTCCGCAGATAACGATAATGCCTATGAATGGACGCTTTTCTTTAGAAATCTGTGGTGAAACCGACATAACATGTTCATCGGCTTTTGCTTAATCCCGAATGTATTTTATTTCAACCAAGTATAGATTCAGACGTTTTTGCTTCATATTTTTCTCCTATTTTAAAAGGCTGCGTATAAACGCAGCCTGAATGGTTTCCACTTTCGGTAGGACTCACCGCTTTTATCGCTTCCACTCACAGTAGGACTCACTGCTTTTATCGTTTCCACTTTATGGTAGGACTCACCACTTTTTACAGAAATGCGATATAATCGTATTTCTATATGATAAGCTCTCATAAAAAAACAATCAACGCCTATCACCTCTTATAGTATATAAAAAGGCTCACCGTATGTCAAGACATCATACAAAACTAAATCAATTATCACAATTAGAATAATATCTACGGTTCATTCACTCCCCCTTCCTCTCGTTCAAAAAGGCTGCGTATAAACGCAGCCCGAATGTATATCGCTTCATGACAGAATTTTTTTATTCCGTGCTTTCCGCTTCTTTCTTCGCCTTATCCCTTGCAACCAGTCTTTCCCTGACTGCATCCATATATCCCGGCTTATCCAGGTCATACAGCATCAGCGGGATGATTCCAATAAGGAATACGATACCAGGCAGTAAGTTTGCCGCCAGATTGATACCGGTCTGTACATGCTCCGTAATGTCTCCGCCGCCTACATATCCGAACGCGCCCATAACTAACAGGAATGCAGAGTTTGCAATTGCGGTTGCGATCTTGATTGCAGTTCCCTGGAAAGAGAATGCCATGCCGTCATTTCTGTAACCATACTTGTCATCAAAATCATCAATAGCATCGACCATCATGCCGGCACCACAGGGACCTGCAATATATCCGGTTCCATAGATGACCATGCATAAAAAGTTGAACGGAATGCTCTTCGACGGCCCGAAGTACAACAGGATCAAAGCCGCGCCCTGAATAATCATAGAAATAACTGCCGTCTTCCGTCTGCCGAATTTTTCCAGGAACTTCGGCGCAAAAGGCATTACAATCGTACCTACTGCCATCTGCATCATCATAAATACAGAAATCAGGGCAAAATTTCCTACACAGTGCATATAGAAGAATACTGCTACAGAAATGCGTCCAAGAATACCAAACATATTAAAAAATGAATACATCATTGCGCAAAGCAGGTTCTTATTTCTGAACACCAGTTTCAGCCCCTCGCTGACCTTGCCCTGATCTTCCTTCTTTACCGTGATCTGCTCCTTAGATAATACAGCTACCGCCCAGAACATCGGCAGCGCGATAAGTGCCAGAAGCGCCGCTGCTCCCTGATACCCGGCAGCCTGATCGCCTTTTCCGATCCAGAGTACCAGATTCAGCACAAACAGATTCAGTACGATCTGTCCAATCGTCATACCCATCATCTGTGCCGCATTCAGCTTATTAATTTCTTTTGGGTCACGTGTCATAACGGTCGGCAGTGCTAAATATGGCACATTTGTCATAGTGTATGCCATTCCCAGGAAAATGTAGGTGACATAGGCATATACCAGTTTCGCAGTGCCCCCAAATCCCGGCACGGTAAATGTCAGAATTGTAAATACTACCAAAAACGGCGCCCCGACAAAAATGTATGGGCGGAAACGTCCCCACTTTGTATGAGTACGCTCCATCAGTGTTCCCATCATCGGGTCGTTGATACCATCCCAGATTTTTGCGATCAGCATCAGCATTGCAACCGCCCCTACACCAAGTCCGAAGACATCCGTATAGAAAATAGACAGGTATGTGCTGACCATGGTCCATGACAATTGGGATGCGAAGTTACCCAGTCCATATACAAAATAATTGACAAAAGTCAATGGCTTTGTGCCGTATTGGTTCAAATTTGTGTTGCTCATAGTGCCCTCCATCTCATCTTTTCTTCTGAAAGATATTTGCTCCTTCTTCTCTCCGTATGTATTTCGTTCCCATTCTTACGCTGTTACATATTTTCAATCGTTTCCTCGAATTTCTCATATTTTTCCATCATCTTCGGCAGCGTCTCTTTATTCGCAACCAGCTTCGGTACGCAGACCTTGATCATGTTCTGGATCTCGTTATAATGCTCATAGATTCCGATGTTTGTATTCCGCGCGCGGGCGATCTCCTGCTCGGACCACTCTACCTTCACCTTGTCTCCGTCCACAGACAGATCTCCCCAAATGCCGCAGATGGGGCATTCCACATGGGTAGTTCCGTTCATACTGAGGAGCGGGTTATGGCATACCGGACATACGCCTTCCTCTCCAACCCAGGTGTCCACTTCGTCATATGGTTTTCCAAGTGATTCTGCTACCGCTTTGCCAAGCTCTGCGCACTTTTTCATCAGTTCCGGGTCAAACAGCGGATGACCGGTTCTGCCCTGGTCATAGGCATCCACATGGCCTACACATTTCATGCAGAAGGAAAAGCTGAACAGATCCAGCATTGGAAGCCCCAGGGATACCCAGTTGTGGGTCTGCGCCCCGCCTACGGAAATATAGCCTGTATAGCGGTCTTTAAAATATCTCGGGTCAAGTTCCGGCTTGCCCGCTTCGATCCGTTTTTTGTTCTCCTCGATCAATGCGGCCCTGTCATGGGATGGTCCGAAACGGTCCACAAAATTCTTAAACTGTCCGACGATGCCCACCGCATAGACCGGTGCGCCGATGATGATCCCGTCCGCGTCCAGACATGCCTCTTCCAGGATATGGTAATCGTCCTTCATGCAGCAGTGGATCTCCGTCTCTCCTTTGTCGCGCAGGCGGCTGCAGTAGTCGCAGGCGCGGCAGTGCCCAATGTCCATACGCACGGTATTGATAAACTGCACCTCCGCTCCGGCTGCCTTTGCCGCAAACAGTGCTTCCTTCACCATCACGTCGCTGCGCTGGTTCCTTCTTCCAAAGGAAATTCCTAATACTTTCATGTTCTACCTCCATCGTTCTTTTGTTTTATGAAGATAGTTTACATATTTTTTATAATTTCCGCTTCTCTGTCAGTCTCTTAATGTGGTATCAATTTTGGTCTATTATTTTGTATACAAAAAAAACGGGACAAAAAATATAGCATATTTTTTGTCCCGGCTCAGAAAGCTTCTATATCTGTGCTATTTTCCTTTTGACCGATCCATAAGCAGAAACAGAATCCCCGAAAGAATCCCGGTCAGCAGATACAATTCCCGGATCGCCAATACAGACGACAAGCCTGCAAGCAAAAATGATCCCACCGGCAGAGACCCGCAGGCCAGCGCGTTAAATATCCCGCTGATCCTCCCCACAAACGCTTCCGGCACGCTGCTCACAAAGATCACCTGGACCGTAACCCCGATCACGGAATTTAGCATTCCAAAGGCAAACGCCGCAATAAAATAGCCAAGATATTTTCCCTCGTTGAAAGGAATCATCCCGATCGCGAGATAGCAAAAATACAGCGGCCCGATCAGGATTCCTCCCCGGATCAGAACCTGTTTTTCCGGGATTCTCCGGGAGATCACAGGCAAAAGCAGCGCCCCGGTTATCATGCCCGCCGTAATCGCCGTCCCGCCCACTGACATCGCAAATACGTCCAGCCTCAGGTATTCGCTGATATAAGCAGCCTGCAGATTTTCGATGGGAAGCATACACAAATTCTGTACCACACAGATCACACATACCATCATTGCCAGCTTACTCGTTTTAAAATAGACGAACCCTTCTTTGAGCGCGGCGGCATACCCCTTCATCTGAAACCGCTGCCCTTCCCCGCTCTCCTCATTCACCCTCAGCAATAAAAGCAGAAGCCCGGAAGCCAGAAAGGTCACCGCATCCACAAACAGGGCCCCGCCGATTCCAATCCACCCTATGATGATTCCGGCGCAGCCCATACCGATCAGCTCGGACGTTCTCCGCACCCCCTGGTCCATGGAAATGGCCGCCTTATAATGCTCCTTCCTGAGGATTTTGGGCAGGATTGCAAGCCCATTTGGAATCCGCAGCGCTTCGATGGAGGAATTTATAAATGTCAAAACAAGCAGATGCCACGGCTCTAACACTCCCAGCAGCATACACACACCTGTGAAAAAGACCACAGCTCCCCGGGCAATGTCACAGATGACAATGACTCTCTTTTTGCGGAAATATTCCGTCAGTGCGCCTCCCAGCGGCTGAAACAGCACCGTCGGGACCATATTCACCCCAAGAATGACAGACAGCCACGCCGCCGAGCCTGTCAGTTGGTAGACCATCCAGCTATAGGCGATGGCATCCACAGAGTCCCCAAACCGGCTGATCATATTTGCCAGAATCATATACCGGAAATTTTTTTCGTTTTTTATGATATCCGTATAAACGCTCAGTTTCATACTCATCACCTGTTCTCAAACCACCGCTTCGAAAATAATCTTGTCCTTGATCCGAAGCCGTTCCACATCAACCTTCTTTTTCTTATTGAAATTAAAGCTGACAAGATATCCCGGCTTCGCATGGTAAAGATCCAGGTAGTCTGTAAGCTGTTCCTCTCCTCTTTTATTATATTCCTGTCCCCGCCAGAGTTTTAACTCTACAATATGCTGCTCCCCGCAGTAATCAATGATCAAATCCGCGCGCCGGTTTGTCCGTGTTTTTGCTTCAATATAGTAATTTCCTGTTCCGTTGATGATCGGTTTGATATACAGGAGGAACAGACATCGCCGCCATGCGGATTCCCAAATTGCCTGGTACGTATTCGATCACATTTCCCTGAAGAAGTAATTCCAGAAGCATCTGTTTCAGATCCGGATAATCAATCAGCTTGTTGTCCAGAGAATCAAACAATGTATTTTCTTCTGTCAGTAGCATACGGACAGCCGTCAAAAACCCTTCTTTCGTCCATACCTTATTTCTATCAAATTCATTTTCATCTCTATAAACTTTTTCATCCATTAATTTACAGATGCGTGACATAAGAAAGGGATAGCCTGACGTATAATCATAAATCAATCCCGCAATTTCCTGAATATTCATTCCTGTATGGTGATCTTCCTCATAATCAGCCAGCATTCCTGCAATCCCATGTTCTCTCAGACGCAGGTCTATATCAAAATCTGCCGCAACGTTCCACGGGCTGTTCATCCTATACTCTTCTACGAACTTATTTTTCAGGTTCTTTATATCATACCGCAGCCTACGGCTGCAATCAAACCAAAAAGCAAAAAGAATCATCCTATTCGTAGATGCACGTGCTATAATGCACATATACGGTATCTTGTACCAAATCCATCGGGAACTAAATTCCCCTGCAAGCATTCATACGAAAGGATGATCCTATGAACACTATATTAGAACAATTCCAGAAAAAAATCAATGGTACTTTTGCTTTTTTTGACCGCATGATTATAAAAGGTTACCTTTTCCCCTTCTTTTCCGTATCGGGTAGAATGTATTTTTTGTCACAGATGAACCTCCTTCTCAAAGACTTTTCTGCCTATGCAAACCAAATGACCAATGACCTTGTCTCTTATGTTGAGAAAATGGCCGCCAAAGAAGGCCGGCCTTTGGTCTACCTCTCTTCCTCACAAATATCAAAAGAGGAAAACGCTCGAAAAATCCTTCTCGAAAATCCTGTTGAGCAAGGACTGATCTGTATCTTATCTGTTGTGGAAGGATGCCAGACGCTCCAACCAGTAAAGAACTCCTCCGGGCTCCTGGAACTGCGCAGCGTTACCCGCAAATGTAAATACTATTACTTCTATTACCTCGATAAAGAGTTTGGATTCATGCATGTAAAACTCCAAACATGGTTCCCATTTCTGATCCAGGTGTACATCAACGGCAGGGAGATGATGAAGCATGTGTTTGATAAAAACGGGATCACCTACCGTATGTATGATAATTCTTTTTCAGAAATCAGTGACATTCCAAAAGCACAGGAACTGGCAGATCAATTTGACTCAAAAAAACTCTGCCGCCAGCTCGATTTCTTTGCGCATAAAGTAAACCCTTATCTTGATATGCTGGAAACCATCTTCCATCAGGGTTACCACTGGTCTGTTGACCAATGCGAGTTCGCAACCGATGTGATGTTTGAGAGCCGTGAAGCTCTGGAGGATCTTTATCCCTCCCTGGTTGGGCACGCATTCTATGACTTCAAATGCACAGATGTATTTTCCTTTCTGGGACGTAAACTAAATGCAAAGT
>CAJSZT010000003.1:0-192602 GCA_910573785.1 Lachnospiraceae bacterium | reverse complement strand
AAGATGTATGATAAATTTAACTGCCTGCGGATAGAAATGACGATCAATGACCCAAAGGAATTTAAGGTTTATAAGGAGGTCCATCATAAGGACGGAACGGCTTCCAGGCAGTGGGTTCCCATGGGGAAATCCATTGCTAACCTCTATCGGTACGCAGAGATTTCAAAAACCGCAAACAAACGGTTTTTAGATTCCATGTGCCATGTGATTCCTCAAAAAAGCGTGGAAGAGGAAATCAATCATGTCTGCCAGAAAAAGAAAGTAAAGGGAAAAACTTACAGTGGATATAATGTATGGTCCCCTGAAACCTTCCATCTTTTCGAAACGATTTGTGATGGCCGCTATCTGATCCGTGGATTTACCAACCGCGATATCCGACAAAGTCTCTATAAAAAAGGGGCTGAATCTGCAAAAAGTCGTGGGAAAATGAGCCGGGAGTTTTCAAAACTCAGGGGCCATGGATTGATCCGGAAAATCCCACACTCCAGAAGATATCTGGTCAGCGATAAAGGGAGGCGGGTTATGGGAGCCCTGATTGAAACCAAACGGAAAATCTATCCGGAACTAGCAGCACAATAAACATCCAGCCTGTTAATACTTTTTCTCAAGTCTGCCAAATCGTCAGGCTCAATGTTTATGCCCAAAATCAAAATACATCGTTCTATTTTTATGTTTTGAGAAAGCAATAACATATACTCCTGCAAGGATCACTGACTGAAATATCGGCTTCTTTTCTCTTATAATATAATATAATACCCTCTCAACTGAGCCAAAAAATCAAGAAACACACGATATTTTGAAGCACTGTCTGCCTCGTCGATCATCAGTACAATCTTTTTTTCTGAGTGCCGGCACCACTTACTCAGGCAGCGAAACAGGGTCGATAGCCTGTCATTTTGTACAGATCCATCTGCCAAACCTTCCATCTGTCCCCGTATATCTGCGGAAATATCTTTTGCCGCAGCACCCCCTAAAATTTCCATACAAAAGTTTTCAGTAAAGTCTTTTTCTGTCTCAAAGTCCGCGGCACTGAACATCTGAAAATCCAGGCTGATTACAATATATTCTCTTTGTAAAAGCTGCTCCCCTCAAATTCTGTTATTTAATAGTATACTTACTAACGGATCGTTTGTCAAACAGTTTACAGATCGGATGGAGGAGATTTTGCACTCCCCTTAGATCGCGCGCCCGCCGGATACACCACGAAAAAGCTGCCATGTTCCTCACATGACAGCTTCCTCCTGATCTGTTATAAACCATTTCTGATCGCAATGCAGTATAATAGATCCTCTACACTCTCACCGCCGCATAATACCCTGTATTCATCGCGTCATAGATCTTCCCGACCTTCCCGCAGTCCCCGATGATATAGCACTCGTCCACCAGCTCCGCCAGCGTGTCCGCCTTTTCGCAAAGGGGCTTCAATCCCAGCGCGCACACCACCGTATCCGCTTCCAGAAGTAGCTCCTCTCCGTCCTTCTCACAGAGCACCCCTTCCGGCACCACGGCCTTGACCTTTGTATTCACATAACACTTAGCCGCCTTCTCCACCTCCGGCATCAGGCCGCCCCGGTAGAAGGAATTGACATCCTCCGCAATGGCCGGCTTCATCTCCACGATGGCGCATTCCTTCCCGTCATGGTGAAATCCGACGGCCGCTTCCGCTCCCACCAGGCCGCCGCCCATGATGACCACCTTCTGTCCCAGCTTTTCCGGATGCAGCTCCGCGTCGATCGCCATCACGACCTTCTCCGAATCCAGCCCCGGAATCGGCGGGCACAGTTCCTCGGAGCCAATCGCCACGAACAGCGCGTCCGGCGCAAATTCCTTCACATAGTCCGGCGTCGCTTCTGTTCCCAGCAGCACCTTCACCCCGGCACGCTCCACCCGGCGCTCCAGCACATTGCAGAGCTTCCGGATATCTTCCTTAAAATAAGCGGCTCCCGCCGGATGCAGGTTTCCGCCCAGCCTTTCCGATTTTTCCGCCAATGTGACCTCATGCCCCCGCCGGGCGGCAGTGATGGCTGCCTCCATCCCGGCCGGGCCGCCGCCCACGACCAGGATCTTCTTTTTCCGCTCCGGCTCCGCCTTCGGACATTTCGCCGCAAGCTGCTGGCCCATGGTGGGATTCACCATACATTTTACCATCTCCAGCTCCACGGTGGAACCGAAGCACTCGTAGCAGCGCAGACAGGGTGTAATGTCATCCGCGCGGCCCTCGTACGCTTTTTTCGGCAGATAGGGATCGGCCAGCACGGCCCTTCCGATCTCCACCGCATCGGCCTGCCCGGAGGCAATGATCTCCTCCATCTGGGCCGGGTCGTTTAAGGAGCCCACGCAGGCTACCGGGGTCTTCACATGCTTTTTGACGGCCGCCGCCAGATACACGTTGACCCCTCTCGGATAAAATGCGGAAGGATGGGTTCTGCAGAACATATCCGGGTCCTCATGGTTTCCGCAGGATACGTTGATCAGATCCACCTTGCCGTCGATCATCTCCGCCACCTTGATGCAGTCCTCCATCCCCAGACCGATATCCGTCAGGTCGTCCCCGGAGATCCTCGCCTCAATCGGGAAATGGGGCCCTACCGCATTTCTGACCGCCTCCACCGTCAGCAGGAAAAATCTGGCCCGGTTTTCCAGGCTTCCTCCAAATTCATCCGTCCTCTGGTTCATCACCGGGGATAAAAACTGGGAAAACAGCCATCCATGGGCCGCATGCACCTGCACCATATCAAATCCCGTCTCCTTGCACAGCTTCGCCGCCTTTCCGTAGGACTCGATGATCTCATAGATCAGCTCCCGGGGCATCTCCTGCACCTCTCCCATGGGTGTCACTTCATGGCTGGGGCCGTAGGCCACCTCGCAGGTTGCCACATCCCCGCCCACGCTGACCAGTCCGCCGTATTTTCCGCCGTGGGACAACTGGATATTGGCATAGGCGCCTGCGTTGTGGATGGCCCTCGCCGCCTCCGCCATGCCCTGGCGCACGCCGAACGCATCCAGCTGAAGCTGTTTGTTGTGGGACTTTCCGGTGGCCGAATGGATGATTGCCTCCCCATAAGTCACAACCGCCGCGCCACCTTCGGCCTTTTCCTCCAGATAAGCGATCATCTCCAGTGTAAAATGTCCGTTTAAATCGATCATGCTGGGGCTGGTGGGCGCACAGATGATGCGGTTTTTCATCCTGATGTTTCCGATCCTCAAAGGCGCAAACAGATGAGGATACAGTTCTTTTCCTTTGCTGCAGCTTTTTTCCGCCATGATTCCTTCCTTTCCGCGGTTTCCTCACATCCGGTACTGGTACTGGATGTCCAAAAGCCGGATTTCCTGCGCCAGCAGAACGCTTTCCAGCTCCAGCACGCCGTCCGTCACCTCCACGGTTTTCATCTCCATGGTAGGAACCGCCCTCTTTTTCAGATATTCAATCTCGTCCTTGGCAAGCCCTTTGGCAAATTCCAGCTTCCGCCAAAGTTCCTGCGCATTTCCGTTATCCTGGTTCACATAATAGATCTTCACCAGGTAATTTCCGTTTTTCATATTTTTCAGCGAAAATCTCAGTTCCAGCGGCTCCATATCCTCCAGGAACTGTTCCAGGTCGCCGATCTGGATCTCGTCCTCCTCGGTAAATACATACCGGGAAGAGAGTTTTTTATAATTATGACTGGCGATCACATACCGGCCCCTGCCGTTGGTCGTCACCATGCATTTTTCGTCCTTGGCCATGACATACTGCTGCAGCCTGCCCAAAAACTGAAAGGCATAGAACGAGGGCTTCTTGATACCGTCCCTGGAGATCATGCCGGAGTCCCCGTTTAAGATGGACCCTGAATCATAGTACTCCGAATAGATATCCAGTCCGTGCCAATAGGCCATAAAATCCACACAGCCTTCCATCTCCATACAGGTTTTCATTATATAGGCTCCCTGCTCGCAGCTATCGTTGAGTATATTCCGGTTGGATACGGTAAAATTCCATTCATCAATGTGAATCTCCGGAACCTGAAAATCCACTTCTTCCATCATTTCCCGCAGGATCGCCACCTGATTTTTCATATAATGTCCGTCAATGGACTTCCTCCCGTACCGCATCCCGGATTCCACCAGAGCGATATACTGGAATGAGCAAAATGATATAAAATCCGGCCTGCATGCTCTCTGCTTCCAGATCTTAAAAATATCTCTGGCTACCGGAGTCTCATACCCAAGGATCAGCCCGGCGCCGCCCACCCGAACCTCTGGCAGGATCTGCTTAAATGTCCGGTAAATGACTTCAAAATAGCGGTAGTACTCCCCGTCCTCCCCGGTCATCTGAAGCTGCGGGTCATTCCAAAATTCAAAATACCAGCTTTCCACCTCATCCGCGCCGTATCGGTTCACCAGGTGCATACACAGCGTCCTTATGATCTCGCAGAACGTATCATAGGGGTAGATTCCGTCCTCCCGCTCCTCCTGCCGCAGACACCGCTCCGGCGTATAGAGAAAGAGCTCCGGTTTGTATCCCAGCTCAATATACGGCTTCATCTGGATATCCACCAGGAAATCCAGCACCAGGTCCAGCTTTCGGAAATTGTATCCCTCCCGCTCATCAAAACAGCTTTCACGGGTCAGCAGATTCCAGATCCTCGCATAGACCATCCCGGTTTCCCTCTGGATCTCCCGAAGCTGGTTCTGTACCGCCGACTGCAGGATGCAGTAGGCTTCTCCCACGTTGACCGCCTTATTCCACAGCATGTCTCTGCTCTCGTATGCGGCCGCGTCGGCCTCGCAGCCCTGGAAATGCTTTACCACCGGCTCCTGCCGGTTTTCCCTTAATTTCAGATATTCCTGGATTCGCTGCCGGTTCTTTTCCTCCTGCTCCGGAGTGGGCTCCGGCTCCTGGTTCACATTCTGGATCTTCTTCCGGTACTCACTGGGGGATTCCCCATGGATATCCCGGAATGCTTTGGTAAATGCCGCTGATGTGGGAAAGCCGTTGTCCAGCGCAATCCTGGTAATATTTTTATTTGTATAGATGAGTTCGTCTACAGCATGGAACAGACGAACGTTGTTCAGATATTCCAAAAAGGTCAGTCCCAGGTGTTTCTTTACATATTTTGAAAGGTATGCGTTGGACAGATACAGCTTTTCCGCCAGGTCATTCAGGCTGATCTGCCCCTGGTAATTGGCCTGGATATAGTTCTGGATCTGGCGCACCCGGACACGATCCTGGGAATTTTCCAGATTGACGCGCACGTCATCCGCCTTGACCATAAAATTGCTGGTCAGAAGATGCAGTGTCTCAAAATAAAGGGACTGCAGATGGAGGGAGCCCTTGTCTTCTTTTTCAAAATACCGCTCCAGAATCCGGTCCAGCAAAACCCGCATGTCCTGGTAGGCATCATTTTTATCTGCCGCCGTATTGCACCAGAACATGAGCTGCATGGTCCCCATATATTCTGCCAGCAGGTGGAAGTCGATCTCAAACCGGGCGCCGAACATTTCCCTGGTTACGGTAATGGCATGGCTCTTATTCGCGTTGACTACAATAAAGTCACCATTTTTTAATATGTAGAGAGCATCATCAATCTGAATCTCCATTTCGCCCTTAAGCACATAAAGGATCTCCAGGTTCTGATGGTAATGTGTTGCTTTCTCCGGACTCATAAGAAAATAAAACTGCATCAGTTTTCTGTCGTTTTCCATGCCTTTACCTCTTCTAGGTTCTTTTCGTGCAGAGTATCACCGCCGCTGCCGCCGCCGTCATTCCGATCACAGCCAGCAGGTACACATGTGAGGTCGCCGTTTCCCCAAAGATCAGCTTCGAAGCCGTGTTCAGCACCGTCGGGGAAATGAACTGTCCGAAACAGTTTCCGCAGGTCAGGCAGGCTGCCGCCATGGCCGTGGCTGCAGGTTTTACAGCATTAGACACCTCCACCATGGCTGTCGGTATGAACATTCCCTGGGAAAATCCGCAGAAAACCGCTCCTGCAATGAGCATACCATAATTGGCCGGAAAAAGCATCACCAACAAACCGCCCACGGAAAAACTCAGCATTGCGATCGGAAGCGTATATTTCTTCGTGGCCTTTGTCACCGTCCCCAGAATCAGCCCCATAACGATCTGAGCCCCGGAAAATACGCCCGTCAGGTTTCCGGATACCACCGTACTGCCTGCAAGGCTTCCGCCAAGGTGCATGGCGATGTTGGTGGAAAATGTAATCAAAAACAGCATTTCCAGCGCCCCAAGCGCCGTCACTGTCCAGACTCTTGGAGTCATCTCCAGCTTTTCCCCCTGTTCGGTCTTCACCGTCCCGGTATCCGGCAGGCAGAGCGCGATCAGGATCATGGAGATAAATCCGATGCTGTTGATAAAATAAGATTTTTCAAATCCAAATTCGCCCAGAAATCCTCCCACCGTCGTCACCACGACCATCCCGGCGCCTACGCTGGCCGCCTGAATTCCCATGACGGCTACCCGTTCGTCGCCTTCAAAAAATTCCGCCACAACCGCCGTATTCAGCGCAATCGCCAGCCCCAGCGAGATGCCGTAGAGGGCCCGGGACGCAAACAGCAGCCAGAAGCTGTCCGCCAGAAAGGGGAGAAATCCGGTCACTCCGGCCACCAGCCCGGCAAATACCAGCAGCTTTTTCTTGCTGATCTTCATCACCAGAGCGCCGGAGATCAGCGCCACCACGATGGAAAGCAGGGTCGGCGCCGTCACCAGCATCTGTACCATGCTCACCCCGGCCTCCGGGAAATGCTTCTGGATCGGGCCCAGCACCGGCGACACGCAGAACTGCAGCCCCTGGATGAAGGAAATGGCGACGATGGTAATGATGATCTTTATCTTGTCTGTTTTACTCAATTTCATATTTTTTTCACCCTGTTTTCTTCCTTATGCGAAGTCAAAGCCCTGGAAATTACAAACGCCGCTGTATGTTTTCACGGCTTCCTTTCCGTCCAGCACACGCCCGGCTCCTGCCGCCATGGCTTCCATCTCAAATTCTCCCGGATAGGCGCAGACCGGCGCGATCCAGCCGCAGGCTTCCTTCACCTGGTTTACCAGATCCTGGTTGTAGACCATTCCGCCTCCCAGCAGAATCCCGTCCACCTTGCCGTGCAGCACTGCCGCCATAGAGCCGATGCATTTTGTAATCTGGTAGATCATGGTATTCCACAGCATTTCGGCATAGGGATCGCCGTTTTCGGCACGCCTGGTCAGCTCCAGCGCATCCGAGATCCCGGTGTGGCTCACAAATCCGCCGCTTCTGGTGCAGAGCTTTTTCACCTCTTCTAAGTCTTTCCCTTCACAGTATTTCAGAAGATCCGCCGCACAGACACTGCCGCAGCGCGTGGGGGCCATGGGCCCTTCTCCGCCTACGATGTCAAATCCGTCCA
Source organism: Lachnospiraceae bacterium (assembly GCA_910573785.1). Lineage (GTDB taxonomy): Bacteria > Bacillota > Clostridia > Lachnospirales > Lachnospiraceae > Schaedlerella. Next base: position 185,222 of record CAJSZT010000003.1, on the reverse strand, counting down.
CCATCTTTCCGCCCCGGTGCGCAGAGATGGAGATCCCGCCTCCGATATGGCAGACTACAAAATTGCAGTCCTCATATGCCTTTCCCAGGCTTTCCGCATGGCGGATGGCCGTCTCTTTCAGGTTCAGTGCGTGGAGGTGGACCATCCGGTATACCCCTTTGATTCCGGTCATACGGGCCAGGTCCTGGAGCTCGTCCACATCCGGCGGGTTTACCGTATACGCTTTTGCGCCGTACATATCCGCAAACTCCTTCGCAATGCTGGGGCCTAAGCATGCCGGATGGATCACCCCGTTGGCCGCGTGGATGGAATGATCCAGCACCAGTTCGTCGATGGCATAGGTGCCGCCGTCCATGGCCAGCAGTCCGCCGCCCCTTCCCACGCAGGCATCCAGCCCTCTCAGGTCGATCTGGTTTTCTTTCAAAAGCTGCCCGATCGTTTCCTTCCGATAGGCAAGCTGATCCGCAAGGGTCTCAAACTTCTCAAGAGCCCCGGCGTCATGGCTGACATTTGCGGAAAATACTTTTTTGTCCCCTTCAAACAGCGCAATCTTGGTCGATGTTGAACCGGGGTTCACCGTAAATACTTTATAATCACCCATGCTGCTCCTCCTGTGCCGCCGCGCGAATCACCAGCATGGCCACGTTTCCAAGCATCTCATCCACCGGCGCGCTTCTGGAGAAGTCGCATACCGGCTGCGCGAAGCCCTGGAGCACCGGCCCGTAGGCATTGGCATGGCCGAAGATCTGGATCAGCTTGACTCCGATATTTCCTGCATGGAGGTTGGGGAAGATGAGGACATTTGCCTTACCTGCCACTTCGCTCTCCCACTTAACCTTTTTGGCTGCCACTGCCGGGATGATGGCGGAATCCAACTGAAATTCCCCGTCCACCTTCACATCCGGACGGTATTCGCGCACCAGCTTTACCGCCTCCCGGACAACATCCAGGCTTTCATGCTCTGCGCTTCCGCAGGTGGAAAAGGACAGCATGGCTACCCGGGGCTCCCAGCCAAGCAGATTTTTTACGGTGTCTGCGGAAGAAATGGCGATGCCCGCCAGATCCTTTGCGTCAGGCTGGGCGGTAATGGCGCAGTCCGCCAGTCCCAGCATCTGCCCCTGGGGCCCGTCAAATCCCGGGATATCCGCAATCCCTAAGCTGGACACGCTCTCCACGCCTTCCTGCAGCCCTACGATTCCCATGGTTTCAAAAATCACATCTCCTGTAGAATATTCCTTTCCTGCAGCTACGCAGTCCACTTTATGCAGCTTTAAAAGGAACAGCGCGCAGCGCACCGGGTCTTTGGATTTCCTGGCAACCGCCTTGGCGGAAAAATCCTCATGTCCGGCCGTATATTCCTCTGCCAGCTTCAGGCGGTTTTCTTCCTCTGTATAATCAAAATAGTCGAATCCTGCCGTGGAGATCTGATGCTCCCCTGCCAGGCTTTCAATCGCTTCTGGCTTTCCCATCAGAACCGGAAAGCCGATCCCGGCCGCAGTGACCTGCTCCGCCGTGCGCAGGATATCCACATTCATAGCCTCCGGAAAAGCGACCCGCTTTGGGTTCTTTTTCGCTTTTTCCGTCATATTCTTGATAAATTCATTCATGATACTCTCTCCCTGAGAGCGGTCGGGAAATGCCATGTCTCCGCAGCAAATCGTGTACCTGTTTCATTCCCCGCCCGCCCCGATTCTATTATTCGTCAAGCAGCTCTGCTACATAATCCGCCGCTTCCCCGAAGGTCGCGCAGCGCTTGAAGTTCATATAAGGAACCTCCGCATCAAATTCGTCCTCCAAAAATGTGGTCATCTGTGAATAATGTGCGGACTTGGGATTCATGGACGCAAATTCCGTATCTCCGTTCAGTGTGGATGCGTCTGCTCCCCAGATTTTGCTTGCTTTCTCAATGATCTTTGCCAATACTTCTTCTCTCATGATTTGATATTCCTTTCTTTTTTTATGTTCTATTCTCGGCCGGCGTTCACGCAGTTTTCTTCATTACCGGATGATAATGTCCCCATCCTGGAATCGGGGCGGGATCACCGGGATCTGCAGGAAGGACTCATACTGTCCGCCTGTATAGATCAGGTGGTTGCCCTTGTTGTCAGACTCCCATCTCAGCGGCTCGAACCAGTCTTCACGGATATACCTTCCGGCAATCTGGACACGGATCTGCTGCCCCTTGTGGAAGAACCGGCTGGTGGGCACGATCTCAATATCTACAGGCACGATCTGGCCCGGCTCCAGCTTTTCATCGCAGGTGTGGGCCTGCACCGGATTGTAATCTGTGGACAGCTTTTCGTCCAGCTTCCGGCGGGACACACGCATCTTGCCCCATGCCCCCGGATGGTTCTCCCCGAACAAGGTGATCGGAAGAAATTCCCCTGTGGTGCTCAGCTTCTGGATGTTGACGAACAGATCCATGTCGTCGTAGCTTTCCGCCGCCACATAGAGCCTCAGCTTCAAGTATCCTGTCAGCTCCGTATCCTCTTCAAAGCGGTAATCGAAACACACCTCTCCGGTCAGACTGTCATAGCTTGCCTTTGCTTCCCCGGCCACAGGTTCTGCCTTCATGGAATTGTCGGACGCATCCAGGTACAGTTTTTCGTATCTGGTCCGTTTCAGCGGGAAGGACTCTTCCGGACGGTTGGTCTGGTAGTTGAACTCTCCCACATCCTGAACCTCGATCCTGACCTTCGGAGTCAGCTCCCAGCCGTTGCGCTCCAGCTTTAAATATCTGGCATAGAATTTTTCCAGATCCTGAATGTTCTCATTGCTATATGCGTCCGGCCACTCGAAATTCCTGTGGGCACGGAGCCATTTCCGGCGGGATTTGCATTTCCGGAATGCGTTGATGGAGCCCCGCAGGTGCAGGTGATTCCAGCATGCCGTCTGGTATACCGGGATCTTCACCTTCCCGAAGTCCGGTTCCTTGTCCTTCCAGTACGTGCAGTTGACAAACGGATATTTTTCCAGGTTCAGCGGCGTGTTGTCTATGTAGTTAATTCCGCATGCCTCACGCATCACAAAGCCTACAAACGCTTTTGCCGGAATCCCGCCTTCGCACAGAGATTCCCGGTACATATCCGTGGTGGACTCCCATGGTGCGATACATGCCAGGTGGGGCGGCTGCTGCGCGGCGATCCTCCACTGGGTCATTGCCACACAGCTGTTGCCCGCCAGTCCGCATCTTCCGTTGCACCAGTCCTGGTCAGCCGCCCACTCAATGAAGTCATAACCGTCTTTTCCGTCCTGGGTACCGAACTGTACAAAGTCCCCTTCCGAATGTCCGATCCCTCTCGGGTCTACATTTGCCACCGCATAGCCGTGGCGGCACCAGTAACCCGGATCCGGGCTCTCGAATTTGGACATGTCCGACACGGTGTGGGGCGGAACCCCCATGATCTGCCACTCTGCCTGTCCCTCGAATGGACGCTTGCCGTAAAAGCTCCAGGAAATGATCAGGGGATATTTTCCCTCTGCCTCGGGCTTGTAAATATCCACATAGATCGTCACGCCGTCACGCATCTTCACCGGAATGTCCTGCATACAGATGATCCCTTCCTCCGGGCTGTAGGTCCGCTGGTTCAGCGCCGGCTGGATCTTCGCATGCTCCCGCTCCTCCAGGGACATTGCCTCAAATTCTTCCCGCGTGCAGGGAGTCATCATCTTTGTCATGACAATCTCCACCTGTTCCCCGCTCATATCCACGGTTTTCGTAATTCTTTCTACTTCTCCCATGTTTGGAAACCTCCTCGTTTTTCTTTTCCTTACTGATTCTATTTTAGAAAAATCAGACGAAAAACAACAGAACACTTTTCCGATTTGTGTTCAAATTGTACAGATTTGAGAAATGTGTCTAACTGCCCCGGCCGGTTTTTCCGCTGACAGCTCCTGTATACCATGGAATCAAAAACGGACGCTGATTTCCGTCCATGTCCTCTTTTGGAACATCCCGGAAATCAGCGTCCGTCTTCTGGGTAATATAACATTTTGATTGTAAAAACCGAATCTCTCTAAGCCCCTCCATATGGGTTTGTCAAACCGGCGTCTTGTCCCCGGTCTTTGCCGCGATCATCTGCTTATAGGTCATATATCCCGCCCCTACCCGCATGGTGTTCAGGAGGTTCACCACCTCTTCAGCCGTCAGTGCGTTTTCCCCCTCCGATTCCAGCCAAAGCCGCGCGGACAGAAAGTGCAGCTCCGCAACGGTCCTGACAAAATACCCCCGCAGCTCATCCCGGGGCAGCCCGTCATTGTCCATCATGGCTTCGATGTATTCATTCAGTATATTTTTCAGCTTTTTCACAAAATAAGGATCGCCGTTGTGGGGATCAAGCAGCGCTTCCATGGCCGTCTTATGGGCCCTGCAGAAATCGAACCAGAACAGCAGAAGGGGCGGCGGCTCAATCTCATACCTGTCAATAAATTCTTCTATTGGGAACGGCGGCCTTGGATTTCCGGACAATTCCTTATATTTCCTCGACATTTCCTGCAGGATGGAATCCTGGATCTGTTCCATCAGTTCATAGATGTCCCCATAATATTGATAGAACGTCCCCCTGGTGATATTCGCCCGGGAACAGAGCTCCTTTACCGTGATCCTGTCCCACTTTTTTTCAAAAATCAGATTCAGATACGTCTGTTCGATCCGCTTCCTTGTCTGCTCCGACCTGGAGCCTTTTGCATTCGAAATCATTTCCTGCATGGCCATTCTCCTTTATCTGTTTGGGGAACCTGTTTTCACGTCATTTTCTCCTCTATGCTAACATTTTTTCGCCCCATTTTCAATTCTATGTCCGTACTTTTTTGCATCCTGAAGATTTTTACTTGTTTTTTCTGATTTGCAGATATAAAATATGGATAGCTACCGAAAGGAGGAGCCTCTGCCATGACTTACGGCATCGGAACCGATATTTTAAAAATCAGCAGCATAGCCAAAAGTGTCGCCGACTTAAACGATCCCTTTGTTCGGAAAACCTATACCCCCGGCGAGGTTGCGCTGATCACCTCCCGGCCGGTCCCGCTCAACAGCTTTGCCACCAGGTTCGCCGGCAAGGAAGCGGTCTTTAAATCCCTGAACCTCCATGGGAATGACATCCGTCTCAATGAGATCGAGATCCTGGAAAACGAGAACGGGCAGCCTACAGTCACCCTCCACGGGAATGCCCTGCGGCTGGCAGAGCAAAAAGGAATTTCCCGGATTCTGGTCTCCCTCTCCTACGATACGGATTACGCCGTTGCTTATGCCTCTGCGCATAAAAACTTTCCACCTGTACGGTTGCAATCCATAATCTCAGTTTTATGCAATTCATTGCAATAAAACTGAGATTATGGATTAGCAACCTACTCTTGAATGAGCAAAAAAACGGCTGCGTTAGCAGACGTAAGAGTGCGTCAGCACGGTTTTTGCGAATGGATGAGTAGGTTGGAGGCTCTTTAGAGCATCCAACCGTACAGGTGGAAAACTTTCCCTAATTCCATCTTATCATTTTGCTTGGAGATGACGATATAAATATGGACTTTCACGTAAAAGCTGCAAGTGAAAGCAAGAGCTTCAATATTTTTACATAAGGAGACTATAGTTATGAAAAAAGTGATCCAAAATTTAAAAATCAGCCAAAAGCTCTATGTCCTTGTAGGCGTCGCACTGATCGGGATGCTGATAATCGGGGGCATGTCATTCAGCCTGATGGGCAAATTGAATGAGAAAACAAGTGATATCTCCACAAGCTGGCTTCCCAGCGTTGACACGGCCAGAGATATGGATACGACCATTTCCTATATCCGTCTCAACGAGCTGGCGTATCTCACCGCCGTTTCTTCGGAAAAGGAGGAATCCAGCCTGCAGTATCTGGAGAGCGAAAAAAAAGAGATGAATAACCTTCTTGCCAAATACGGCGGCCTGATTGATCCGGAAGAAACCCCATATTATGAAGCCGCTCAAAAAGCATGGAGCGAGTATGCCAAGGCGGATGAGGAACTGCTTGCTCTCGCAAAGCAGGGCAGAATCGAACAGGCCCGCAGCCTTCTGGACGGCGAATGTGTCGGACTTTACAATGCGGTAACCGGCGCCCTTGCCGATATCATCGCATATAATACGGAAGGCAGCAATTCCGAGACCCAGGAGAGTATTTCTCTTTACAGAACCGCGCTCCTTTCCCAGGCTGCCGTCATGATTATCATTATTATCATCGGCGTGTACTTTTCCTTTGTAATCATACGTGGGATCAAGTTTCCCTTATTTGAAATTGAGCAGGCCGCTACGAAGATGGCGCAGGGTGACCTGGATATCCATATTTCCTATGAGTCGAGAGACGAGCTGGGCGACCTTTCCTCACAGGTACGCAGGCTGATCCGCAAGCTTCAGGCCATCATTGAAGATGAAAATAAATTTCTGGCGAAAATGGCTTCCGGAGATTTTACCATAGATTCCGCCTGCGCCGAGGAGTATACCGGCGGTTTCCGTCCTCTTTTGGATTCCTTCCGCACGATCTCTGAACGGCTGAATGACACCATGCTTCAGATCAGTTCTAGCTCTGAGCAGGTGGCAAACGGTTCCGAGCAGGTATCCAGCGGAGCCCAGGCGCTTTCCCAGGGCGCGACGGAACAGGCCAGCTCCGTGGAAGAGCTTGCCGCCACAGTGACCGAGATCTCGAACCGCGTCAAGCAAAATGCGGAGCACGCCAGAAAGGCCAACTCCATGGCGGATACGGTCAGTGATGAGATGAATACAAGCAACCAGAAGATGCAGGATATGATTCAGGCTATGAACGATATCAGCCATAGTTCCGATGAGATCGGCAAGATCATCAAGACCATCGAAGATATTGCGTTCCAGACCAACATCCTGGCTCTGAACGCAGCGGTGGAGGCAGCCCGCGCGGGAGACGCCGGAAAAGGCTTCGCCGTTGTGGCCGATGAAGTCCGCAACTTAGCAAGCAAGAGCGCCGATGCTTCCCACAGTACGGCTTCCCTGATCGAAAATTCCCTGCAGGCAGTAGCCAGCGGAACACAGATTGCGGACGAAACCGCAAAATCTCTGAGAGAAGCGGTGGAAGGCGTCAATGCGATGCACGATATCATCTCCCAGATCTCCGAGGCCAGCAGCACACAGGCAGACGCCATCTCCCAGATCTCCATGGGGATCGAGCAGATTTCCAGCGTGGTGCAGACCAACTCCGCAACCGCCCAGGAAAGCGCCGCGGCCAGCCAGGAGCTGTCCGGCCAGTCCCAGCTCATGAAGAGCCTGGTTGGACGATTCCGCCTGAAAAACGGCAGTCATCGTTAAATGTCAAAATACTTCCAGCTGTCGGATTGGCAGCCGCACAGCCGGAAATACTTTCAAGGGACGCTCTCGCAGGGGAAAGCGTCCCTTTATTGCAATTGACAGTCGGATCAGCCCTAGTGTACTGACCGCATTATATCCGGTAAAACTCCGCAGGATAATTTTTCATCGGCAAGGCGACTGAATGAGGCGATGTGGTTACTGTTGTCACAAGGAGGGACCCGCTTGCGGGAGGATTCCTTATGACCTGATCGTCGATTGAAGTCAACGCAGTCCGATGGAAAATTAGACAAGGAGGTTTATTGGAATATAATGCGGTCAGTACACTAGTACAATGTTGCATTAATAATTGAGTAATAAGCGCTCGCTGTCCATGCCATTACTGCGTTGGAGTCAGTCAACGATGCTACCGGCATCGCCTCCTTCCTCCGCCTTGTACTGACATGAACAGCGAACGCTTATTACTTCAAAATTAATGCAACATTGTACTAGTATTGATACCGAATATCCAGCGCCTTGATCTCATGTGCCGCCAGCTTCGCCTCCACCCGGAGCACCCCATCCTCCGCCTTGAGCCTGCGCAGCTCCACCCTGGGCATAGCGCTGCGGCGCATGTAGTCGATCTCCCCTTTTGACAGGTTTCTGATATACTCCATATCCTTCCAGGTATTCTGCACGCTTCCGTTGTCCTTGTTTACATAGAATACCCGCATCAGATAATCCCCGTCTTTCACATTCCGGATCTCGAATTTCAAGTGAACCGCCTCCAGGTCTTCGTACAGCTCGTCCATCTCCTCAATACGGATATCCTTCTCCTCCTTCATGGCATACCGGTAATTGAACTGCTTGCAGTTGTGGCATACAATGGAATAGGTGCCTCTGCCGTTGGTTGTCAGCAGGGCGTTTTCCGTCTTTCCCAGCAGTCGGGACTGGGCGAAATGCAGGAAATGGAAGGCGTAGAACGACGGCTTCTTGATCCCGTCCCTGGTCAGCAGCCCGTTGTCCCCATACAGGACGCCTTCCGTATCAAAAAATTCCGTATGCAGGTCTGACCCGTGCCAGTACCCCATCATATCCACATTTCCAATGGACTCAATGCAGGTTTTCATCACATAGGCTCCATGGGCGCAGCTGTCATTGATGCAGTTCCGGTTGGAAATGGTGAAGTTCCACTCCGTAATATGCAGTTCCTCCGGCACAAAGTCCTCCTCCGCCAGGATCTTTTTAAAAATATCCACCTGATTTTTTACAAAATTGTGATCCAGCGAACGCTTCCCGAAATACATGTTATTCTGCTGGATCAGCTCATAGGAGTATGCGTACACGCTGATAAAGTCCGGACGGATCTGCCGCTTTTTCCAGTTGCTGATCAGATCCCGGTACTGATGCCGGTCATATCCCATGGCAAATCCTGCGCCGCCCACCCTGATCCTGGGCGAAATCTGCTTCAAAGCCTTGTATCCGATCTCAAAGCAGTCGAAATACCATCCGTTTTCGTCCAGCATGTTCATCCGCTCGTCTTTCCAGAGTTCAAAATACCAGGTCTCGATCTCCTCCAGCCCGTACCGGTTGATCAGGTGGGCCGCCAAATCCTGCATCACCTTCTCATAGCTTTCCCGCTCGTGGAAAATGATGTCGTTCTCCTTCTGGGCCAGGGTGGAATTGATGGTATAACTCACATGGATCGGTTTGAAGGACAGCTCGATATACGGCTTCAGCCTGTGATCCACGAGAAAATCCAGCCCCCGGTCCACCCGGCTGAAATTGTAGTGCCACCCTTTCTCCTCGTCCTCATCGTACATGTCTCCCACGAAGATGTTCCAGATCCGGACATAGGAAAAGCCCAGTTCCTCCTGCATAAGCAGAATCTGCTGCTGCATGCTGCTGTCCAGAAGTGATTCCACCCGCCCGATATTGATGATCTTGCACCAGTTTTTGGTGTATTCCTTCGTCTTCGAAGCGTCCACGGTAAACAGGCTGATATTTCTGGCCGCAACGGTGTCCTCCACCGTTACGCTGCCTGCCAGATAGTCCTTCACCCTCTGCCCCACTTCCTCCTGCTGTCCGGCTGCATCCATATCCTCCCGTTCCTCCTGCCGCACGCTGGTCCGGTAGGCGGAGGGCGTCATATGGTAAATGTCCCGGAATGCCTTGTTGAAGGATGCCGAAGTGGGAAAGCCGTTGTCCAGCGCAATCCTTGTGATCTTCTTCTCCGTATACAAAAGCTCGTCCACCGCATGGAACAGCCGGATATTGTTCACATATTCCAGAAAGCTAAGACCGAACCGCTTCTTGATATACTTGGACAGATAGGCGTTGGACAGATACAGTTTTTTTGCCAGGTCATTGAGGCTGATCTGCTTCTGGTAATTGGCCTGCACATAATTCTGGATCTCAAACACCCGGGAATTGTCCGGCGACACCTGTTCTTTCAGCCGGTTATCGTCCGCCTTGATCATAAAGTAGCTGGTCAGCAGATATAATACCTCGTAATAAATGCTGTTGAGATACAGAGCACCCTCTTTTTCCTTGTCATAGTACCGGTTCAGCATCCGGTCCAGCACCTTTTTCAGTTGTTCGTAAGCCTCGCTTTTGTCCGCCGCGGAATTGCACCAGAACAAAATCTGGTTCGTCCCCAAATATTCCACCAGTATCGAAAAATTCATCTGGATGCTGACTATGAGCAGGTCTTTTCGTGTCTCCCGCAGGGAATGCCGCTTGTTGGCGTTCACCAGCAGAAATTCCCCTTTTTGCAGCTCCTGGGTCTCCGATTCGATCTCCAGCTCCAGAGCGCCCTCCAGCACATAGATGATCTCGGGGTTCTGGTGGAAATGCGTATTCTGTATTTTTCTCGTATCAAACTCAAAGTCCATGACTGAACGTATATTTTCCATGTTCTGTACCTTTCCTGTGTTTATTCCAGCCATTCTACCTTACAGGCATGTTCTTTTGTTTCTCTGCTGTAGCCGATTCCGACGGCCAGCAAGCATGTCAAGCGCCTGGGGGATCTATCGTCTCGTTGACCAGGCCGATCAATCCGCTTTTGTCAACATGTGTCATTTCTGATCCCGGCAAATCCACTATTTCCTGGATTCAAATACATTCCCATCACCGATCACGCTCCTCAATTCCGTAAAACTCCCGTCAAGTGTTCACATTATAACACAATCTTTGATATCTGTCCTCTATTTGTTCTTGTTCATTCCCAGCTTCCTTGCACATGAAAATTTATCCTGTGTGTAAGGTAGCGGTAATTATCGTGAGTTATACTAGTACTATACTGGCCTGTGACCGTGCAGCGCAGTGCACGGTCCAGGAGTCAACAGTAACATACCAAGCGTCACTTTTGCCCCGCCTTCCTCCCCATTCTCCATCACCAGATATCCCCCCTGGCCCATGGCAAACTGCCGGGCCGTATGCAGTCCGATTCCATAATGCACCTTGCTGCTCCGGCTTTTATCTCCCTGGTAAAACCGTTCGGCGGCATATTTCAGATCCTCCGCTGAAAATCCCGGCCCTTCATCCGTAACTACCGCCAGCAGATACGCCTTTCCTGCTTCTTCCCGGTTGGAAAACGCAATCCGTATCCCTTTCCCAGGGGGGCTGTAATCCAGCGCATTGCTGACAATATTCTGAAATGCCCTGATCATCCGGCTTTCACTCCCTCTGACCATGCCCCGCAGCAGGTCTCTTCTGAACGTAACCCCACATTGCCGCGCGGATGCCAGAAGCCTGGCCTGCTCCTCCATTTTCCCGGCCAGCGCTTCACAAGTGATCTGCCGCTCTTCGTCATCCTCCTGTGCGCTGCCGTTTTCCATCTCTGTCCGGTCTGCCTGCAGAATCTCATGCAGCATTTCCAGATATTCCTCCATGATCGCCACGCTTTGCAGGATATCCCGGTTATACTCCTGTTCCTCCTCCGCAAGCCCCCCTTCCGCCAAAAGTTCCGCATTTCCCCGGATGACCGTCAGCGGAGTCCTGATATCATGGGCCAGCGCCGCAATCTGCTCCTCTTTGCCCTTTTCCAAATTCCATTGCCGATGCAGGGAGCTTTTCAGGGCCTCCTTCATCTGATACAGGGAATCCAGCACTTCCTCCACTTCCTTCAATTCCGAATGCATCCTTTCAAAATCCAGGTTCTGGTTCCGGATTTCTCCCGTAACCTCATTGAGCACCGCAAGCCTTGCCCCCATATCTTTCCCAAAATGCCGTGAGACCACGAACGTATGCAGCAAGAACAGAACCACATATCCGATCACCAGCAGAAAATCCATCCTGGGAACCCATTTTCTAAGAAATGCGTTCCGATACAGCATAGTAATCCTGTAGTTTACAATGCACACCTCCCCCTTATCCCGTTCCAGGAAACGCAGGTACCCACTGCCATCGGTATAGGCATCATTCTTTTCATAGTGCTCCCAGGCCACTTCCCTTAGCTCCCTGGAAAACGTACCGTACCGCCAGCTTCCATCTGTCTTGTAGACTCCGAAGGTGCACTCCGGAGGTATCATGTTCTCTGTGACTTCCGAAGCCGTCCGGATCTCTGCCGCCGTTTCATTGAGCCAGAGCTCCGCATAATTGGCCGGAAGCACCTCCCCAGACGCCTCCAGCGCAATAAAGATGCAGACCAGGATCAGAAGCCACATCAGCGCCCCTCCTGCCAGCAGGCAGATATATCTCAGAAAAACATTTGCGATTGTTTTTTGTCCTTTTCTCCTCATCCCTGTCTCCATCGATATCCGATCCCCCACACCGTCTCAATCGGCTCCAGCCCTGCCTTCTGGCATTTTGCCCGAATATTCTTGATATGCTCGGTGATCACCGAATTGTCGCTCTCTTTCTCATAGCCGAAGACATGCTCATAGATCTGCTCCTTGGAAAATACCTGGCCATGGTTCAGCGCAAGGTACTCGCAGATCGCATACTCACTCTTTGTAAAATCCAGTTCCTCATCCTTGTACCGCACCTTTTTCGCCTTCAAAAGAAACTGCACGCCGCCCACCGACACCGCCTGCTTTTTCTCCCTCGTCTCCCGCCGCAGATGGGCCGCCACCCGTGCCCGAAGCTCTCCGATGCCGAAGGGCTTGGTGATGTAGTCGTCCCCTCCCACGCCCAGCCCCTTCATGATATCCGCCTCTTCCGTTTTTGCGGTCAGAAACAGGATCGGGCAGTCCACCGAATCCCGAATCTCCCCGCACAGCGCAAATCCGTCCTTCCCCGGCATCATGACATCCAGAAGGATCAATTGATACTCCGTGAGTTTCAGCTTTTCAAGCTCCTGCGGATCTGACACCGCCGTCACATGATACCCTTCCTTTGCCAGCGCGTTTTGAATCAGCCTTAAGATATGTTTCTCATCATCCACCGCCAAAATATTAATCATGACACTGCCTTCCTTCATAATAATGATACCACAGGAAAATCATTCCCCACAGCGCTGCCGTCAGAACCGCGCCGATTCCCAGGCTCCGGGATACAAATCCGGCAGGCATCGCCTGCCCTTTCCAATATAATAGCAGATATCCGCTCCATCTGCTACCCCAGGAGCAGGGAAAAAACTGCCACAGCCCTTCCCCCAGCCCGGTCAGAAACAACGCCGCTGTGAGCAGCTCCGCTGTTCCGACACACATAGAAATGGTTTTGGAAAATGCCAGATTCAGGAACAGATGAAGGAGGTACAAATTGATTCCTCCCAGCCACAGCACCCCCACCATCCCTGCATATTGCGCCGGTGTATAGACCGACCCTCCTGTCATCATCCCGAAGCCCGCCGCAAACCCTCCCACTGCCAGCAGCAGAGCCCCCAGCCCCAGCACCGCCAGCACCGTCCACTTTGCCAGCAGAGCGGCTTTTTTATGCACCATCGCCCCGAGCATCGTCTGGAAATGCCCCTGTTCCTCCATTTCCACGGACAGGGAGCAGACTACGCTGATGATCAGCGGAAATGCAATGGATAATACCTGGATGTACCCGGATACCTTCCCTTCGTCACTCCACCCTGACCAGCTGTAATACATCAAAAACACCGCAATCCCCAGCAAAGGGACCAGCAGATGAATCCAGGTCAGAAGGGTATGCCGCACTTTCCAAAATTCCGCTTTAATGAGCCGCAGCAGTTCCCCTTGTATACTTCCATTCACTTTTGCAGACCTTCCGGACTCCCCGGGCTGCTCTCTTTCTGTCCTTACATGCTCTCTTAATTTCCTAGGCGTCACTTCTTCCTTTACAGAACTTTTTAATTCCCCCGCTCTGTTTACATCTATCCTCACAGCTTCCATCATCTCTCCACCTTCCTTTCAAACCACCTCCGGCTCAAACGCCAGAAAAGAAAGAACCAGATAAGCGATGCCGCGATTCCCAGAGGCAGCCCCGTCCGTTCCATCAGTTCCGGTGAATAGGTCATGCTTCCCGGTTCTGCTACCAGCCCGTTTGGCAGTATCCCCAGGATTATACACATCATCCGGGACGCAATTCCTCCCGGAAGCACCCAGAAATAGGGTTTCAGCGACAGTTCGGCGGAGCACAGAACCCACATGCCCATATGGAGAAGCACCATAGGAAATGTCCCTATAGCCTGCTGCAGAAACAGGCAGAAGGGAATCTGCCACAATGACACTGTAAACAATATCAGCACCGCAAAGATCTGCTGTCCGGGTGTCAGGCTGATCCGTAATACTCTGTGCAGGATCTGTTCCATTCCGATACCGGCAGCCAGGGTCACGCCTCCCAGCACCAGCAGGGCTGTTCCCATACAGCGGATGCCGTACAGGATCTTTCCGTCCCATATGTTCCCCGGCTCTGCCGGCAGCGTCCAGATAGCCCGATTCCCCAGCTTCTTATCCCTGTTTCCCACTGCCCCGCACAGGAACGCAGCCATTCCCGGGAACAGAACTGTATACCACCAGTTATAGCAGTCGATTGTAAAATAATCCCAGGTCAGCATGGCCGACAGTGCCACCACCGTCAACGGCATGATCCAGCCCAGCTTCCCCGCGAAGGTGTGCCGGTTCTTTAAACTCTCCGCAATATAATATTCTCTCATCTGATCTCTTCTCCTTCCAAATATATACCTGCCAGTTTCTCTTAACGCACAGTCTGTACATATGATTTCGCGCCGGTTCCTAAGCCGCCCGGTGCTTCGCCGCAATCTTCATAAATAATTCCTCCAGATGTCCTTCCTCCGGCATTTCTCCCTGATAACCCAGCATCCCGTTTGCGATGATCCCGATATAGTCTGCAGTCTGGGCGATCTCACTCAAGATATGGCTGGACACGATCACCGTGATCCCCTCCTGGGGGAATCTCCGGATCATTTCACGCAGCTCCTGAATCCCGATCGGATCCAGTCCGTTCAGCGGTTCGTCCAGGATCAAAAGCCTCGGCCGGTTAAGCAGCGCGATCCCAAGTCCCAGCCTCTGCTTCATCCCCAGCGAAAATGCCCCCGCCTTTTTCTTCCCTGTATCCGCCAGATCCACCAGTTCCAGCACTTCCCGAATCCGGACGTCCGATATTCCCAGGATCAGCGCCCGGACTTTCAGATTCTCCCAGGCCGTCAGGTTCTCATATACCGGGGGCGTCTCCACCAGCGCGCCGATCTCTGCCAGATCCTTCCGACTCCATGGATGTCCGTCAAAAAGCACCTTCCCGCTGGTGGGCCTAAAAATCCCTGTCAGCATCTTAAGAATCGTCGATTTTCCCGCCCCGTTGGGGCCAAGAAGCCCGTATACACAGCACTCCGGCACCTGCAGAGACACGCCGCACACTGCGGAATGCCCCCGGAACTCTTTTGTTACACACTCTGTTTCTAAAATATGTTTCATCATATTCCATCCTTTCCTTTATCCTCTTTCATCGGGTACTTTGTAATAGCAGTTGAGCACTCAGCCTATGCAGTAAAATCTTCTGCTTCATATCCGATTACATATATAAGGATAAATTGGAATTATGAAGAATTTATAAGGAAATGAAAAATCCGCTGTTCTTTTTTCTATATACGGCCACCAAAAAAAGAGTGCCAAACAGTCAACACTCTTTCGATATCGCCAGTCTTTTTTAAGTCTACTACCGCCCTTTATACCGTTTTATATGACACTTCTAAACGGACAGCTATTTCGGACAATGAAATCATTTACGCTATTATAAGCACTAAAACCCTTATGTTTACAGTGATAAGGAAGTATAGAAACTAACTTATCATTAACACGGACAAACAGGGGCTACAAACAGAGAGCCAATTACCGCAAAAAAATTCCAGTTTTATATCTTGATTCTCAGATCTATCTAGGAACGACCTGAATCTAATGATGAAGCAAGCCTCTTCTTAGCCCTGTTAATAGATTGTTTTAGTTTAGCCTCAAGCAACTTCATGTCTGGAAGTTTTGTCATATACTCCGCAACTCGTATATTACTTTCATCGAGTCTCATCAGTTCAATATGTTCCTCATTTTTACCAGAACACAAAATCAACCCTATCGGCTGATTTTCCCCTTCAACCATTTCGTATTTTTCCAGCCAACGTAAATAAAGTTCCATTTGTCCTTTATGTGCCGCTTCAAACTTTCCTAATTTCAGGTCAATAGCGACCAGACACTTCAGTCTTCTATGAAAGAATAACAGATCGATATAGTAGTCTTCATTATCTATCGTAATTCTTTTCTGACGAGCCATAAACGCAAAATCAGACCCCAATTCTATAATGAACTGCTGCAATTCTGCAATAATTGCAGATTCCAAATCCTTTTCAGAATAAGTATCCGTAAGCCCCAGATAATCCAAAAAATATGGATCTCTAAACACTAAATCCGGAGTCAATTTATTTTCTTCTTGCAATAATGACAATTCCTGAACTATCAGCTCATCCGGCTTTCTGCTAATAGCGGTTCTCTCATACAGCATAGAATTAATTCTATCCTGAAGCGTTCGAGTATTCCAATGGTTCATTTTGCACATTTCGATATAAAAATCCAACGGTTCATCTATATACATTAATGCTTTTATACATGTCCAATTTAATTCTCTCCGCAATGCGGAGAATTTTTCGTCATAAGGAAATGTAATCGCTAAATGCACACAATGCCGCAACTGTTCGCCATAAGGTTTTTCATCTCTGCTCGTTCCTGACCTTCTTTTTGAATAACAAATCCATCTTTTTTAGAACATTTATTTTTTCCTATACATTGCTTCACATATATTTTTTCTTCTAGGATTGGGATATGTGCCACAATTGAAAAAGCATCTACCATTGACTCTATATTTGGACTGTTTTTTTCATGATAGGGACTGATATCACATACTAACAATGCTTGTTCCTTTTCTCCTAAAGCGCCTCTACACCGTTCTTTCGATGTCTGCATATAAATTCCCGGTTTCAGTCCATGATATATTGTATTCTCTTTCAACAATTCCTCTCCCTTATTTAGTTTTCGGTCATCCCATGAATCCGGCCCTATAAAGCAACTTCCTCCTCCCGCTGTTGTTTTACAGGAATTACAGAGAACTGTTTTTACTCCTGCGGCCAAATAATTTCCCTGCCCAATCACATAGTAATCAACTGCTCTTGTTGTACATGCCGGTATCAAAATTATAAAAACACCAATTTGCAACTTTCAGCGTCCGAATGGACGAAACATTAAAGAATCCATTTGACTGCTTATGCCAGGATTTCGGCATGAACGCATCTACAGCAATCAATGTATTTGCGCGAGCTGTTGTCAGACAGCGCGGGATTCCTTTTGAACTATCATCTCCTGAAGCTGATATCACACGTGAGGGCGCGGCGCAAGCCTTTCATACCCTGCGAGTACAGGCTGAGAATAATGGTGTTGCAGATATGAGTCTTGATGATATCAACAAGGAAATTCATCTGACTTAATCTGTAGTATAAGTACCTGTCTGTGACTCCCTAAGGAATCGGTATTAAAATCTTCACCTCAAACCAGTTCGAGTTCAGAGCAGCCATCACAGAGCCGTCATATTTCCTAACTGTACTTTGGATACTCTTCATCCCAAATCCATGGAGACGCTTATCTTTTTTTGTAGTCACTGGCATGCCTTTCTTAAACTGGATCTGTTCCGTACAGTAATTTTCCGTACAGATTCGCAGAAATTGCTTTTCCCGAACCACATAGAGACGGATCAGCCGCATCCGCTCATCCGGAAGCTTTTCCACGGACTCTATGGCATTGTCCAGCATATTTCCAAACAAGGCACTGACATCCATATCATCCATAAAGAAGAGGAGATCCCCTTCTACCACGCACTTCAGTTCAATCCCTTTCCCCTGGCAAGCCATGCTTTTGATAGTGAGGACAGCATCTAACACTTTGTTTCCTGTCTTGTTCTGCGCTTCATAACTTTTAATCTCCCGTTCCATCTGCTCCAGATATTCCACGGATTTTTGCGTTTCTGTCTCTGCCTTCAGCAGTGTGATCTGATGCTTCAAATCATGATATTTCTGATTCACCATATCAATATTATCCTGTGACATCTGATAACTTTTATACTGCATTTCCATGATATTCTGAAGGGTATCCATTTCAAACCGCATCTGCATCGCACGTACCTGGATATGATAGGCGTAAAGGAGACAGATCCCGCAGAAATCCGTCAAAGTACGGATAATAAAGATATCCCTGCTCATGGCGCTGCTGAACAGCCATTCCGTATCCACATAACTCATATTGCTGACACTATATACCATAAGCACAATCACAAATACGCTCAGCAGTTCACGGCCGGTAAGCCGAAGTTCCTCAATATCCTTGCGCAGATGCCGCTCCAGAAAATAAATCGCCGCATAAATAAGGCCATAGACCAGGACCATTTCTCCAATGCGCCAGAAAACCTGATAATCTTTTGGGATATCGAATGCAAAGTTATAGTAGATCTGCCAGCAGAGGGACGCGGCAAACTCCGCATTGATCAGCACTGTAGCCCCGTAATATCCTGTTTCTCTTAACGTAAAATCACAATTTATCCGTACATATAAAAGCACCAGAAAGATGATCAGCAGCATAGACGGTATGAACAGGAACTTCGCCACGCCGTCTGTCAGATACATGAATACCTGCAGGATCACAAATGCCGCCGCATCTCCTGCCCAATGTTTTTTTTGCCGTGGCTTATCGTGATAAATGAAGATGATCACAAATGCGGACATCCAATAGGCAAATGCATAGTAATATCCCGGTGTATTCAAGATTTCCGCTCCTTTCATCCCCACTCTCCATTCATATGTGCATTTAGCGCGTCCAGAAATGCATTCCGCCTGCCCCGGCTCATGGCAAGGACATCACCGTTCACCGTAAGATCGTTTCCACGGTAATGCTCTACATAATCCAGATTCACTACATAACTCCTGCTGCAGCTGAAAAAACGTTCATCCAGCTGGCTTAGTGTATCTTTCAGCGTTCCCCGGGCCTCATAAATTCCTTCGGTGGTATGATACAGCAGAAGATGATCCAGCACCTCCACATAACAGATGCCGGAAATATCCAGTTTCATTTTTCCTCCCTTTGTGGCAACCACGACATATTTTTTCTCCGATGTCCCAATCCGTTTCAGTGCCTTGTTCATGGTCTCCGTAAATGAAAAATAGGAGAGCGGCTTTAACAGATAGTCCAATGCATTTACTTTATAGCCCTGGATTGCATACTGGGGCATATTTGTAATAAAGATCAGTTCCACGTCCGGATCCATTTCCCGAATCCGCCGGGCTGCACTCATGCCATTCATAAAGGTCATTTCAATATCCATCAGTATCAGGTCATATTTTGCCATATACTCTGTAATGATGTCCTCGCCGTCCGAAAATTCGGTCACCTCAAACCGCCGCTGAGTTTCCTCTTCATATCTTTTCAGACATTTTTTCAGCCGGGCTTTATCATGGACGTCATCCTCTACAATCGCAATGTGTATCATACACTGTCCCTCGCTGCAGCCATTCTTATGCTAGATCAAAAGAAATAAAGTCAAAGCTTCCTCTTCCTTCATATTTGAAAAACAACGCCTGCTTTTCTCCAGGTGCTTTCAGTTCCGAGACAAAACCATGCACATCTTTTGTCGGTTTTACCTCAATCTTTGCCACCGGCTCCTGATTCTCCGCAGTACGGATATAAACCATGCCAGAGGCATTTCCACGGATATTAATCCTGATCTTAGAAGTTTCTCTTAAGTCAAAATACTTAAACCCTGCCACCGCGCCGTCATCCATGTTCGCAATATACTGGTCATCTCCTGATTCACGGTCTTTACCGTCCTGAGTGAAGTAGGGGTAGCCTCTCTTTGGATGCTTGATCATGCTTAAAAATCTGGTTCCCTTTTTTCCATATAAATTACAGGCGATATAACTGGGATAATGCCCTTTTCCAGACAGCGGCTTTCCGTTCAGCCCGCAGGATGTCAGCTCCGCCTGATAAAATTTTCCGTCTTCGAAACGGATTTTCTCCGCGCAGGCCTGTCTGGAAGACTGCTTCCGGTTGCTGTGACGATGATAGAATATATAATATTCTCCATTGATCTCAATAATACTCCCGTGGGTATTTCCCGTATAATTTTTTGCATGGTTCACGTCTGTCACACCCGGCATTCCGATGTCTCCGTTGCTGACCAGAATCCCCCCGTACGAAAAACCGCTGGTAGGATTGTCACTTGTGGCATAGCAAAGTTCATGGCTGTTCAGGGAACTGTAGATAAAATAATAGGTTCCATTGAATTTACGCATGGAACTTGCCTCTAAGAAAGGATGTCCCTCATAAGGAGTCCCGGGCGCTTCCTTCTCTCCTGCAATCCCAATATACACAGGGCCTTTTTTCACCGTCAGCATATCGGAAGGGTCCAGTTCAAAGCACATGGGGCCATGCTCCGTCGGTTTAGAGCCGTCCAGAAGAATGGGATTCCCCGCCAGCGCAAAACCGCTGTACATATACAGCCGTCCGTCGTCATCCATGAAGATTCCCGGATCGAACTGAAATGGTTCATTCTTTTTGCCTACAGGCACGTCATCCTCATATTTTACATATCCATAGAATTCATACTTTCCTGCCGGTTCATCACAGACTGCCACAGAGATCATCTTTGTGCCGCCCATGAAATAATACAGATAGTATTTTCCGTCCGGCCCCTGTACCATATCCGGAGCCGCCAGCCCATTCGTCAGGCGGATCCTGGGCGCCGCCGGATCCTGCTCCCTCTTATAAATACAGCCCTCATATCTCCAATTACTTAAGTCCCCGACCGGGGCAGACCAGCACACATAGTCCCCCAGGCAAAAATTCAGGCCGTTGAACAGATCATGGGAACCATAAATGTAAACACGGCCATCCACAATATGCGGCTCAGCATCCGGTACATATTCATAACTTGGCAGATACGGGTTAAATGCTTGTTTTGTTTTCATCTTAAAACCTCCACTCCATTTTATCTGTTATTTCGTGTTTCGTCCACGCTTATAATGGATTATTATAACTTTTTTTTCGACTGACGCTTTTTCCTGACGTAAAACGTCATTTTTCTAACGTGGATTGTGCCTTGATCCTTCCTGCATACATGGACCAAAAATAATTCAGCCGATAATCCGGCAATACCTTGTCTTTTACATAGATATCCGCATCTGTTCCACGCAGTAATCCCTGCCCCGGACGGATTTCTGATGGCTGTTCATTTTCAAGTATGATCGCCTGTAACCGGCTGCACCCTTCAAATGCGCCGTCCTCAATCAGAGCAACATCCTCCGGTATCGTGATAGCCTGGATGTCCTCATTTCCCGCATAGATATCTGCATACAGTATTTCTGGCTGTTCCTCCAAATCCCCTCCCGTATCCGCCGGCATTTCCGGTTTATTTGGAAATTCATATGCCATCTGCGTACTTTCTCCCAGCATGGCTTTTATATCCCGAATACATTGGATCGTGTTCACAATCTTCCCGCTGGAATTCAAATGGAAATTTGTATCATAAAACCATTCCGCATCCATTACACTGTCATTCGGGTTCCCGATGACCGGAAAAGAAAGCTTTGTCTGTAGCGCTTCGTAATATGCGGACATATCCCCTGGCACTACTGCCAACGCATTGACCGGACAGAACCGATACCAGACTTTTGCCCCTTGTTTCTCAAGCTGTAAGGCATAGGTATTCATATACTCTATAAACTCCTCCTGCCAGACATCGTCTGTAAAACGAACCGGAGTGTTCCTGTCGTATCCTTGCGGCATGATATTCTGCCCACACAGCTTTGTGTCAATATCTCCGTATGCATTAAACGAATCCTTCCGATATATCCCTTCCGGCTCAGGCGTTGTCCCATGTAAATGATAACGGAATTTGTCTGCCGCAAAACCCGGCAGCGTCCCTAGCATCTGCCCCCAGTTCCCGCGTTTGATCTTGAAAAGAAGCGAAAATTCCCCGTCCGCCGCCTGCCACATGGCTTCTCCATTAAAATAGTCCGAAAGAGTCTGTGCCTCCTGCTCCGGCGACAGGATCACAATGTCATTTTCCCGAGCGGATCCCTCAGATAAATCCAGCATCACTTTCGTTCCAAGCCCTGCATACATCCCGAAATTTACAACCTGATACTCCGGGAATGCCCCCTCCAGCATCGAACTGTCATAGCCGAAAGCAATACCGCTCCCTCCCGCCAGTATGATACGCTTCCCTTCGATTTCCTCCAAACGCCTGCATTTCTCTCTCAGTTCACCTAAAAATGTTTTTTCGTACCTGGCAGGCAGACAGAGGGCACATACAATGAGAAATACAGGTATCGCAAGAAGAAGAATCCCTGTTATGATAAGTATCGCTTTTTTCGCTGTCCGCTCCATGTCCTTACCCCCGAATCCACACTTAAAACCTAAAATAAATAAAAGAATTTCCTCTGTCCGCCGCGGCTCCAACCAGCCAGGAAATGGCAATCGCGTTTACCATATAAAATCCAAGAAATGATACTTTTACGGTCTCTTTTAATGTCCTGGCCCTACAGATTGTATCCGGCATCTGTTCCACAAGCAGCAGGCAGCCCAGCGCCAACGGCAGGAGCAATAAGTCGATTCTTTGTATCTGCATGGACTGCAGTGTCTCTAAGATTCCCAGATCTGCAAAGTGGAACAGGATCTGCCCCAGGACCTGCCCTGCCTCCCTCATATTCTCTGCCCGGAAGAAGATCCAGGCAAAGCAGACAAATCCAAATGTAACAAACCGGCCAGGCAAATACATGCCGCTTTTGGACGGATAGACTTCATTCCACAATGTATACGCTAAAAAACAGACTCCATGCAGCAGCCCCCAGGCTGCGTAATTCCAGGACAGCCCATGCCATAACCCACTCAGCAGGAAGACCGCCATGATATTTCTGCAGCGGATCAGTGTACCGCTCCTGCTGCCTCCCAGCGGAATATACACATAATCCGTAAACCATTTTGTCAGGCTGATATGCCATCTCTGCCAGAATTCCCGGATATTTTCCGCCCCATATGGATTTTTAAAATTTTCTGTCAGACGAATTCCCATCATACGCGCCGTCCCCTGCGCAATATCCGTATAACCGGAAAAATCACAATAAATCTGCCCCGCAAAGCATAAAGTCCCAAGGACTGCCCCAAGTCCCCCCGCCTCCCCCGGCGAAGCATAGACAACATCCACAAAAACCGCCAGATAGTCCGCTGCCACCAGTTTTTTATAGAAGCCCTTGAGCAAAAGCCAGCCCCCATCAGTAATATCATTTCGATTCCAGACCTGTACTTTTTTTAACTGCAAAAGAAGACTTTCCGTCCGTTCAATCGGTCCGGCGACCAACTGAGGAAAGAAAGAGACAAATAATGCATAATATCCAAAATGCCGTTCACATCGGATCTGTCCGCGGTACACATCCAGCACATAGGCCAATGTCTGGAATGTATAAAACGAAATTCCTACAACCAGAAAGCCTTTTCGCTTCCAAATCGCCAGGCACCCCAGACAGCAGACAAGAGCCAGCAGCATCCACAATCTAATCTCTTTTGCCCCCGCCCCTTTCTCACTTCGGATTCTCTCCATCTGTAATGCGGCCGTATAGGACACCCCTGTAGTAAACAAAAGCAGCGCCCCTGATCTGAGGCTCCCGTCCATATAGAACAGGTAGCTTGCTGCTAAAAGCAGGATCCATCTTCTATGTCCCGGCATGATCCAATAAAGAATCAGGACCGCCGGAAAAAAAGTGATAAATTCCAAAGATGTAAAATTCATATATTTTCCTCATTTTTCACGGCCGGTCCGCTCTGCGGCCCGATCGCCTTCTTCACGTTTCTCTTATTGCCCGCCCGGACGACCAGCAGGCTCACAAAGAGCATCAAAAGCACCCCCGCCAAAATTTCCTGAAGTTTAGCGCCGCAGACCAGCGCATACAGAATTCCGGCCACAGTAAAAAACTCACAAATAATACAAATGATTCCGATCTTCATTTCTCATCCTGTTCCTTTTCCATTTCTTCTTTCAATTCCTGAATGATCCTCCTGGTCCGGATCTCCACCCCTTCGGTAGACAGATGGTTATCCGTCCCATGCAGATACACCCCGGAAACCAGAGAATCCTCCAGTTCCGTGATCACCGGCACGATCAGGTTCTCCTGAAAATACTGGTGCAGCCGCGCACGTTCTTCGGGTGTACTCTCCTCTGACACGGCATACTGGTTACGGGGCGAATATGTAAAATAAACGTCAGCCCCTTTTTCCAAAAACTGCTCATACACTGCATTCAACGGCTCAATATACTGTCCCTTTGGAAATGCATTGACTGTATAATGCACCGGAAGGCCATAGATTGGCTGTTCTTCTGCAGAATTTGGCCGATACAGGCAATAGTCCCCATATTCGTTATAGCTGTCTTCTTCTACCGGAATACCATCCTCATCATAATGAGACGCGGAGATTTTATAATTTTTCTTTTCCATTCCTTCCCGCCCGGCATTGTAAGAAGAAAATGCGGTAAATACCTGCTCAAAATCCCGGATATCCAGCTTTGTAAACACATCGTAACCTGATTCCATCATGGCAAATGTGGCGTAATCCAAAGCTTTCTGCCCGCAGAACTGCCGGTTGCTGGCATCAAATTCCGGCGCATGGAGCAGAATATCTCCTTCCCGCATACATTCCAGAATCAATTGCAGCTGCGGAAGCGCCGGAGTATAGGCAAACACTCCCATGTTCACCACCTCATACTCCTCAAACGCCTCATCGATCATAGCGCTGTCATAGCCGAACCGGGTAGAAGAACCTGAAAACAATACGATTTTTTTCTGATCCTTCAACTGCAAAAGCCTGTCATATTTGTCCTGGAAGGTGTCAAAATAATTTCCGCTATATACCGGCGGCTCTATTGCATTGATATGCAGCGTTTCAAACTGCCCGCATCCTGCAAATGCATGATCGCTGATCTTGGAAATATCATCATAAAGATAAAGTTCCTGCAGCGATGCACTTTCAAACGCTTTGTTTTCCACTTCATAGATTCCCGGCGGCAAAATCACTCTTCTGCAATCCACACCCGCAAATGCCCCTTCTGCGATCCGCCGTACCTTCTTTCCATCCAGTTCTGCCGGAATACAGATCGTATCTTCCTGCCCTTGATAATCTATAATCCGCGCAAATTCTCCTTGTTCTTCATACTCAAAAAGAGCCGCATCTGTCCAGGGAACCCACTGCGCATAGAGTAACATCCCCTCCTGAGTATCCACCCTGCTGCCAAGCCCGATCTGAGTCCCGCTCCCGTCCTGCTTTGTATTCCAGCCAATCAGCGTATAGCCGGTCCTCTCAAATAAATCTGTACCAATCGACGTATTCGGCCGCAAATGGGAACGCACAACAGCAACCGGGACTTCATCCCCGCCGCCATCCTCCCCATATCCTTCATCCGCCATATCCCTGCTTTCACATCTGCGGCCCCCATTGGCATGATACCGGATGACCACATCACTTTTTTCAACCCGTGCCTGCACAGTCTCGGAATATCGAACGTCATACAGCGTCAAAGTAAGCGCTCTGCCATCCCCATCATATTTCACGGAATAATTGTGGGCAGCACTTCCTGCTTCCCTGTCATCTCCATATTTCACATTTTGCAGTTCATATCCATCCTCCAGGATCATCTCAAAAGACGCATCCTTCCCCCGTTCCACCGTCAGGGCACTTTCCTCCACAAAAAAACCTTCCCCTTCTTCCAGCACAAGATGGCAGAAATCCTTTTCTTCCAGCGCCCTTTTGCCGCATCCCATGACACCAAAGCCAATACAAACCCCAAGGACACATGAAACAATATGCCGTTTTCTTTCCATTGCGCCCTCCTCTATCCGTAACTGACTACTACAAAAATGCAGCAGATGGTATTCCATCCACTGCACTTAAGACATTATCCCACTTCCCGTTCTTTCCTCTTCGCAATCTGCGCCTGCTCCTGCGGCAGATTCTTTTCCACTGTAAACAGGAAGATCAGCACCGCGCAAACCGCATAAGCAGCAGTCTCCACCCAGATATAGCTGATCGAAATCGCATTCTGCACTGCCGCGCTTTGTGCCGCCGTCCCCAGCGCCACATCCGCATCCTGCACATATCCGCTGAAATTCAGGACTGCGCTGAAGATGGAATTACAGATTGGAGTCCCTGCTACCATGATAGAACTATAGATAGACATTGTCAATCCATCGGTACGCATCCCTTCCTTAAACTCAATATGGTCGATCACATCTGCCAGCATTGCCAGAATCACATAAGCCGCCGGAGAAGCCCCCAGGCATTTCAGCGCAACGCCGGCTGCTACCGGCACAATGCTTCCGTTTCCTAGGCCGGCAATCAAACCGCCTGCCACACCGATCACCATTCCGATAAATACAACCACTCTCTTGCTGAATTTATTGCACAGCGGAACCACGACCACAACTGCCAGAGCCATCGGAATCGCCCCCATAATGCTCAAGAGAGACTGGGAAGCCCCCCATGCATCGGCGGAGCCAAAAAAAGTATTATCCAATACCCATTTACAAAAGAAGGACATGGAGCCATTTTTGATGGCGCCGCTCCACTGAAATACAAGGTAGAACAGAATTGCGGTCCACCACATTTTCTCGCTCGCAACGGCTTTCAGCTGTGCGGACAAGGACACGGATTCCGCCGTTTTTCCATCCGGTTCTTTCCCACCGGACGCCATAACTTCCTCTGTCACACGCTCTCTGGTAAACATAAACTGCAGATAGATGGTCAGCGCGGAAAATACGGCAACCGCCAGCATAACCATAAACCACAATGCCTGATTATCTTTTAACGCAAAGGACACTAAAATCGGAAATACCATGGAGCCAAATCCCATAACGCCCAGGCCCGCCACATTGGTAAAGGAAGCCAATGCGCCCCGCTTCTGGCTGTCCCTTGTAGACACCGGCACCAACGTAGAATTTGCCGTATTATAGATTGGATACGCCACTGCATAATACAAGTTGTAGGCAATGGCAACCCAGACCAGCTTTGCCGCCCCTTCAAAGGGAACAATGAACATCAGGACGCTGGCCGCCGACAGGGTCAGTGCGGAAAGCAGGATCCAGGGCCTTGCCTTTCCGGCAAAGGTTTTTGTCCGCTCGATCAACTGTCCCACGATCAGGTTTGCCGCTACGATCAGAATGGTGGAGAACAACTGCAGGGTTGTCAGAAACGTCAGATCCAGACGAAGAACATCCGTAAAATAATTTTGCAGGATGCTGGTAAATATACCGGATGAAAGCAGCGCTCCGAAAGGGCCGATAAAATAGCCCAGAAGCATCTCCGGTGTCCTGACATCCGAGGCCGTAATCCTGGAACGAGTCAGCGGACTGCTCCAAAAATCATTTTTCTGACTGCTCATATTTCTTCATTCCTTTCTGGAACTGCAGCGGTATTACCGTGCAGTTCCAAACTTCCATATTTATGCTTCTTTCACAACTTTAAAGAAGGAACTGATCATCACCAGTAATAATGCGATCACGCAGCAGGCCATGGCAACAATGGCATTGTTCAGGTCCGCCATATTTTCTGCATTGCTTTCAAAGGTCATAATGGAAGCCGCGCCCGCAATCCTGCTTCCGATAAACTGGATTGCCGCAACAGCCGTCAGGATTCCGCACACTACCGGGATCGCGTCCAGATACGCTTTCTCACCCTGCTTCATGGATAAAGCCAGCATCAATGCTTCCAGCACCACCGCAGCCACAAGGCATGCAGCCACTGTCGTGTCAACGCCCATATTTGCAAAATAATTTGTCTTACAGTTCTGCAGATAAAGGAACAATGATACGGCAGTCACGATCATCGTCAAAACTGTCAGGATAAATCCGATACCAATCTTTCTTTTCTCGCCCATCTCATTTTCCCCTTTCCTACTGCTCTTTCTTCTTCATTCCAAGAAGATACATTGCGATGCAAAGAACTGTCAGAATGCCAAATCCGGCTCTCAGGCCCAATACCAGGTTGTCATACCATGTATTGACCTTTTCGATGTGGGTACTGGTAGACATACCGTCCATTGCATTGGAATTCGCCAGCGCATAATTCTGATACAGCATCACCTGTTTCAAGTCTTGAAGCAGAGTCTCGTCCTGGCTTACATTTTCCACGGTCCAGTAAGGCCATTTTGCAGAGACTGCCTCGATATTGTTGTCACCTGTATTACAGGTCATGGTCACGCCGTTATGTACGGCCTCTTTTAATACCGTATAATTCGGGTCCTGAATGAAGTCTTCCGACATCAGGCCTTTGAAGCCCCATTCCTTATGGAGAATGTTCAGGAGCAGTCCTTCGTGGGCATTGCTCTGTGTACATCCCACACGGTTATAGGTGGACATCACACCCAGGGCGCCTGCCTCTTCGATACAATCCTGTGTCCCCCTGAGTTCATTTTCCCTTGCCGCCTGTTCGGTCATAAACGCGGCAATACCGGTCCGGTTGATCTCCGTATCATTAAATGCCAGATGCTTCGGCGCAATAATAGTTCCGTATTCCTGTCCTGCGGCAATGAATGTGGAAGCCTGTCCTGCTGTCAGCACTGCGTCTTCTGAAAAATACTCATGATTTCTCGCATTGTACGGTACACGGTGAAGGTTCGTGCCTGCCCCCCAGAAAATCGTTGTATTTGCCCACAGGGAGTAGTTTCCGATCACCTTGCCCCATTCTTCCATGAGCTGTTTGCTGAAGGTCTGCCCCATAATTGTGCCATTTCCCATAACCCCCATCCTGTAGCCCAGGTTCGGGTCATCCGGATCGACTGCACAGGGGTCGCCTGTGGAAGTATCCTTATTGGCATATTGTCCCAGAGGATAGGAGTTAAAACCGTTCGGTCCGTCGTTCTGAATGACCTCAGGAGATACGATGGATTCAATGATCTTCGTGCTTGTTCCGCCAAATGCAGTACGGATCAAAGCCTCTTCCAGTTCAATCTGGTCGATCAGCTGGCTCCACCGCTCGTCTTCAATATCTGTCACGCCCTTTAGATCAGCCAGTGTCAGGCCGTTATCCGCGCCGAATATGACAGACTCAGGGTCGCCCTGGGCCGTAATCTCACGGATGTCATTGTCCATAATATCCAGCATCTCGTCCGTCGCCGTCAGATCCTGATAGGTCTTTGGCCAGGTGCCCTCCCAGTCATTTCTGGTCAGATAGGTGACCGTATCAGGCATATAGTAATTCAGATCTGCGTCTGCAAGTTGGTTTTCTACCGGAGTTCCGTTTAATGTCACCGCAAAAGATTCTGAATCAAAGTTGTCTAAATCCCATGTCTTTACATTTCCCTCGTCCCCGTCTGCTGCCGCGCCCTGTGCCGCAAGCACATTATTGACCGCCTCATGCGCTCCGTTTCCTACGGTAAAATAATAAGTTCCGTCATCCAGAATCCAGTTTCCCGCAGTCCCTGCCTCATTTTTGCAGGTGGAATCCCAGCTTGCCATATCCTGCGCGTCTGCCGTGATGGTCACCTTCTCGGATTTACCCGGCTCAATGAGATCTGTCTTTTCATAATCCAGAAGCTGGATTGCCGATTTTTCTACCAGATGCTCTTTGTCATATTCGGTATATGGAACAGATGTATAGAACTGTACCACATCTTTTCCCGCAACGTCACCGGTATTCGTCACTGTTACTTCTGCGGTCACTGTTTTGGAATCCAGATCTACCTCCACACTTTCCAGTTCCTGCTCAAAAGTCGTGTAGGACAGCCCATAACCAAATGGATAAGAAACTTCACTGTCATAATCCCATGCGCCGCCTGTGGTACTTCCTGCTTTAGAAGCAGCATTTCCCTGCCCGAGCACCACATCCGCATAACGGGTCTCGTAATATTTATATCCCGTGTAGATCCCTTCCGCCTCTACCTCAAAAGAATTGGTGCTGGTAGACGGATCCGGGTTTGTCCATGCGAAATTGCCAAAATTCTGTGCCGCGGGAGAATTTGCATTCTTTACAACATAGGTATCTGTCAGATGGCCGGAAGGATTTGCCTCCCCGCTTAAGACATCTGCGATTCCATAGAAACCATATCCTCCCGGCAGGCCGATCTCCATGATGGCATCCACACCGGTATGATTCTTGATCTCGTCAATTTCCATGGTATTTGCGTTATTCAGAAGCACGATCACTTTTCCACCGTTTGATTTTTTCGCCTCAACTGCCGCATTGATCAGATCACGTTCATCATCGGAAAGTCCCAAAGGATCTGTCTGGTTCAGATTCTGTGACGGGTCTACGCCCGTCTCTCCCGGCAGATAGGTTCCGTTTTCCGTAGAAGAACGTGCAATGGTCACCAGCATCACATTGTAATCATCCATACTGTCTTTCCATGAAGGATCCGTACTGTCCATGATTTCCTGAGACGGCTCTTTGCTGGAAAAAACACCGTCTGTCGCCGGAGCGGTAATGTGGTAATATTCCATGATATTTCCCCACATATCGATCTCTGTCTTAAAGCTCGATTCCAGACCTTTGTAAAGCTCCTGCAGTTTTTCATTCATGCCAAAGCCCTTTGCAGACAATGCCTGTACAAAATCTACCGTATCTGCGTCTGTTCCGCCGTTATCTGTTCCGCCCCCGCCATTGGCTGTCAGGGAACTTCCCATATCGCCGCCCTGTACCGGATAATAACTGGAAAAGCCCAGCAGGGAAATTTTCTGTGTCTCTTCCTCAGTAAGCGGAAGGGCATTGTTTTCATTTTTCAACAGGACCGTGCCCTCTTCACTCATACGTTCCCCCAGATCTTCGATGGAATCCAGAAGTTCCGTGGTGCTGGAATAATCCGACTTGTAAGTATACAAATCTTCTCCGTCCTTATTTTCCGTGATCATCATGCTGCTTTTCGTTCCAAGGAATTTGTCAATGTCCGTGCGATAGCTGTCTACGAGCGGACCTGCTGCCAGAGAAACCGCCAGCAATGATGCCGTGCAGGTGGACAAGCCCCGCCAAAGATTTTTTCTGTAACTCATCTCTTTCTCTCCCTTTCTCTTTTTGATGTAAGGATTATAGCATGTCTTTTTTCCGGCAGATGGCCAGGAACGTCAGCTGCACTTTTTTTGACGCGAATGGAGGGGCCGGTTATTTTCGTCCAAACTCAAAAGTCCCCTCTGTTCGCTGTATTTATGGATGCTCTTTTGCCCTTGCCATTATGTCCAGCAATCACTTTATATATTTTTATTTACACAGAACCTCTGCGGTATGGCTCCCCCGGCTGTCTTCCACCGTTACGGTTACCACACCGGCTTCCCCGGCCCTGACAACCGCCATGGCCTCCCCATAATAGGTGTCCGCCGTATCCTGCGCGTAATTTCCTTTTACATATGCATTTGCACTGCCAAGCCCCATCAGGACTCCGTTTTCCACAGATACCTTCAGCCGCTCCCGCGCCATCGGCTTCCAGATCCCTTCTGCATCTGTATATTGGAGCGGAATAAACACAAGCTTCCCTGGCTTTACTTCCTGCTGTTCCGGACAAATCCTGAGCCGGATATCTTCCCCTGCTGTTTTCAAAGTCCGGCGGCCGATGATCCTGCCCATGCTGTCATAGGAAACCGCCGTGATTTCTCCATCCTCGTATTTTGTTTTAAATACCCTGCGGCATGTATTTTTATAGCTTTTTCTGCCCACGGCCTGCCCGTTCACCAGAAGTTCCACTTCTGCGGCCCTTGCGTACACTTCCACCGTGGCTGTCTGCCCCTGACACCCGTGCCACGACCAGCTTTCCAGCGCCTTCGTCAGCTGCCACCCGGTCAGGTTCAGCTTCTCCTTCTGGTATACCGGGTTGACCGCAATGAGCGGCCCCTTTTCCCGCTCAAAGGCGACTCGGGTAAACGCGGCCTCTGCCCGTGGTTTTCCGAGCAGATCCACACGCCCGTTGCCTCCGGTCATGCGGCAGGCCGGATTTTCTTCTTTATAGTCCGAATATTCTGCGGCTCCGTCACCCGTCTCTCCGATATAGTCCATACCGGCCCATACAAAATCTCCCAGAATGCGTGGATTCTGTTTTGCTTTCTCCCAGAAAGAATATGCATCCTTGCAGAACGTCTCTGTTCCCAGAATCAGACGGTCCGGATATTTTTTGAGGTCATGAAGATAGCGGAAGATGCCGTAATTATAACCTGCAATATCCATATTGGCAAATGCGTCTCTGGTTTTTAAATCGCAGGGGTACAGCGTGGCTCCGCATTTCATAAAATAATCCCCGGCAAGGCAGGCCAGAGTATTATAAAATTCACTTCCCACCGGTTTTTTCTTTTTTTCCTTCCCTGCATCTGTTTTCTTTCGTGCTGCCTGAGCATTCTTCTCAGCCGCCTGGGCGTTCTTTTTTGCCTTGTCGTCACTGTAAACCCCAAATCCGACGGAACTTAAAAAGTTAAAGAAAATATTGATCCCGCAGGTTACCGGCCTGGTGCTGTCCAGAGAATGAAGGTACTGGGTAAACTGGCCTGTCAGCTTTATTCCTTTTTTCTGGGAGGTCTCTGATACCTCATTTCCTGTGGAATACATAATGACGGACGGATGGTTGTAATCCTTTTCCACCATATCTTTCAGATCCTGCTTCCACCAGTGGGGGAGGTGAACCACATAATCATGCTCTGTCTTGTGGATATACCATACATCCACATATTCATCCATCACCAACATGCCCAGACGGTCACAGGCATCCAAAATGGCTTTGGAGCAGGGATTATGGGCGGATCGCAGGGCATTGTAGCCCTGTTCCTTCAAAATCCGCACTTTCCGTTCCTCTGCTTCCGGGAAGGCACATGCCCCCAGGATTCCATTGTCGTGATGGATACAGGCGCCGCGGAGGATAACACGTTTTCCATTGATGGTGAGGCCTGCATCTTTGTTCCACTCCAGAAGCCGGATTCCAAAATGCTCTTCCACAACGTCTTCCCCGAATGTCACTTTACAGCGATACAGATTTGGAGTATCGCAGTTCCAGAGTTTTGGAGACGGAATCTGCATCTGGACAGAAGCTTGAGATTCGATTTCCAGTTCTTTTACTTCCACGCACTTTTCGCTGTCATCAAAAATCTCAATCTTCACTCGGCCATTGATACTGGTTTTGACTTCCGCCTCTATAACAGCAGGTTCATAACTGACGGTGCGGATCCGCACACCGTTAACCGGAATGTGCTTTTCCTCTCCAATCCAGAGAAATACCGGGCGGTATATTCCGGTTCCCGGATACCAACGGCTGTTGGGCTGATCCGAATTATAGGCGGTCACACAGATTTCATTTTCCTCACCGTAAAGCAGCGCATCTTTTGTATCCACATAAAAGTTGGTATAGCCGTAGGGACGGGACAGAATCTTTTTCCCATTGAGAAAGACCTCTGCATTATGATAGACTCCTTCAAATTCTATCAGGATCTTCTTGGCCCGGTCATCTTCTGATACAAAAAATAATTTCCGGTATTCATAGTCTCCGCCCTCAAACCACCCGATATTATTCTCTCCCTTACTTGCCTCTGTACGGGCCTCTGACCACATAGCGTCATGAGGCAGAGCCACTGGATACTCCGCCTCGTCACGTGTCAGGCATCTACAGGTCCAGCCTTCGTTAAAATCCACTTTTCTCATCTTATGCTTCCTTTCCTGTTTCCTTTTCAAGAACCATAGGAAATATCCTGTACAGCTTGTTTCCATTATTTCCCTATATTTCCATAGTGCCCGAATACATTTCCTACATTATTTATGCAGGACCCGGTTATCAAAAAGTGTAACATAACCATGAGATGAAAAACAAATTTACACGCGAATTGTCTGTTTTTTAACGTTAATGTCACCTGGCCTGAGAACTCGCTTATCCTTTTGCCGCCCCGCCCGTGATCAAACCGCGCTGTTCCGCGCGCCAGCTGACAAAGCAGGCACATCATTCTTCTCTATGTGAAACCCCATACCACGACCAGAACTTCTGACCGCCTTCATTTCCAAGCTGTGCCATTGCCACCGACACCATCTGGCTGTTCCAAATAATCCCGCAAACAAATTTCCTCCCAAATAGTACCTCATTACATGGGCAACATATTCCGGATCCCCCTCTTTTTATAGTCATTTTCTGAAAATTCTGTTATAATGTATTCATAGAAACCGATATTTTTTCCACCGCAGAAATCCCGCCGCCCGCGGTTTTTCTGCACACCAAGGTATCCCGATGCCATGCAGCCTGCTGCGCGGCACGGAAGTGAAAGGAGCCCTGTAATATGACAAAACGAATCATTACCATCAATCGGATGTATGGGAGCAATGGGAGAAAGATTGGAAAGGCACTGTCGGACGAGTTGGGAATCCATTACTATGATAAGGAACTCATCCGGATTGCCAGCGAAAAGGAAGGCATCCCATATGAAGAACTGCAGAAAGTAGACGAAAAGCGTGCCAGTCAATGGCGTTATCCTCTGGACGAACCAATGCAGATGGCGCCCCAATACCGCTTTTATCCCATGAATGACGTACTGTACCAGGCCGAAAGCGAAATCATCCTCTCCCTTTCCCAACGTGAGGACTGTGTCATCATCGGGCGCTGTGCCGGACATATCCTGGAAAAGCAGGCTTTGCGCGTGTTTATCCACGCCCCCTTCGACTTCCGGGTATCAACGGCTGCCGAACGGATGGATATTCCGGAACGGGACGCGCGTGTTTATGTAAAGAAGATGGACAAAGAGCGGCGCAATTATTACGAGTATTTTACAGATGAGAAATGGCTGGACATCACTTCTTACGATCTGTGCATCGACAGCAGCCGATTTACGGAAACACAGGCTGTCCAGATCTTAAAGGCCGCCTATGAAGACCGCTACTGCCCTGAATCTGCTGCCGACGTCAACTAATTGAACATACATACGACCAAAGCGGCGGCATCACCAGCGTCCGCCTGCTTTCCCGTATCCAAAAACATCTCCAAAACCTGTATCCGGGATCTGCACGCTTCTGTAAAAGAGCCTGCCCGGTTCCGGATACAGGTTTTCTGTCCATCCGGTTCTCCGCGTGATCACCGGTCTGTCTGCACGTCAAATTCCATCTGCTTCCCATCCAGCGCCGCATACAGCAGAGTTCCCTTGGCGTCATAGACCAGCTTCAAAGAAAAGAATGGATACCCTTCCTCCAAAAGCCGGAAGAAGATCTGATCCCCTTCCCAGATGTCCAGCTCCTGGATCTTTTTCTTTTCCACCCATTCCAGCTCTCCTTCGTCACAGGGAATCGCTTCTCCCTCAAACCCTTCCGCCGTATAGAGGGACATGTACTCCGTCACGTCCTCCCCATAGAGAAACGTCACGATTCCCCTGTATTTCCAGGACGTCAGCGTATATCCCGTCTCTTCCTTCACCTCACGGAGCAGACATTCCTCCGGGCTCTCCCCTTTTTCAAAATGTCCGCCCACACCGATCCATTTGTCCTTATTGATGTCATTCTTCTTCACCGTCCTGTGAAGCATCAAATATTGATCGTCTTTTTCGATATAACACAATGTACTCAAACTGACCATCATTCCAACCTCTTTTTTATCAACAGTATATTTGCATAGGCTGGCGGAAGAAGAAGCCGCAGTGGGCTGCGGCGACTGATGACAACGATGCCTATACAAATTTAGGCAAGCAAGATATACATATTATTTTGAGACAGTTCCTTAGCTCAAAGAACCCTCTCCAGCACTTCCTCTACCTTCTTCACCGGTATGATCTCCAGCTTCTCCTTCACTTCCTCCGCCACATCGTCCAGATCATCCACATTGTCCTCCGGTATAAATACCTTGGAAATTCCGGCCCGCTGCGCTGCCATCAGCTTTTCCGGCAGGCCGCCGATAGGCATCACCGTCCCCCGCAGGGACACCTCGCCTGTCATGGCGTATTCCGGGCTCACCGGCTTTTCGGTCACTAAAGACGCCAGGGCCGTGGTCAGAGTGATCCCGGCTGAAGGTCCGTCCTTCGGAACCGCACCCGATGGCACATGGATATGCAGGTCATTGGTCTTGAATGCCTCCGCCGCTTCGGGATATCTGGATTTTACAAGGCTGACCGCAATCTGGGCGGACTCCTTCATCACATCCCCGAGCTGTCCGGTGACCTTCACCTTTCCTTCCCCTTTGGTAAATAAAGTCTCTACGAAAAGGATCTCCCCGCCTGCTGCCGTCCACGCAAGCCCGGTGACAATCCCCTGCTTCTTCTCCTCCAGCGCTTCCTCATGCCGGATGGGCTTCCGGTCCAAAAATTCCGGCAGCCTTTTGGGGCTCACCGTGATGCTCTTCTGCTCGCCCTTGACCAGCTTCACCGCCGCGTATCTGCACAGGCCGTCCAGCCGCTTTTTCAGTCCGCGCACGCCGGATTCCCTGGTATAATCACTGATGATGGCCTGGACAGCCTGATCCGTCACTTTCAGGTTCTGGGCCTTGATTCCCATTCCCTTCATGGCTTTGGGCAGCAGATGCTTCCTCGCGATCTGGAACTTCTCCACCGCCGTGTAGCCCGGGAACTGGATCACCTCCATCCGGTTCAGCAAAGGCTCCGGTATCGTGTCCGTGGTATTGGCAGTACATACAAACAGCACATCCGACAGGTCGTAAGGCACATTCATATAATGATCCGTAAAATTATTATTCTGCTCCGGATCCAATACTTCCAGCAGCGCGCTTGCCGGATCGCCGCTGTAATCCCTGGACAGCTTATCCACCTCATCCAATACCATCACCGGATTGGAGGTCCCGCAGCGCTTCATCCCCTCCATGATCCTGCCCGGCATGGCACCCACGTAGGTTCTGCGGTGTCCCCGGATCTCCGCCTCGTCGCGCACGCCGCCTAAGCTGACCCGGACATACTTCCGGTGCAGGGCCTCCGCAATGCTCTGGCCGATACTCGTCTTTCCGGTTCCCGGCGCGCCTACAAACAGCAGGATCGAGCCGGACTGGCTCTGTTTGAGCGCCATCACCGCCATTTGCTGCACGATCCTCTGCTTCACCTTTTTCAGTCCGTAATGCTCGCGGTCCAGGATTTCCTCGGATTCTTTCAGATCCACATCCTCCGCGTCCATTTTTTTCCAGGACAGGCTGGTAACAAAGTCCAGATAGTCATAGAGCAGCCCGTACTCGTGGCTGTCCTTCCCTTCCTGCTTCATCCGGTTCAGAACCTTGTCGGCTTCCTTTCTCGCATCCTGGTTCATCCCGGAATCCTGGAGCTTTTGTTCAAACTTCCGGATATCGGAGACATTTTCCGGATGCATCTCGTCGAGCTGCCTCTGCAGAAAATCGATCTGCTTCTTGATGGCTTCTTCCCGATAGACCTTCTCGTGCTTCTCCTGCTGCGCCGTCTCCGCTTCCTCGCTGACTCTGGCCATCTCGATAAATTCATAGATTGCTTTTTCGATCCGTTCCATACGCTCGGATACCGTATCTGAGGCAAGGATCGCATATTTCTCATCGTCTGACAGTGTGAGATATCCGGACAGGGCAGATACCACCTCATTCATGGACTTCCAGTGCAGGACATAGCTGCGCGCCCAGATTCCCCACTGGAATCCCTGTATAAAATGAAGCAGCGTGGAGCGCATTTTCTCAAAACGCTCCTGGATCTCTTCGGACTCGATGTCCTCCTCCACTTTTCTGACTGACACCGACGCCTCAATGGCTTCCTCTGTCACCTGCAGATCCGATACCTCCACCCGCTCCCCGGTCTTGACGCTCACATTGCCGTCCCCGTCAATGGTCTCCAGTTCCCCGATCACACCGATCGGATAGAAATCTGACATGGTCATGTCCTTCCTGCTCTTATCCTCTTTCAGCATAAGAAACAGGAGCTGATCCCCCTTCTCGGCGCCCTGTGCCCCCAGATCCTTCAGTACGTCTTTCTTAAAATAATAGGTCACATCCGGCAAAATGATCATATCATAAATGGGTATTGTAATCATAACAGTCTCTCCTTCTGTCAGCACTCTATTCGACCGAGTGCTAACCTATTTGTAACCATACCACACTTCCCGTCATTTGTAAAGCATAGAGTCGCTTGAAGATAATTGCTGTTACAATTCATAGCCTGGCCGACCGTAAATTGTAACTAATTGATATATTTTATAGCTGGAATTCACTTCACCCGCATAAGCCAAAAGCGGAGTCGTAATACTTCTATATAAAAGAGTGATTTGCATGCATGATTACAAACCACTCCTTCGTATTCCTTATCGATCCTGCAGCAGGAAACGATCTTTCTCTGCTGTCCTGATCCGCATAAAAGCGAACTGCTTTTCTGATACTCAAAATCAGTCACGTTCGATGAGTCTTCCGTCTCTTACAGATTCGCGCTGTTCCCGCGCATAAACCTGTATTCCGCTACGGAACGGTCAAATCCTTTAATATGCCGGTACAGCCAGTCGATCACGTTGCGGTTCACCTGCTCTACAAATGCCGGCGTCGGCCCTTCCTCCTCCACAAGCATCTGGTGGAGCTCATCTACCACCTTTCTCAGCTTAGCATGCTCTTCTTTGTGCTCTTTTATCCCCGGATACTCCATTTCCTCCTGCAGCTTTTCCTCCGCCGTAAAATGGAAATCCGTATATTCCGCCAGATAGTCCAGCGTCTTGACCGCCGCCAGCTTGTCATTGCCGTCCTCACAGCTGTCCAGCAATCCGTTGATCTTGCCGATCAGTTCTTTGTGCTGGGAATCGATCATCTCGTTTCCTGTAATCAAGGTTTCGTCAAATTCTGCTCTCATCATGTTTCTTCCTTTCTCATTTATATATTCAATTGGCAAATGCTATACCAAATTCTTTT
The DNA here is from genome assembly GCA_910573785.1 of Lachnospiraceae bacterium. GTDB lineage: Bacteria > Bacillota > Clostridia > Lachnospirales > Lachnospiraceae > Schaedlerella. The sequence continues at coordinate 146,683 of CAJSZT010000003.1, read as the reverse complement.
GCTTCTTGTTTACTTTCCGCAAGCTTAAGTACCATGCTGTTTTATTCAGCCGCGCATTACATCGCTTATATTCTTCCATTCTTAAACCGCATGATCATCTCATTGGTCAGGCTGTCCCTGGATGGCGTGACCGGAATCTCCTCCCGTTCGAACCACTCCGCCAGCGCCAGTTCTTCCTCATCCAGCCGGATCTCATCCGATCCGTCCAGATCACAGTAAAAGCCCATCAAAATGGTATCGCTGAACGCCCACGGCTGGCTTTTATAGTAGCGGATATTCTTCACCTTCAGCCCCACCTCTTCCATGACCTCCCGCGCCACGGTCTCTTCCATCGTCTCCCCGATTTCCGTGTAGCCCGCAAGGAGCGCATATTTTTTATATGTCCGCCCTGCATATTTGGAAAGCAGAAGCCGGTTTCCGTCTGTCACGCCGATGATCACGGCAGGGCAGATCCTGGGATATTCCATGGAACGGCATGTTTCACAATACAGCATCCGCTCTTTCCCGTCCGGCTTTGTGGGAGAACCACACTGTCCGCAGTACCGGTGGGCCTGATACCAATGGTATAACTGATGACCCGTAATTCCGGCAAATGCCCTGTACTGTGGTTCGGCCTGTCGGAAAACAGTCAGATCCTCCAGCTCAAAGTCAGACAGACAGTCCCATTTTGCTTCCGTGACCAGATAATACCGTTCTTCATCTACCTGGAACAGATAGGTATAAGCTTTGTAAATCTCCGTATTTTCTTTCTCCAGATCCGCAAATCTTGGAAAAATGATCTCTTCTCCCGCTCGTTTCATCAGACAGGCGCGTCCTTCATAACACAAGGCTATACTGTCCCGGTCCGGCGGGACAGGACGGTATGCATTGTCCAGATGATGCGGAGCTATATCCTGTATCATGAGTTTTTTCCTCCGTGAAAAGAAGCCGCCACAGAATTATCCCATTCTCATAGCGGCCTGCATTTCATTTTTCACATCATTACACTCACGGCAAAATCCATTTGCTGTGAACATCGCGCCAACATCAGCCTTCGGAAAGAGCGGACAGAATATCGTCTATACTTTTGCCTGACTCCTCCACAGCTTTAAAGAGAGCTTCCTTCTTCTCTTCCTTGATCTGCTTATCTATCTCTTTTCTCTTACGCTTCAGTTCTTTGATCTGTTCCTCACATGCGGCAATCTCGTTATTCACTGCCTCAAGCTGTTCCTCTAATGTAAGATTTACCTGTTTTTTGCGTCCTCTCGCCATTTATGAAACCTCCTATATCATGTATTTTCGTAACCTCACACATACAAATTTATTTGATGCTATTTTTTGAAGCTACGCATTTCTTCTATTTTAACACTACTTTATAAAAAATACTATACATTTTTACTCTTTGTCCGCAAAAATATTTATCCAGAAATAAATCGTTACAGTTCACACGGCGTCGTGCTCCCTGCTGCACGGCGACCGGCCAATAAAGCAACATTTGCCATAATATCCAGCCCCTCGCCGAAGGCGACTAAAAATGGGCTGTATACTGTTACTGGAGCACCCAAAAGGTGTGAACAGTAACAATAAATCAACTGCCAATATACGAACGGCGCGGCGTCTGAGTATTTCTGATTTCAGATGCCGCGCCCTGTTTTTCCTGAAATATGACAGGAAGCATTCCTCCGACCTCTATTTTACCTTGGAATCTTTTTTTTCGAATGAGCTTTCCTATAAGCTGACCAGCGAAAAACTATTCATTCACGTCAATACGCTGCATGCGCGAATTTCGAAAATCGAACACCTGATCCATGTCAGTTTTTCCAATCTGGACAGTATCATAGGGCTCCGGCTTACGATTCTTCTGAACCAGTTTGACTACTTTTCACATTACAGGAGCCACCCTGCCTGAGATGGATGTATCTCAGGCAGGGTGGCTCCGAGAACCGGAGATCTCCGGAACTATTTTATTTTTTCTTACTGCTATGAAGCAACGCGCAAAGCATGACCAGGATGCTTCCTGCCCCCAGGAGAAAGTCGCCCAGATTGAAGGTCAGCTTCGTAATCTTTTCCCACCTGGTCTGAAATCCCACATAATCGATCACGTAGCCGCGGAACCACCGGTCAAAAGTATTGCTCCACGCGCCTGCCGTCATCAGCGACAGGCCGATCTTCTTCACGCGGTGCTTCTTCCGCGTCAGCGTAAGCAATTGGTAAATGGTCAGGAGCACTGCCGCATATGCCGAAGCATACTTTACGGCCTCCGGCCTCTCTTCCAGCAGATTCATGCAGAATCCGCGATTATAGACCTTGCGCAGGATCACCTTTCCCTTGCAGGCCGTCCGCTCTTCCTTCCGGGTCATATATCCTTCTATGACAGACTTGGCCGTAATATCCAGAAGTGCCAGACAGGCCGTAATACTGATCAATAATAAAATTCCCATAACCATCGTCCTGCTTTATGATTCTGTCTTTGCTTCGTCCACATGCTCTGCTGCCGTTTCCGCAATGTCTTCCGCCTTCTCTGCCACAGCTTCCGCAACTTCTTCCACTTTCTCAGCCGCCGCTTCCGCTGCTTCTTCCGTCTTCTCAGCCGCCACGTCTACTGCTTCTTCCACTGCTTCCGCAACGTCCTCCGCTGCCTCCTCGACGATCTCCGGCATCTTATGTCCGCAGAATGGGCAGTATGCCATGCCTTTTCCAACGGTCTTTCCGCAATCCTCGCACTGGGAATCACCCTTTACATCGGAAATCTTCTGCAGGCATTCCGCAATGCTCTCTTCTCTGCTCTGAATAGCCTCGCACAGCCCTGCAGCTTCTTCACCTACCTCTGTCCCGGACTTAAACTGGTCGTAAACCGCAAGCCCAAGCTCTGCCAGGTCACTGTCGTTCTCCCTTTCCAGTGTACGGATCTGGCTTTTCAGCTTCTGGATCTCCATCGCCTCTCCCGCTTTGTTCGTTACGCTCTCAGCAGTTTCACCCAGACGCTTTCCCAAATCCTCCAAAAAATTTCTCATATCAACACAGCCCCTTTCATTGGTTTATAATTTGGCATGCAACTGTTCAGCTTACACAGTTACGTTCACTAGTCTTCATTATACCCCATTCTCCGTCAACTTCAAATAGTTTCTAACTTTTTTTATACTTTCATAATATTTTTTTTACGATTCCCGGCGTCAGTACAGTTTCTATTCGCGGCATGACCGGCCGCTCATAGTAACGCAATACAGTCTGCTGTTCTGAAAAATCCACTTCCGTCATATAGTAGCATTAAACAGCAGCATGAAAAAGAAAGTATATATAGCCTATGGTTGATCTGGAAACATGTAAAACAGCCATTCTCTCTGACGATTACCGTGATTTTATCGTGAATGATAATTCCTCACTGATCTCGCGGATCAATGAAGAAGATTTTTGTACACAGACTGCGGAAACGAATTACCGCTGCATCTATGTTCCCAGCGAACAGGCGGATCCGCTCACCTCGGAAATGCTGTATTACCCGGCCGTTCCGAAATGCTATACGCATATCAGTACCGACTCCTTGAACCAGGCCGGTGTCCTGCCGCTGCACAGCTATCCCACCCTCCACCTGATGGGAAAAGGCGTGCTGATCGGCTTTCTGGACAGCGGGATCGACTACCGCAATCCGATATTCCGGAATCTGGACGGAACCACAAGGATCGCCGCCATTTGGGATCAGACAATCCAGGATGGAACTCCGCCGGAATGGTTTGCCTACGGTTCCGAATATACCGAAGAGATGATCAACGAAGCTCTGCTCAGCGACACTCCCCTGAGCATCGTCCCTTCCGTAGATGAATCGGGACATGGTACTTTTACCGCAAGCCTTGCGGCCGGAAGCGGAAACCCTGCAGAAAACTTTTTAGGCGCCGCGCCGGAATGTACCCTTGCGGTGGTAAAACTAAAGCAGGCAAAAAAATATCTGCGGAACTATTATTTTATTCCGGACGGTGTCCCCTGCCATCAGGAAACCGATATTATACTAGCCCTGCGCTATCTGCATCTTCTGGCGCGGAAACTGGATCTTCCGCTTGTTTTCTGCTTTGCCCTCGGCACCAACGCAGGAGGGCACGTCGCTGCTCTTCCCTGTCCGATCATTCTGAACTATTACGGTTCCTCCATCAACCGGATTCCTGTCATCGGCTGCGGAAATGAAGCAGACAAACGCCACCACTACTATTACGAGATCCCGGATGTCTACACAAATCATACGGCAGAAATACGAGTTAGCGAAGGTGTCATCGGATTTACCATGGAGCTTTGGACCTCCATCCCCAATATCCTCTCCATCTCCCTGACCTCGCCATCCGGTGAAAGCACCTCCAAGCTTGCCATCCGGGCCAATGTCCGTACATCCTTCCAGTTTTTGCTGGAGCCGACCCGCGTGACTGTTGACTATCGGGTCGCAGCGGATCTGGAAAGCTCGGAGCTGATCTTTTTCCGTTTTGCCAATCCTTCCCCCGGCATCTGGAGGCTCAATATCGAGCCTGTGCGGATCTTTAACGGACAGTTCCATATCTGGCTTCCACTCAGCGAATTTATCAGTGGAGAGGTTTATTTTTTGAATTCCAATCCCTACTATACCGTCACAAATCCCGCTAACGGCGTAAGTACGGTCAATACCGCCTTTTATGAGGGGACTACCAAGGCGATGGCTCTTAGTTCCGGAAGGGGATACAGCCGCAATGACCTCATCAATCCCACCCTAGCGGCCCCCGGCGTAGATGTGCTGGGAGCCCTCCCTGGCGGACGTTATGCCCTGCGCACAGGCTCCAGCGCGGCCGCCGCGATCACCGCGGGCGCCGTAGCGCTCCTGCTGGAATGGATCCTGGGCAAAATGGGCAATACCTCTGTGGATTCCTATCAGGTAAAAAGCATTCTCATGATCGGAGCCCAGCGCCCCCCGGGGGTACAGTTCCCGAACCGCGAGTGGGGATACGGCCTTTTGGATCTGTATAACGCGCTGAATGAGATCCGGGAGCTCTAAGGGATCTTCTCTGCCGAAAGCAATATTTTCCTTATCACATGAATGTAAAAAGCGGCTGCTGGAAAAATCATATTTCCCAACAGCCGCCGTGTTCCATTTCCGTACGATTCCTCCTCCATACTCAGACCGGCTGGCTCAGCAGCGGCACGCTCTGGCTCCTGAGCCGGATCACGGGACCGCCCGTACCTTCTATGTATTCCCTTGTGATAGTCACCTGTCCGATGCTGTCATCCTTGGGGATCTCATACATGATATCCAGCATAAACTCTTCAATGATGGCCCGGAGCGCCCTGGCCCCGGTATCCTTTTCCATCGCCTTTTCCGCAATGGCCTCCAGCGCGCCTTCATCAAAGTCCAGACTCACCTCGTCCAGCGCGAGCAGCTTCTGGTACTGCTTGAGGATCGCGTTTCTCGGTTCCTTTAAGATCTTGACCAGCATCTCCTTATCCAGCCCCTGCAATGTGAAGATGATGGGAAGCCTCCCGATAAACTCCGGGATCATACCGAATTTGCGCAGATCCTCTACTGTCACCTTGGAGACCAGATCCTTATCCTTGTCATATTTGTCCTTTAATTCCGCGTTAAATCCCATGGAAGTCTTCTTCGAAAGCCGTTCCCTGATGATGATATCCAGATCCGGGAACGCGCCGCCGCAGATGAACAGGATGTTCTTCGTGTTCACCGAAGTCAGTGGAACCATGGCGTTCTTACTGTTGGCGCCCACCGGCACCTCCACCTCGCTGCCCTCCAAAAGCTTTAACATCCCCTGCTGTACGGACTCTCCACTCACATCCCTCTGGCTGGAATTTCTCTTTTTCGCGATCTTGTCAATCTCATCGATGAAAATGATCCCCTGCTCCGCGCGCTCCACATCATTGTCCGCCGCAGCCAGCAGCTTGGAAACCACGCTTTCAATATCATCCCCGATATAGCCCGCCTCCGTCAGAGAGGTGGCATCCGTGATCGCAAGAGGCACATCCAACAGCTTTGCAAGCGTCTTCACCAGATAGGTCTTACCGCTCCCGGTAGGTCCGATCATCAGCATATTGGACTTCTCGATCTCGATATCATCCAGTGTGCCGGAAGCGACTCTCTTATAGTGGTTATAAACCGCGACCGACATCGCCTTCTTGGCATGCTCCTGACCGACCACATACTCGTCCAGACGTGCCTTGATCTTGTGCGGCACCGGCATATCCTTGATATTCAGCTTCTTCACCGGCTTTTCCTTTGTTTCCTTTTTCTTCTTGATCTTCTGCCGCTTCGGGATGGCATTTTCCAGATCCGACAGATTCAAAAACTGGATTCCCGGTATGCTGTTCATCAGCTTCGAGAAATCCACGGAGCCATTGGTCATCGTGTCAAAGCTTCTCTGCATACAGCTCTGGCAGATGGTAATGTGGTTCGGCAGCTCGATCATCTTCCCGGCAGCGCTCTCCGGGCGGTGGCACATGAAGCAGACCTTCTCGTACTCGTCCTCCTGCTTCTTCTCTTCGTTTTCCGAAACCGTCACTTCTTTTTTCTCTTCCGTAGGAACAGATTCTTCCTCTTTGTCCGAATCTACTATGATAAAATCATTCCCCGACATTCTTCATCCTCCAGATTCATATTTCCGCAGGCAAACCTGCCAGGCGGACCGCTTTCTCTTTGCGTGTCCGGCTGTAAAACTCCTGTCATGAATATCAGCCCACTGTTTCATTATAGACGAAACACGCCGTAGATACAAATTAACTTTTTCTAAACGTGTTCAGCCCCAGGCAGAGCAGAGTTATAGTTCACTCCGCGCCATTCGCAAAACGTATCTTCGATACTTTTCCGCCGCTTTGCTGCTATTTTTGCTCATAAACCGGCGCTCCCTTTGTCAGCCCGGCAGCCCGTTTTCCAGCATCCCAAGGAAATCTTCCTCCGAAATAATGGGCACTCCCAGCTCCTTCGCCTTCTTATTCTTCGAGGAGGCGGACTGTACGTCATTGTTGATCAGATAATGGGTCTTGGAGGTTACGGAGCCTGTCACCTTGCCGCCCCTGCTCTCAATCAGCTCCTTCACCTCTCCCCGGTTCGCAAAATGCGTCACGCTCCCCGTGATCACAAAATTCACTCCGGCAAACATGGCTGCCTCCGCCGCGGCCTCCTCCTGCGGAATCGTCACCTCCGCCAGCAGCTTCTGATAAAGCTCCCGATGCTTTTCCTGAGCAAAATAATCCACATAGGTCTTTGCGATCACACCGCCTACACCCGAGATCTCATCCAGCTCCTCCTCGGTCGCGTCCGGGATCCGGGCCGGGTCATTCCCAAAGGCACGGCAGATCACTTTGGCATTTGCCAGTCCGATATTCGCGATCCCCAGACTGTAGACCAGCCGGGGCAGCGTCGTATTCCTTGCGTTTTCAATGCTCTTCTGCAGGTTCACGTAGGACTTTTCCCCAAACCCTTCCAGATTCTTGATCTCTTCCTCATAGCGGTCCAGATGGAAGATATCCGAAAAGTCCTTGATAAATCCCTGTATGATAAATTTTTCCAGCGTGGCCTCGGACATCCCCTCGATGTTCATGGCATCCCGACTCACAAACAGGGCAAACGACTTGACCTGCTTTGCCTGACAGTCCGGATTGGTGCAATACAGGGTCTTCGTGTCATTTTCCGTGGAAATACGTGTCGCTCCGCCGCACACCGGGCAGACCGCCGGGATCTCGCGCTTTCCGCTCCGGGTCAGATTTTCCGCGATCTGGGGAATGATCATATTTGCCTTATAGACCTGGATGGTGTCCCCGATTCCCAGCTCCAGTTCCTCCATGATGCTCAGGTTGTGGACGCTGGCCCGACTCACCGTAGTCCCCTCCAGTTCCACCGGCTCAAAGATTGCCACCGGGTTGATCAGCCCAGTCCGGGAAGGACTCCATTCTATCTCCCGCAGCGTCGTCTCCCGAACCTCATCTGCCCATTTGAACGCAAAGGAGTCTCTGGGAAATTTTGCCGTTGCCCCCAGCGACTGTCCGTATGCAATGTCGTCATAGACCAGCACCAGTCCATCTGACGGAAAATCGTTGCTCTCGATCCGTCCCGCGAACCAGTCCACCTCTTCCCGAATGGTCTCCGCCGTCACCCTGCGGTGCTCCACCACCTCAAAGCCCTGGGATTCCAGCCATTCCATCTGACGGAACCTGGAATTGTCAAAATCCACCCCTTCTGCCCGCACCAGAGAAAAGGCGAAAAAACGGACATTGCGCCTTGCCGTCACCTCATTGCTCAGCTGCCGCACCGAACCGCTGCACAGGTTCCTCGGATTCTTATACCGGGCATCCACATCCTCGATCTCCTCATTGATCCGCTCGAAGTCCCTGTATCCGATGACCGCCTCCCCCCGCAGGATCAGTTCTCCCTGGTAGGAAATGCGCAGAGGAAGATTTTTGAACACTCTGGCATTGTTGGTGATGACCTCCCCCACCTCTCCATTTCCCCGGGTGACCGCCTTCTGCAGTTCTCCGTCCCGGTAGGTCAGCACGATGGTCAGCCCGTCCAGCTTCCAGGAGATCACCGCCTGCTGGTCTCCCAGAAATTCCTGCAGCCGGGGCACCTCCTTGGTCTTATCCAGGGAAAGCATGGGGCGCTCATGCCGCTCCTTCGGCAGTTCGCTGAGCACCTCATACCCCACATGGACGGTGGGGCTGGATGCAAGTGTTGTTCCCAGCTCCTGCTCCAGCCCTGAAAGTTCGTCATACAGCTTATCATATTCGTAATTGCTCATGATCTCCCGGTCTTCCTGCTCATAGGCACGCCGGGCGCGGTTTAAAAGCTCTGTCAATTCCTGCAGCCGCTGTCTTTTCTGCTCCATAAGATCCTGCTCCTGTTCCTGTTCATTTTGCAGCTGATCTGCTCCGTCACTTCATACGTATACGCAGAAACAGCATTCCATACCCTCTGATTTTATTTCGAAGAACCCCGGATCTGCTCATACAATTCATTGAGTTCTTCGTCCGTGACCTGTCGGTACTCCCCTTCTTTCAGGTTTCCCAGCCTGATATTTAATATTCTTGTGCGCAACAGATCCTTCACCTGGTATCCCAGGGCTTCGCACATCCTGCGGATCTGCCGGTTCATGCCCTGAGTCAGGATGATCGAAAACGTATACTTCCCGATCTTCTGTACCTGGCAGGGTCTCGTCACCGTATCCAGGATGGGCACGCCTGCCGCCATCCGGTCCAGAAAATCCCGGGTCACCTCCCGGTCCACTGTGACCTTATATTCCTTCTCGTGCCGGTTTGCGGACCGCATGATCTGATTGATGATATCCCCGTTGTTGGTCATCAAAAGCAGCCCCCGGGAATCCTTATCCAGCCTTCCGATATACGTGACCCGCACCGGATAATCCAGATAACGGATGATGCTGCCGCGTTCCCTGCGCTCCTCCGTACACACAATGCCCACAGGCTTGTTCACCGCCAGCACGACCATTTCCTCCTGGCGGGAAATCACTTTTTTCCCGATACAGACCTTCTGCCCCGGACAGACCTTCATTCCGGTCTCCCCGGGCCTCCCGTCCACCGTCACCCGGCCGGACGCGATCAGGCGGTCTGCCTCCCGCCTGGAACATACGCCTGCCTCGCTGAGATATTTGTTCAGCCGGACAGGCTCTGTTTTCTGCTGAAATTCCTTTTGGATCTGATTGCTCATCTTCTCTCACTCCCCGCTCAGCACGCCTTTGAGATTGTTGTCCTGGAAAAAGGTATTGCCGCTGTATAAATACAGCACGTCTGAGATCCGGTAGGTATCCATGATATCCTCGATGGTCCCGCTGTAATATCTGGGATCCACCAGCACGATCTCCCGAAAATACGGGGTCAGAAACGGCACAAAGCTGTTTGCGTAGGAATCCTTGATGAGCAGGAGCCTCCTCTTGCTTTCCGACACCGTCTTGATATCCACCACGGACGTATTTTCCCCCAGAAAGACCGCATACTGGTCCCGGGTCTTGAGCTTGGACGAATCATACAGCGAAGCGGTCTTGCGCTGTTCATCCACATAGTTGACCACCACGTCATTGTCCGTGTCTCTGGGAACATACATATAGATATCCTCCCTGACGTCCATCCTGCAGCCGCTCTTGGCCGCTAGCATCCCGTTAAAGGTGGTGGAGATGGGATAGGAGACAAACCCGCTGGACACATCGGTCTTGATCTGCATCTGCTCCGCCACCTGGCTGAACGTATAAAACGCCCCCAGGCTGGTCCAGTGGTGATCCGTCTTATAATAGATCTGTTCCCCCGCATGCTTCTTCAAAGCTTCTGCGGCATCCAGCCACTCCACGTCCTCCCCCAGCTCCCGCTTCACCTGGGCGAACATCCGGCTCTGATCGGACACCGTGGCAAACGCGGGAAGCCGGTCGCGCATGATATTGGCCGCATTGGGAACCAGCAGCATATACGTCTGAATATCCCGGCTCCGTTTCGCAAACTGCCGGATCGCTTCCAGATTTTCCATCAGCGTATCCTGGTCCGGCGACACGATCTCTTCCATCAGATAATCATCCTTTCCGATCAGGATGTCCTCCTCCTGTCTGCTTCCGCCGAGGCCGCTTAAGCCCACCTTGATGCTCCTCCAGAAATTCCGCCCGGCAAACTGGTCCGCCAGATAGGTTTCATATTTTGTCATAAAATCCCCTGACACCAGGCTGCTCCAGGAGAGCCTGGGGCTCCCGGCGAGCATCCGGTTTTCCTCCTCGGACATCTCCTTATCCGATACGATCAGGTTCAGCAGGAAAAAAATGATCATGCACATGACAAATGCTTTTCCTACTGTCCCTTCAATTCTTCTTAGTCTTCTATGATTCCTCATATTGATCTCCTGATATCGAAAGGCATCCGATTTCTTTTCGCGGATGCCGCCATTTCACACAAAATCCTCCCTGCGGGAGTTTTGACGTTAAAAGCGGAAATATAAAAACGGATTAAAGGTTTCCGTCACCAGGAATGCCACGCTGACCAGGAATATCCCCATATAGATCACGCAGGACATGATCCTCTGCGTCCTTCCTTTTTTATAGGACTCCATAAAGGCGCGCAAGATCGTCCATCCGATGGATGAGGATCCCAGGATACACAGCAGGAACAGCAGCCAGTGGGTCGTCAGCAGGAACACCGCCTGCCGGTCCGCCAGGGCGCTCGCCCCCATGCCGAACATCATTCCGATGTAGTCCAGCGCCGAGCCCAGGTCCGGACTGAAGAAAAATACCCATCCCACCATCACCAGGACAAACGTGTAAATATGCTGGATCACTCCCGGAAGCCGGTCCATCAAAGCTCCCCACACATGTTTCTCCAGGATCAGCAGCACACCGTAGTAAAGGCCCCAAAACAGAAAATTCCATTCCGCGCCGTGCCAAAGTCCGGTCAGCGCCCATACCAGGATCAGGTTCACCATATTGCGCTGTCCGCCGCACCGGTTTCCTCCCAGTGGAATATACACGTATTCCCGAAACCAGGTGCTCAGGGAAATGTGCCATCTCCGCCAGAACTCTGTAATACTTTTCGAAACATATGGGTAATGGAAGTTCCTGCGGAATTCAAAGCCAAACATTTTTCCCAGCCCGACTGCCATATCCGAATATCCGCTGAAATCAAAATAGATCTGGAACGCGTATGCAAGGCACCCGACCCATGAGGTCAGCACGGATACCGTCCCTACCGGGAGCTGCATCACCTGCTCATAGACCGTACCGATGGAATTGGCGATGACCACTTTTTTCGCCAGTCCCCGGATAAAAAACATGGCTCCCCGGCCGAACTTTACAATGCCGAAGCTGCGCTGTCTCAGCTGCTCCTCGATATCCACATACCGGATGATCGGCCCTGCGATCAGCTGCGGAAACATACAGATATAGGAGGCAAACCAGGTGAACTTTTTCTGCGCCCGTGCCTCTCCTCTGTACACATCTACAATATAGGACAGCGCCTGAAAGGTATAAAAAGAGATCCCGATGGGCAGCGGAAGCACCCGGTAGGGAATATCCACCGGCAGCGTCCCATTCACCGTCTCCATGATCAGTCCGTAATATTTAAAAAAGCCAAGCACCAGTACATTTGCCGCCACCGCAAAAATCAGGCTCCGCCTGGCAAGCTGCGGGCTGTTCCTCTTGCCGTCAATATCCAGCCCGCAGTAATAATTCATGAGGATGGACAGCAGCATCAATATGATATAGACCGGTTCTCCCCATGCATAGAAAAACAGACTGGCAGCCAGCATCACCAGATTCCTCATCTGTGCAGGCGCCAGATAATAAACTGCCAGCGTCACAGGCAGAAATACAAACAAAAATGTCATACTACTAAACAGCATTCAACTATCCTCTTCCCAGCCCGGTCTACAGGCTCTTTGTAAATGCGGCGGCTAAGGTTTCTGCCTCCGGCGAGACGGCCAGAAAGAGAAACCGTCCTCTCACCTGGATCTGTGCCTGCCCGATCAGCTGCGCCTGCTCCGGCGCGTACCCCTCAAAGGTATTCTTTCGGCTTTCCAGGCGTTCCTCTATGGCGTCCCGTACCTCATGCACCTGCTGGTCCGTTTTCACTTCAATCAGCAGAACCTCCTGCGCTGAGATACTGAACTCGGCTGAATAAAACAGGACGCCTTCATAGTCCGCGCTGTTCAGCCCATAATACCGCTTCAGCGCCTGGGCGTCCTGCCTGACAAGACTTTCCTTATCCAGCAGGGGCTCAACGGCTCCGGCAACCTCCTCGAAGGGCTTCGTACTCCCGCTGGTATAGATCAGCAGCAGCACGATATACACCAGGATCAAAAAGGCCGCTCCCAATTTGAGGATTCCCGCTTTGCTGAAGGACGAAACCTCCTGCTGATCCTGCCGGTAATCCTCTGCGTCATATTTCTCTGTGCCTTCTGCATAGCCGGCTTCATAATTGGTTTCTTCATGGCTGGCTGCATATTGGCCGCCGTCATTCTGGCTGGAATTTTGATGATAGCTTTGTTCATAGCCCTGGCCATAATTCTGACCGTAATCAGGCGCGTAACCTGGCTCATAGCCCTGACCATAATTCTGACCGTAATCAGGCGCATAGCCCTGGCTGTAACCAGCGCCGTTTTGTCCGTATCCCCAGTCGTGATCAGCGATGCCGCTCTGCCCGTATCCCTGACTATAATTTTGTCCGGCATTTCCCCGGTAATTCACTCCGTATCTCTCTGTCATAAGGAAGCCACCTCCGCCATGCGTTCTGCCCAAACCGGGTAAAAATCTGGTTTAAAATGGACTCCGTCCTCTTCATAGTATCGGTCAGACACCAGCTCCGTGTTGTCCACATACGCGATCTGCTGCCTGTCGCACATCTCCCGCAGCGCTTCATTATAGGCATCCAGTTCCTGAAATAAAGGTTCTCTTTCCCTTTCCTGCCGCGAGACCGGGAAAATGGAATTGATAAAGATCTTTGTATTCGGCAGCTCTTTCTGCATTTGCTTAATAATAGACTTGTATTGATCTATAAATGCATCCGTATCCCCCTGGGTAGAAAGGATATCGTTCATGCCGTAAGACAAAAATACCACCTGGGGGTTGAGTTCCTTTAGCTTCCCGATCTGTTCCTCCAACCCTCCCAGTCCGGCTCCGATCTCTGCCACCACACTGGAAGCGTTCAGGATGTCGTACTCTGTAAATCCGGCCGTAATAGAATCCCCCATAACGACCGCAGTGGTAAATTTTTCCTTGATACTGCGGGTATCTTCCGCTTCTGCTTCTTTTTTCTCCTGCTCCTCCAGATTCTGTATCTTCGTCTCGATCACGGTGACCTCCGCCGCTTCCGCCTGCTTAATGATCTCCACACCTTCCGATGTATCCACCTTTTTTCTGGTCAGGCTTCCCACCGCCTCCACCGCTATGATGACTGTGATCAGCACCGCCGCAAGCGCCAGTCCTGAGATCACCATGATTCTTTTCTTTTTATTATCCAATATTCTTTATTGTACCTCTCTTATGTATTTTGATAAACTGTTACAGGTCCATGCCTGACCGGCACCCTGCAACGATAAACTTCTGTATTTGCAATCTGACGGCAATTACAATATTTCTATATAATACGTTTTTTAACATAAAAAGTCAATGTCTGCGGTTCACTACACCAGATTTTTGTGATAGAATAGTGGTTGCTCCCCCTTGGACCGCGCACCGCGCCGCAAGGACACAGCCCCGCAAAACAACACGATTCCCAATGATCGGAGGAAAAAATATTGATCGCACTGAAGCTGAAAAATACCAAAAATTTCATGACGCGCCTTCTGCTGTCCGATACCTTTGACAACTTTCTGTTTATCGAAGGCGAGATCGTCACATTCAATACCTTTACCATAGACGGTTATATCCAAAAAGCCTTTTATGAAGATTCCATGGCCCCAGGATCGGACAGCCCGGGTTCTGCCGCGTCATCCGGCTCCGGTCCGACCCCGGATCACGAAAACGCCGGCGGCAGCTCAAAGGGAGGTTATTCCTCATGGAAGCAGCTGCGGGAGCTGTGCTTTTCGATCATTAAGGGAAAGCGGACTCCGCTGAGCTTCCGGTTCGTATTCAGTCTGTCCCCTGAAAATATTGCAAGGCTGATCGAGCAGAATAGCCTGGACTATCAGGCATCCGATGTGCAGGGACTGTACCTCAATATCCGGTTTGACGGCACCGCTCTCCAGTGCATCACCGGAACCTCTCTGAAAACATTTTCCATGGATAAATCCTTAGAGCATGAGTGGGACGCCATGGTCCCCAGATTTTTTGACAAGAAAGGAATTGCTTTTGAGCCGGAGGAATGATCCTCTGTCGGCCAAACCTGGAAGAGTACGGGTTTTTCTACATAAAAGAGGCCGGAACTCTCTGCAGTCTCCGGCCTGAAAAATCGCAATTTCAAAAGTATTTATTTTTTAATTTTGTGGTGTAAACCATATACCAGACAAGCACGCCGAGAAAGACCGCAAGCCCGGTATAATCCAGCACCGGAATGGGCGTCACAAAGCAATGGATCATGTCGATCACCCCATATACCGTTGCCACGATCCCGAATACCAGCACCGCCGGCAGCGCTTTTTTCACAAATGCGGCTTTATCCCTGCACATATATTCCGAATACTTCTTTCCCAGGAGAAGCGTCTCATTGATGCTCCCGCTCTTCCGCATCTGTATATAGGCATACAGCCCATAGATCCCACATCCAAAAGCCATGATACTGACAAAGCCAAAAACGTTCTCATCCATCGTTCTTCGATTCCTTTCTTGCTTATACTGCCGGCAGCAGTCTTCATCACTGCATCCCGTCCCCTTATTGTCCCAGGTAAAAACTATATTCAGTGTAGCAGAAGGCGCAAAAAAAAGCAATCGGCGTTTACTTTTTTTCTCAGTCGTATTATGATATGGTTACAGGTCACACCTTGAAGGCGTGCCCTGTAACTCAGGCCGTCATTTAAAATTGCCTACGGCAATGGACGGCCTGAATCCCAGCTTTTATGTGCATCCTCCTGACCAATCAGCGTAGTGATTGGTCAGTGTGTGACATGTAACATAATATGATACAAGCGTCAGAAGATCATGCGTTTCATGCCTGCATAAAACGCATGACTTTGGGACGCAAAAAGCATCTGAAGGAGGAGATCCATGGAAATCGAACGCAAATATCTGATCGAACGCTCGAAGATCCCTTTTGACCCGAAGGACTATCCGTGCCGCAGGATCGAGCAGGGATACCTGTGCACCGAACCGGTCGTACGGATCCGGCGTGACAACGACGACTATTACCTGACTTACAAATCAAAGGGCCTTTTGGTCCGGGAAGAATACAACCTACCGCTTACCCGCGAGGCATATACCCACCTGATCGAAAAAGCAGACGGACATCTGATCACCAAGGACCGCTATGTCATCCCCCTGGACGGCGGCCTGAACATCGAGCTGGACTTTTTCTCCGGTTATCTGGACGGCATGATCTTTGCCGAGGTCGAATTTCCGGATGAAGCGGCTGCCAATTCCTTCCGGCCTCCAAGCTGGTTCGGTGAGGATGTCACCTGCTCCCCGCAATACCAGAACAGCACGCTGAGCCGGCTGTAATGCCCATAAACCGCACGCCTACAGTGCCTTGCGGACACGGAAACCCAGATATACTATTTTGTATGCTTTTCAAATATTTTCTCCATTCTGTTGCATAATAACCCGTATCGGAAAATCATTGCTATAATTCAGGAAAGGAAATATGGTCTTTTTCAACATTCAACAGATTTTCCGGGAATCTTTTTCCCACTATACGGAGGTGCATCGTGGCGAATATACAGCTTGCATACAATTTAAAAAGATATCGTGAAGCATATGGATTCACTCAGCAGGCATTGGCTGAGAGGATCAGCATCTCCCGTCAGGCATATTCCAACTATGAGACCGCAAAAAGAGATCCGGATCTGGATCTGCTGACCAAGCTGTGCGAGGTCTATTCCATCACGCTGGATCAGCTGGTACGCACGCCGTTCTCCGAGGATGAGTTTAAGGAATCCATAGCTTCCTATCATATCTCCTACCGCAGCGGCACGAATGACATCCTCTATCTGACCGATGAGGAGATTCGGTTTGTATTGGAATACCGCGGCGCCGAATGGGAGCGTCAGCATCTTGTCGCATATGTATTGCATCAGATGAATCCCCAGGGCCGGTGACTCGATCACCTGCCCTGATTTTACGTCTATCCTGTATCTTACCTGCATCTGTTTTGAAAGAGGAATCTATTTCCCGGTCAAACCGTGTTTTTCTACTGGTATTTCGAAAATTTTGGAGAATTGTTATTGATTTTATCGCTTTATTATGTATAATATGATATTGAAGTTACAATGTCTGTTTCGCAGGAGAGGGCATCACATATCCTGCATATATGGACAAATATTGAAGAAGAGAGGTTTAATGAAGATGGCAGAACTCAATTTAAGTAAGTATGGTATTACCGGAACTACAGAAATTGTACACAATCCTTCATATGAAATGTTATTTGAAGAGGAAACAAGACCTGATCTGGAAGGTTTTGAAAAGGGCCAGGTAAGCGAACTGGGTGCAGTCAATGTAATGACTGGTATCTATACGGGCCGTTCACCCAAAGATAAGTTCATCGTTATGGATGAAAATTCAAAGGATACCGTATGGTGGACTTCCGATGAGTACAAAAATGACAACCATCCGGCTTCTGAAGAGACTTGGGCTGTTGTAAAGGATCTTGCTCTGAAAGAGCTCTCCAATAAGAGACTCTTTGTAGTAGACGCATTCTGCGGAACGAACGCTGATACCCGCATGGCAATCCGTTTTATCATGGAAGTTGCGTGGCAGGCACATTTTGTAAAGAACATGTTCATCCAGCCGACAGACGAAGAGCTGGCAAGCTTTGAGCCTGATTTCGTTGTTTACAACGCTTCCAAGGCAAAGGTTGAAAATTATAAAGAGTTAGGCCTGAATTCTGAGACAGCAGCAGTATTCAATATCACAAGCCGCGAGCAGGTTATCCTGAATACATGGTACGGCGGAGAGATGAAGAAGGGTATGTTCTCCATGATGAACTACTATCTGCCGCTCAAGGGCATCGCTTCCATGCACTGCTCCGCAAATACAGATATGAACGGCGAGAATACCGCTATCTTCTTCGGTCTTTCCGGAACCGGCAAGACAACGCTTTCCACAGACCCGAAGCGTCTCCTCATCGGTGATGACGAGCACGGCTGGGATGACAACGGCGTCTTCAACTTCGAAGGTGGCTGCTATGCGAAGGTCATCAACCTGGACAAGGAATCTGAGCCGGATATCTACAATGCGATCAAGCGCAACGCTCTGCTTGAGAACGTAACACTGGATGAGAACGGCAAGATTGATTTTAACGATAAGAGCGTGACAGAGAATACACGTGTATCCTATCCGATCGACCACATTGAAAAGATCGTGCGTCCGGTATCCGCAGCTCCTGCAGCGAAGGAAGTGATCTTCCTGTCCGCAGACGCGTTCGGCGTACTTCCTCCGGTATCCATCCTGACTCCGGAACAGACACAGTACTACTTCCTGTCAGGCTTTACCGCAAAGCTTGCCGGAACAGAGCGCGGTATCACAGAGCCGACACCGACCTTCTCCGCATGCTTCGGACAGGCATTCCTGGAACTGCATCCGACCAAGTACGGCGAAGAGCTGGTTAAGAGAATGGAAGCAAACGGCGCAAAGGCATATCTGGTAAATACCGGATGGAACGGCACAGGCAAGCGTATCACTATTAAGGATACCCGCGGTATCATCGACGCGATCTTAAGCGGCGATATCCTGAAAGCACCGACAAAGAAGATCCCGTACTTCAACTTCGAAGTTCCGACAGAGCTTCCGGGCGTAGATTCCGGTATTCTTGATCCGTGCGATACTTACGGCGATGCTGCTGAGTGGGAAACCAAGGCGAAGGATCTGGCGCAGAGATTCATCAAGAACTTTACAAAATATGAGGGCAATGACGCAGGCAAGGCTTTGGTTTCTGCTGGTCCTCAGTTATAAATTTCAATACGAGATTGATTGGATCCGACTAGAAGAAACAGGGGCAAAGGCTCCTGTTTCTTTCTTAGTAACTGTCCGGATTGATCCGCAAAACGTTTGCAGGATTTCTCCGCGCAGTCCCTTACTGCGGATCAGGAGGAACGAATATCCATGAAAACAAAAGCATTCAAAGCTGCCCTGCCTCATACGATCCCCATCTGCATCGGATTTCTCTTTCTGGGGATGTCCTATGGCTTTCTCATGCGGAGCAAGGGCTTTTCCTTTGTCTTTCCCATGTTCATGAGCCTGTTTATCTTTGCCGGTTCTATGGAATTTGTCACCGTGGAGCTGCTGCTGTCCGCTTTTCATCCGCTGCATGCCTTTTTTCTGGCGCTGATGGTCAACGCGAGGCATCTGTTTTACGGGATCTCCATGCTGGAAAAGTATAAGAATACGGGCTGGAAAAAACCCTATCTGATCTATGGGATGTGCGACGAATCCTTTACGGTCAACTGTACCGTGACGCCGCCTCCGGATGTGGACAGGGGATGGTTTATGCTCTTTGTGACACTTCTGAATCAGATGTACTGGGTCGCGGGCGCGACCATGGGAGCCCTTCTGGGTTATGTTATCCATTTTGACACGACAGGCATCGAGTTCGTCATGACGGCGCTGTTTGTCGTCATGTTCATCAACCAGTGGGAGGAATCTAAGGATCACCGCCCGGCCCTCACCGGCCTGGGCTGTTCGCTTCTCTGCCTGCTGGTATTCGGAAGCCAGAGCTTTATCCTGCCTGCCATGGCCCTGATCATCCTGTGCTTTTCCATTGGCAGAAGGTACCATAAGAAGGAGGAGACACCATGACAACCGCACAGAGTATACTCACGATCCTGGCTGTCGTGCTGGGAACCATGACGACACGGTTCCTTCCTTTTCTCATATTTCCAGAGGGCAAAGAGCCGCCCCGCTATATTACCTATCTCGGAACGGTCCTGCCCTATGCGGTGATCGGGCTGCTGGTGGTGTACTGCTTAAAGGATGCGTTCGGCGGCGGACATTTTGCCCTGCCGGAGCTGACCGCCATTCTTTTCATTGTTGGTCTGCATAAATGGAAAAAGAATACGCTGCTGAGCATCGGAGGCGGGACGATTATATATATGTTTCTGGTACAGACGATCTTTCGATAGTGTGATTGTTCCCAAAAACGGATTTCATAAGCCCCGATTTTGCTGCTGATGAAGAGATATAGATTATACATACATGGAGGTTTTTAAAATGGAAAAGAAACTATCAAGAGAAGACGCATGGAAATTGTTGACGGATTACACAAAATCCCCGGCGCTGCAGCAGCACGCCATGGCCGTAGAAGCTGTAATGGCCCATTTCGGGTGCCTGAACGGCGAGGATGAGGAAGTCTGGGGTGTAGCCGGGCTGCTGCACGACCTGGATTATGAACAGTTCCCGGAGGAGCATTGCAAAAAGGCCGAAGAGATCATGCGTGAGCATGGAATTGACGAGGTCTATATCCGCGCCATGAGCTGCCACGGATACGGAATCTGTACGGACACAAAGCCGGAAAGCCAGATGGAGAAGGTGCTGTATACGATCGATGAGCTGACCGGCCTGATCAATGCGGCATGTCTGATGCGTCCCTCCAAAAGCGTATTGGATCTGGAGGTGAAGTCCGTAAAGAAAAAATTCAAGGACAAACGCTTTGCCGCCGGCGTAGACCGCGACGTCATCCGCAAGGGCTGTGAAATGCTGGGGATGGAGCTGGATGAGGTGATCCGGGAGACCATTGAAGGGATGAAGGAAAAGGCGGAGGAGATTGGGTTGAAGGGGAATCTGTAAAGCTTCCCTCAAGCCTGCGGCCGTATCGTTGACGTACGGCCGCAGGCCGGAAAAATCACCTCTGCCTACTTGATCGTTTTTAAAATTTTTTGGGCACATTTATCGTCCATGATCAAGGTTCCAATATAGTTCCCTCTGACTGCCCCCAACACTGCTTCCGCTTTTTGCTCTCCCACAGCGATGCATATTGCAGGATACTGCGTTGAGATGTATGACGCACCGGACAAGTGTCCTAAGGGGACCGATGATGAAAATTATTACACCGAGATCTGGATCCCTGTCAAAAAGAAATAAGATTTTTCCCCCTGCCCTGTTGCTGGTGTACTGCTTGCGGCAAGGCAGGGGGATTCCTGCTTTTCATTTTATGAGCGCTTCACGCCTCAGATGCTCCCGGATCAGCAGCGGCTGTATGTCAGGATATGTCCACGCCTCCGGCAGCTCTTCAAAGAACTCCACCTTTTCTATCTCGCTGTGCAGTTCCTGTTCAAACTTCCTGATCTCTGCATAGTACAGCATCCCAAAGGTCTCTTCCCCCGTCTGATTGACCCGTGTCCGCCCGATCACGGAATAAACGCAGACAGGACGGAGGTCGTATTCTACAGCACCTGTCTCTTCATATAATTCCCGTTTTGCGGTTTCCAGGATACTTTCATGTTCTTCTCTGTGGCCGCCGGGCACTTCGTATGTATTTCTGTCTTTGTGCTTACAGAATACCCATTTTCCATCTGCCCTGGAAATAATGACGGCGAATTTTAAATCCGAATCTTCCACTGTCGGGCCGCTGAAAGGCTCCCCGTTATTCATGTCCCTGCAGGACGAACGTACTTCGTCCGATAAGGGATAAAATTTCACTTCCATTCGTTCTTCTCCCAGTCAATTACAACATTCATCTACGAAAACACTCAACTGTACGGTTAGATGCTCCAAAGAACGTCCACCCTGCTCATTCATTCGCAAAAGCCTTGCTGACGCACGCTTACGTCTGCCAACACAGCTGTACGGTCAAAAAATGCTCAGCTGCGGGTTCCGAAAAGATTTCACTTTCCTGTCTGTCACCCGGTCCTCCAGACCAATCCTTCCGCAGAGCAGCGGAGAATCCGCATCATAGCATGCTATGCATTTTCGCACCTGTTCCCCGCTAAAATTCGCATAGCAATACCGGCACCCATTTCCGCAGGTATTGTAGGCTCCCACATCAATACTTTCACAGCAGCCGCAGGCTTCTCGCTGGTTTTTGTCCTTTTCCGCGCTCAGTGAACATCCCGCAATCTTCTCGATCTGCTTTTTGTCAATACAGCTTCCGTGCCGGATTCCCACATCCTTCAGATCAATCTGCTCCGCACAGGTTTCGATCACCAGCCCGCAGCAATCTGCAATCTGCGACATTCCCTTCGCAATTTCCGTCATTTCTTCCCTGCTCAGGTTCTTTATATGCAGATCCTTTGTATTGCGCAGCGTTTTCGCATAAAAATCCACAAAGCTGATGACCGCCTTTTCCGTGTAGCCTTTGAGACAGCCGGCGATCTCTTCAAATGCTTTCAAGTGATATTCCATCGTATACCTGTCATTTACCAGGATCGGATCGTACCGCCAGACGACTCTCTCCTTCCCCACTTTTTCAGATAATCTCTGAAATGTACCGATCAGCTCTTTCCTTTTATCCGGAAGCCCCGGTTCGATATCCCTTCCATATCCCGTCAGCGTAAACTGAAAATAAAAGGGATATTCCCGCAGCTCATCCAGTCTTTCCAGCATCGGCGCCGGATTTTTGCTCCAGAACACGATGCAGTCCACCACATCCGGAGACAGAGCGATCCTGCTCACCTGACGGGGATTCATCGGGTTTCTGACATACAGAAAGCCTTCCCGGATCCGCCGGAAAAACCACTCCGCATAGAAGGCGGGGATATCTGTTCTTCTGCTGACGCTTAAGATCATAATATTTTTATCCTTTTTTACTGCACTGGAGACATTCAAAACGTATCTTCCCTTGCCTTTGCCCTGAATTGCCTTAATCAAGCCCTGTGCCTCCATCATTTTAAAAACCGCAGTCTCCTGACGGAAACTGCGATTTTTTATTTTTCACCGTTCTCAAACAGATGCCGGATCAGCATATGCCCCTTCTCCACCAGGATCCCGCTCTCCTGCCCGGTCTTTTCATCATACCGGACCGCTTTGCCGCCCAGATCCGCCGTGCTGTCATACAGCAGATAGGGAACCGGATCTCCGACATGGGTGCGCACCCGGACCGGAGTCGGATGATCGGGCAGTACCAGCATGCGGAAGTCCATACCTTCCGCTTCCAGGGTTTCCGTGATCGGGCCGATGATCTGCGCATCGATCCGCTCAATCGCCGTGATCTTATCCGTAAAGCTCCCCTGATGTCCCATCTCGTCCGGAGCCTCGATATGGATATACACAAAATCCATATCCCCCCGGAGCGCGTCTATGGCTGCCTGTCCCTTGCCCGTGTAGTTCGTATCCAGGCCGCCGTTGGCGCCTTCCACGGTGATATTGCGCATTCCTGCGCCCACCGCGATGCCTTTCAGCAGATCCACAGCGGATACCATGGCGCCCTTCAGATGATGCTCCTGCTCAAAGGAGGTCAGCGCGGGCCGGGTGCCGGCTCCCCAGAACCAGGCGGAGTTGGCCGGGTTCAGTCCCTGTTCCTTCCGCTTCACATTGATGGGATGGTTGGAAAGAATGTCATAGCTCTTCACCATCATCTCCCGGAGCACCGGGTCTGCCGGCAGGTATTCCCCAATTCGCCGGGTCAATATATCATGGGGCGCGGTCAGCTCCACCACTCTGCCCTGCTTCCAGATCAGCAGATGCCGGTAGCTGGTTCCCGCATAAAACTCATACCCGTCCCGCTTCAATCCTTCCTTCAATGCCTCAATCAGGACTGCCGCGTCCTTACTGCTGATCTCTCCTGCGCTGTGATCCAGAATCCGCCGGTCCTCGTAGTTTTCTTCCTCCTCAGACAGTGTCACCACATTGCAGCGGAACGACACGTCATCCTCTTTCATATCCACCCCGATACTCAGCGCTTCCAGCGGGGAACGCCCGGAATAGTATTTAACCGGGTCGTATCCGATGACCGACAGGTTGGCCGTATCGCTGCCCGGAGACATCCCCTCCGGCACCGTCCGCGCCATGCCGATCTCGGAGCGGGGCGCCAGCCGGTCCATATGGGGCGTGCGCGCCGCTTCCAGAGGCGTCCTTCCATCCAGCTCCGGCAGCGGTTCATCCGCCATCCCGTCGCACAAAACAATCACATATTTTTTCATCATGCCCCACTACCCTTCCACACGGATCCTGTGAAGGATCCCCGGGAACTCTTTTGCATTTTCCTCGTAAGCCCGCTCAGTCAGCACGCCAGTCAGGAATCCGAATTCCCCTTCCAAACCGTCTGCCCTGACAATCTCCACCGGTCCAAATTTACTTTCCACGTGAGCTTTCAGCGCCTCCGGCTCCCCGGAGATCCGGACAAAAAACCGTTTGCTCGTATCTTCAAAGGGAAGCAGTTCCAGCTTGTCGCTCTTCCACATGGTCATGATATTTCTGTGAAGATGCTTTGCCTCGTCCACCACGTCGGCCACCACTGCGCTGGCGGTGGGTAGCTTGCCGGCTCCGCTGCCGTAGAACATGGCGTCTCCGAGGACATTTCCATGGACAAAGATCGCGTTGAACACGTCATTGACACTGTACAGCGGATGCTCTTTTCTCAGCAGATACGGCGCAACCATGGCCTGCAGAAGATCTCCCTGCCGCTTGCTTGTTGCCAGCAGCTTGATGGTCATCCCCATGGCCTTTGCGTACATCATGTCCTCTTTGGTGATATGAGTGATGCCTTCGGTGTAAATGTCTTCGAAGTCTACCTGCTGCCCGGAGATCAGGGAGGACAGAATGGCGATCTTACGGCAGGCGTCATAGCCTTCCACATCCGCCTCCGGATTGCGCTCCGCATAGCCCTTCTCCTGTGCTTCTCTGAGCACATCGTCATAATCCGAGCCCTCATAGAACATTTTCGTCATCATATAGTTGGTAGTCCCGTTCAGGATACCGGTGATCTCTTCGATCTCGTCCGCCGTCATGGAGGAATTTAAGGGCCGGATGATCGGGATTCCGCCTCCTACGCTTGCCTCGAACAGGAAATTGATGTCCCGCTCCCGGGCAATGGACAAAAGCTCCGCCCCGTGCTTGGCAACCAGCGCCTTGTTCGAGGTAGCCACGCTTTTTCCGGCCAGGAGGCATTTTTTCACAAAGGTATAGGCCGGCTCAATCCCGCCCATAACCTCCACTACGATCTGAATCTCCGGATCATTTACAATGATGTCAAAATCATGGACGATCTTTTCCTGGATCGGATCCCCCGGGAAATCCCGCAGATCCAGCACATACTTGATACGGAGCTCGTCGCCGATCCTCTGGTTGATACGCGCCCCGTTGGTGTTGATCACCTCCACCACGCCGGAGCCTACCGTACCATACCCCATTACTGCTATATTTACCATCTTTTTCTCTCTTTCCTTTCTATTATTTACCGGAAGCGCTCAGATAGGCATTGATAAACGGATCAATATTGCCGTCCATCACGCTGCCCACATTGCTGATCTCCGCATTGGTCCGATGGTCCTTGACCATCGTGTATGGCTGCATCACGTAAGAGCGGATCTGATTTCCGAAATTGATGTCCTTGATATCTCCGCGGATATCGGACATCTTCTCCGCCTGCTCCTGCTGTTTCAGCACATACAGCTTGGATTTCAGCATCTGCATGGCCTTGTCCTTGTTCTGATGCTGGGAACGTTCATTCTGGCACTGTACCACGATTCCCGTAGGAAGATGGGTGATCCGGATCGCCGAGGAGGTCTTGTTGATGTGCTGGCCTCCCGCACCGCTGGAGCGGTATGTATCGATCCGAAGGTCATCGTCATTGATGTCGATCTCAATGTCATCCTCAATATCCGGGATCACGTCACAGGAAGAAAATGACGTCTGCCGCTTGCCCGCCGCATTGAACGGGGAAATCCGCACCAGACGGTGTACTCCCTTCTCCGAGCGCAGGAATCCGTAGGCATTCTCGCCGGACACCTCAAAGGTCACGCCCTTGATCCCGGCCACATCCCCTTCCAGGTAGTCCAGAACTTCCAGAGAAAAGCCTTTTTTCTCCGCCCACCGGCTGTACATCCGGTAGAGCATTCCCGTCCAGTCGCAGGACTCGGTTCCCCCGGCCCCCGCGTGCAGCGTCACGATGGCGTTGCTCTTATCGTACTCCCCGGTCAGAAGAGTCTGAATCCGCAGCTCTTCAAATTCCGCCTTGAAACGCTCCAGCTCCTCCTGAATCTCCGCGATCGTGTCCTCATCCGGCTCTTCCTCACTCATCTCGATCAGAAGCCCCAGATCCTCATGGTCCGCAAACATTCCCTCGATCTGTTTGACCGAATCCTGAAGGCTTTTCAGTTCCTTCATCGTGTGCTGGGATTCCTCCGGCTTATCCCAGAATCCCGGTTCTTCAATATTTCTTTCCAGCTCTTCGATTCTTTCCTTCTTTGACGCTAAGTCAAAGTGAATCCCTCAAATCTTTCAGCGGTTCTTCATATGCAAGCAGAGTTGCTTTTAATTCATCTAATAAAACCACCTTAATCACCTCTTTCATTTTAATTTTATTTTTTAGACTGTTCACACGGCAGACCACAGACCCGTCTGCTGCCGTTCTGGATATGATCATTTCCTTCCGCAGCATTGCTTATACTTCTTGCCGCTGCCGCAGGGACACGGGTCGTTGGGATAGACTTTCTTCGTGTCACGCCGCTTCGGGGCGCGCGCCGCGCTGTCGTCCTTGTTGGTGCCGGTCACCTTGGCAACCTGCTCCCGCTCCACCTTCTGCTCTACCCGCACGTGGAACAGGGTACGGATGGTGATCTCGGCAATGGCATTGGTCATCTCACCGAACATGTCGTATCCCATCATCTTGTACTCTACCAGAGGATCCCGGTTGCCGTATGCCTGCAGGCCGATTCCCTGACGGAGCTGATCCATGTCGTCGATGTGGTCCATCCATCTTCCGTCAATGGCCTTGAGCAGCACAACACGCTCCAATTCCCGGATATGCTCCGGCTCCGGGAACTCCGCTTCCTTCGCCTCGTATGCCTTGACAGCCCGTTCCTTGAGCAGATGCTTCAGCTCTTTCTGCTGCATGTCCTCGACTTCCTTTGCAGGCGGAAGCACAAGCTGCGGGATCACCCCATGGAGCGCCACATCCAGTCCGGCCAGATCCCACTCTTCCGAATCCACTTCCGCGGATACATACCGGTCTACGGTATTCTCCACATACTCGGTGATCATGTTGTAAACCGTATCCCGCATGCTCTCTCCGTCCAGCACCCGGCGGCGTTCCCCGTAGATGATCTCCCTCTGTTCATTCATGACCTGGTCATATTCCAGCAGGTTCTTACGGATTCCGAAGTTGTTGCTCTCTATCTTCTTCTGCGCCTTCTCAATGGCGCTGGAAAGCATCTTATGTTCGATCTGTTCGTCCTCTTCCACGCCCAGCGTATTGAACACGCTCATCAGCTTCTCGGAACCGAACAGACGCAGCAGGTCATCCTCCAGGGAAATGTAAAAGCGGGATTCTCCCGGGTCGCCCTGACGTCCGGAACGTCCCCGGAGCTGGTTATCGATCCGCCTGGACTCGTGCCGCTCCGTACCGATGATCTTCAATCCGCCGGCTGCCTTGGCCTCCTCGTCCAGCTTGATATCCGTACCACGGCCCGCCATATTGGTGGCGATGGTCACAGCCCCGTGCAGCCCGGCATCCGCCACGATCTCCGCTTCCATCTCATGGAACTTGGCGTTCAGGACATTGTGCTGGATGCCCTGCTTTTTCAGCATCTTGCTCAAAAGCTCCGATACCTCGATGGTAATGGTACCCACCAGAACCGGCTGTCCTGTGGCATGAGCTTCTTTGACCGCTTCCACGACCGCCCGGTACTTTCCTTCCTTCGTCTTATAGACCGCGTCGTCCAGATCCTTTCTCTGGACCGGAAGGTTGGTGGGGATCTCTACGACGTCCATCCCGTAAATATCCCGGAATTCCTTTTCCTCTGTCAGCGCGGTACCGGTCATACCGCTCTTCTTCTCGAATTTATTGAACAGGTTCTGGAAGGTAATGGTTGCCAGGGTCTTGCTCTCCCGCCTGACCTTCACATGCTCCTTCGCTTCAATGGCCTGATGGAGTCCATCCGAATAGCGCCGTCCCGGCATGATACGTCCGGTAAATTCGTCAACGATGACCACCTCTCCTTCCGGGGTCACCACATAATCCTGGTCGCGGAACATCAGATTGTGCGCCCGCAGCGCAAGGATGATGTTGTGCTGAACCTCTAAGTTCTCCGGATCGGCCAGGTTTTCCAGATGGAAGAACTTCTCCACCTTCTTCACACCGTCCTCGGTCAGGTTGACAGACTTTTCCTTTTCATTGACAATGTAATCTCCGGTCTCTTCGATCTCCTCTCCCATGATGGCATTCATCTTGGAAAATTCGCCGCTGGCCTCGCCCCGCTCCAGCTGTCTTGCCAGGATATCGCAGGCTTCATAGAGCTTCGTAGACTTGCCGCTCTGTCCGGAAATGATCAGCGGCGTCCTTGCCTCGTCAATCAGGACCGAGTCCACCTCGTCGATGATCGCGTAATGGAGCCCCCGCTGCACCAGCTGCTCCTTGTAGATGACCATATTGTCGCGGAGATAATCAAATCCCAGTTCATTGTTGGTCACATAGGTGATATCACAGTTATACTGCTTACGGCGCTCGTCATTGTCCATGCTGTTGAGCACGACGCCCACTGTCAGTCCCAGGAATTCATGTACCTTGCCCATCCACTCCGCGTCACGCTTTGCCAGATAGTCATTGACCGTGACAATGTGGACGCCTTCTCCCGGCAGCGCGTTCAGATATGCCGGCAGCGTAGATACCAGCGTCTTACCTTCTCCAGTCCTCATCTCCGCGATCCTGCCCTGATGCAGGATCACACCGCCGATCAGCTGAACCCGGTAATGCCGCATGCCTAAGCTTCTGACCGCCGCTTCCCTGACAGCCGCAAATGCCTCCGGCAGAAGGTCATCCAGGGTCTCGCCTTCCTCCAGCCGCGCCCGGAACTCCCGGGTCTTGCCCTTGAGCTCCTCATCACTGAGCGCCTGCATCTCAGGCTCCAATGCCTCGATCCGGTCTACGATCGGGTAAATACGCTTCAGTTCGTTTTCGCTGTGCGTACCAAATATTTTCTCTATCAAGCCCATAATCTGCAATTAACTCCTTCTTATGTTTATTCAGATTGTATTTTAACACTAACTTCCCTCAAATTCAACAGATTCATAGTTTATTAACAAACTCCAGGGGAAATTTGAAAAAAACCGCTGGACTTATCTTATATCAAATCCTGTGGATTTTCAAGTTGTTTTCATTCTGCAAAGCTCCCGGTAGGGGATATTTCCACCGAACAGATCCAGCGCGCTCCCGATGGTAAAGTCCAGCCTCCCGCCGCTGATCCCGCGGAAATGCTCCAGTTCCTCCATACTTCCGATGCCCCCTGCATAGGTCATCTCCGCACCGTTCCATTCTGCCAGCAGCCGTACCAGCTCTTCCTCCACTCCCGAGGACTTGCCCTCCACATCGACCCCGTGGATCAAAAATTCATCACACTCTCCCGCCAGTGCTTCCAATGTTCCCCGCTCCAGCTTTACCTCCGTAAAGGTCTGCCAGCGATCCGTCACAATATAGTATGCCCCGTCCCGCTTCCGGCAGCTTAAGTCCAGGACGATATGCTCCCGTCCCACCGCGCGCTTCAGCTTTTCCAGATTTTCCCTCTGAAACACTCCGTTTTGAAATACATAGGAGGTCACGATCACGTGGCTGGCGCCTGCTTCGAGAAAATCACCCGCATTGTCCGCCGTGATCCCTCCTCCGATCTGCAGGCCCCCGGGATATTCCCGCAGCGCGGAAAATGCCTGCCTCCTGTCTGCCTCATAGTAAGGGGAATCCTGACCATTCAGAAGGATCATGTGCCCGCCCGCGAGCCCGTCCTTTCTGTACAGCTTCGCATAATAAGCCGCGTCCAGCTCCGAAGCAAAATTGGTCTTTGCCTGGTCTCCCTGATCCTTGAGGCTTCCTCCTACGATCTGTTTTACTTTTCCGTTATGTATATCAATACAAGGTCTGAACCTCATCTTCCCGCTCCTGTCCTTCTCTGTCTCACCGCACCGTTTACATGGAACTCCCTTTATTCTGATCGAAGATTACAAATATGATGTCGCATGAAAATATAAGACGATCCTGAAATATGGAAAAAGGAGCCGTACTGCATCCCCGGCTCCCCTGCCTTTGTGCTATCCTCACGGCTGATGAAATCTGCCGCTCAGTATAGCTGCTGTCAGTTGTTACGCGTCAAACCTTGATCAGACGGTTCCTGTAACTATCTGTTATTGACGTCATCTGCCACATCATCAATGCCGTCCCTTACATCATCTATCGCATCCCCGATCACGCCGTCCCCTTCATTTCTGTCGGTGGTTCCGTTATTGTTGGTGGTTCCGTTATTCCCATCGGTTCCATTGGTCGTATTGTTCTTGTTGGTTCCATTCGTCGTGTTGTTCTTATCGGACCCGTTGTTCTTGTTGGTCCCGTTGGTGGTATTGTTTTTGTTGGTGCTGCTGTTCCCGCCGGTAGCATCATTCATATTGTCGTTCCGATCCACATTCTCCGTGTCTGTCTGGTCCGCGCCATTGGTATCATTGTTCCTGCCGCAGGCAGTCATACTCCCGATCACACCGGTACATACCATTAATAATAGAAGCTTCTTATATCTTTTCATAGTTTTTTCTCCCTTTCAAAAAATATTTTTTCATACATGTAATATCCGCAAAGTTCCGGATACTATGTATGGAAATTTTTTCTAAAAATATTTTCCAAAGATACAAAAAACTATACCTTATGAAATGGCCGCCTGGCCATGATGGGATGCCCTTGGGCATACTCAGCCATCACTTTTTAACGCTTCTCCTTGATCTCGCCGCTCCGGTACGCCGCAAGCAGCGCTTCCAGATCCGAGATCCGCTCTCCCAGGTCCATGCCGGCGTCCGTATCACCCACCAGCCGCCGTTCCATCACCCGCTTGATGATCACGCTCTCGGAGTGGATATCGCTTTCCCGCTCGATAGCCGCCTCTGTAGATTCGAAAGGCTCATGCGCCACCAGGCGAAGCCCGTAGGAATTATAGATCAGAGTATAGCCTGCGATCCCGGTCTCCTTCTGGTATGCCTTGGAAAATCCTCCGTCAATGACCATCACTTTGCCGTTGCATTTGACCGGGCTTTCTCCATTTTTACGCTTCACCGGAACATGGCCGTTGACGATGTAAGCGCTCTCCGGCGACAGACCGAATTCCCGCATCACATTGTCGATCACGTCCTCCTTTTCGAGAAGCTTATAATATGGTTTTTTCTTTTCCACATGGGTCTCCTTCTCCGCCAGGAAATACCGCTCGAAGGTAGCCATCTTGTCCTTGCCGAACAGCGGGGAATCCGGGCTCAGCCAGATATACCACATGATGTCCTTTCCGTTTTCCCGGTCCTGCTCGTCCAGAGCAAAGAAGCCCTTGCGCACATAGCGGTCCAGCGCGTCATACAGGGAACGCCCCTTGAAGGTATGTCCGAAAAGGCTCACCTCCCGCAGGCTCCCGTCCTCATTCAGCGGCACGCATCCGTGATACAGCAGGTTGTTGTTGTGCACCATGTAGAGGTTTCCCTTCGTCAGCAGAAGCCGCATATGCTCCTGCAGCTTCTCGCAGCCCAGAAACGCGCGTTCCAGGCGTTCCATCACTTCCTCTTCCTCCCCGGACAGCGCATACGGATCCTTCGGGTCAATAGTCGGGAAATTCATATCCAGCATAGCATATTCCTTTCCATTCAGGGTAATGGTTCCTTTCTCGTAATCAATCCTGTGGAGCAGTGCCCGGTCCTCCATGTGAAATCCCTTCTGCCGCTGGACGATCTGTCCCTCCACCTTAAACTGGATCACGGAGATTGCCTTATGGATCCGCAGGTTCATCTCCATCTCCGCTTTGCTGATCGTATTGTCCTGTCCTTTCAGGGTAAAGCAGGTACAGGGATCCGTCTCATAGACACGCATGGCAAAAGACGCCAGCGGCAGGAGATTGATGCCGTACCCGTCCTCCAGAATATCCAGATTCCCATAGCGCGCGCAGATCCGGATGGCATTGGCAATACAGCCCCGCTGCCCAGCCGCGGCCCCCATCCACAGCACATCATGATTCCCCCACTGAATATCCAGGGAATGGTAGTTCATCAGCTTGTCCATGATGATATGCGGTCCCGGTCCCCGGTCATAGATATCTCCCACAATATGAAGGTGATCCACGACCAGCCGCTGGATCAAGGAGGAGATCGCCGCAATAAACCCTTCCGCCCTGCCGATCCGGATGATCGTCATGATGATCTCATTGTAGTAGGATTCCTTATCGTTGACCTCCGCCTTCTCCGTGATCAGCTCCTCAATGACATAGGCAAAATCCTTCGGCAGGGCTTTGCGCACCTTGGAGCGGGTATACTTGCTCGCCGCCCGCTTGCTCACCTCAATCAAGCGGTACAGGTTGACCTTGTACCAGTCCTCCATATTATCCTCTGTCTTCCTTACGATCCGCATCTTCTCCCTCGGATAATAGATCAGCGTCGCCAGAGACCGTTTTTCCTTTGTACTCAATGTATTGCCGAAGACCTCATCAATCTTGCGGCGCACAGACCCGGAACCGTTCTTCAGCACATGGGCAAATGCCTCGTACTCGCCGTGCACATCCGTAATAAAATGCTCCGTCCCCTTCGGCAGATTTAAGATCGCCTGTAAATTAATGATCTCCGTAGACGCCGCCGCGATCGTTGGGTACAAATCCGACAGCCGTTCCAGATATCTTGTCTCTAAATTCTTCATTCAAACGTCCCTCATTTGCGTCCTATGGAATATAGTTCCGCCCCTCCTAAAGCTGAATCACGTCGCTCATATCATACATCCCTGCCGGCTTTCCCGCCAGGAATTTCGCAGCCTCCACGGCTCCTTTGCCGAAAACGCTTCTGGAAAACGCGGTATGCTTAAACTCGATCACCTCGTCCACACCTGCAAAGATCACTTCATGCTCTCCCACGATCGTCCCGCCGCGGACCGCGGAAATCCCGATCTCCTTCCCGTCTCTCTTCTGACGCGCCTGGCTTCTGTCATATACATAGTGATATTCTCCGTTCAGCGCTTCGTTGATGGAATCCGCCAGCGCCAGCGCCGTACCGCTGGGGGCGTCCAGCTTCTGGTTATGATGGCGTTCCACCAGCTCCATGTCATATCCTGCCGGGGCAAGCACCTTTGCCGCGTCCTTCAGAAGCTTCAGCAGCAGATTGATCCCCATAGACATATTCGCGGACTTCAGGACCGCCGTTTTTTCCGATGCCTCGGCAATTTTTTTCAGCTGCTCCTCCGAATAGCCCGTGGAACAGAGCACCGCCGGGATCTGCTTTTCCACACAGTACGTCAGAACGTCCTCCAGCGCGGATGCCGTAGAGAAGTCAATCACCACATCCACGCTGACATCGCATTTTGCGATCGTGTCAAAGACCGGATAGGGATTCTGCACCTCCTGATAGGTGTCTACTCCCGCCGCGATCGAGATTCCCGGATCCTCCTTCACCAGGCCGGTGATCATCTGTCCCATCCTCCCATTGCATCCATGCATCAAAACATTTATCATGTTGTTCTCCTCCTCGTCTATGATATGAGCCTGCCGCCCGAAAAAAGTCTCAATTCACGGCCTGACCGGCTGCGAATAGTAACCCAAAAGGTCTCAGACATAAATAAAGGATATCACATTTGAGAAGATTCCTCAATAAATGATATCCCTTTAACAAACTTTTCACTTTTCATAGGACTGCTATTTTAAACGATTCTATATTGCTCTCTTCTAATCCTCCTCCGGGCATTCCAGCTTGCTGACGGATACCTCGTATGCCGTCCGCGTCTCTGTCTCTGTCTCTGATATTTTTTTCACATAATCCCGGCTCTGGATCCTGCCCAATATCCGGACATGCTCCCCCACCTCGAAGCCGGACGCGTAGCGCGCGTTCCTGCCCCAGCAGATACAGGGGATATAATCTGATTTTCCATAGGGGCGGTTCACTGCCAGAAGCAGGTCCGCGATCTCCCTCCCAAGCGGTGTCTTCCGATAAATGGGCTTCTTGCAGATGTAGCCCTCCAGAAGGATATGGTTGGTCTTTGCCCCGTCCAGCTCCTCCTCGATAAATTCTGCTTCCCGTACAAACACGGACAGTACAAGGCGGTTCTTCTGCTCCTCATGCCTGTTGTAGGATCGGAACTGTCCGGATACCATGATAAATTCTCCGGTGTAATCCTGTGTCACGTCAATCAGCCGTTCTGAGATCATCAGCGGGATCCGGTCCTCGGAATTGCTCAGCCGACGTACCAGCACGTCTACCATATAAAAGCCTTCTCCGAAGACTTCATGGCTGTATGTAAATCCGGACGCCACCTCACCCATGATCGTTACCTGGTTGTTTTCAATAATCTTATCTGACATAATTTATAGGTCTCCCTTCCTCTGTGCGGTATTTTTGAGTCACTACTAATTTTATGTCGGGCTGTCTCCGGATAGAACAAAAATCCCCCCTAAATCGTTCGACATTTTCTCTCGACAATTTTCCTCTTTTTTTCCTCTATATTTTATGATAGAATGAGTACGCTGTAAATATGCAGCAGTTATTTTATACTTTATTGATATTAGAAAGAGGTATCACATCATGAAGACCAAACGAGAAGATGTAAGAAATATTGCGATCATCGCTCATGTAGACCACGGCAAGACGACCCTGGTAGATGAGCTTTTAAAGCAGAGCGGCGTATTCCGTGAAAATCAGGAAGTGGCGGAGCGTGTCATGGATTCCAACGATATCGAGCGGGAACGCGGCATCACGATCCTGTCCAAGAACACTGCCGTATTCTACAAGGGCACCAAGATCAATATCATCGATACCCCGGGACACGCGGATTTCGGCGGCGAGGTGGAGCGTGTGCTCAAGATGGTCAACGGTGTCGTCCTTGTAGTGGATGCCTTCGAGGGCGCCATGCCACAGACCAAATTCGTACTGCGCAAGGCACTGGAGCTGGATCTTCCGGTCATCGTGTGCATCAACAAGATTGACCGTCCCGAAGCTCGCCCGGATGAGGTGATCGATGAAGTGCTGGAGCTGTTCATGGATCTGGACGCCTCCGACGAACAGCTGGAATGCCCCTTTGTCTATGCGTCCGCAAAGGCAGGTGTGGCCGTGCTGGATCTGACGGACGAGGAAAAGAACATGGAACCACTGTTCGAGACGATCCTGAATTATATCCCGGCTCCGGAGGGGGATCCCGACGCGCCCACCCAGGTCCTGATCAGCACCATCGACTACAATGAATATGTGGGCCGCATCGGCGTGGGCAAGGTGGATAACGGTACCATCTCCGTGAATCAGGAGGTGCTCCTGATGAACCACCATGACCCGGACAAACAGCAGAAGGTCAAGATCAGCAAGCTCTATGAATTTGACGGATTGAATAAGGTAGATGTAAAGGAAGCAGGCATCGGTTCCATCGTTGCCATCTCCGGTATCTCCGACATTTCCATCGGAGATACCCTGTGCTCCCCCGAGAATCCGACCCCCATCCCGTTCCAGAAGATTTCCGAGCCTACGATCTCCATGCAGTTCATCGTCAACGACAGTCCCTTCGCCGGACAGGAGGGCAAGTATGTCACCTCCCGGCATATCCGCAACCGTCTGTTCCGGGAGTTGAACACCGATGTCAGCCTCCGGGTGGAGGAGACGGAAAACGCGGACAACTATAAGGTTTCCGGACGCGGGGAACTCCATCTGTCCGTACTGATCGAGAATATGCGCCGGGAGGGCTATGAATTTGCGGTCAGCAAGGCCGAGGTGCTGTACAAGACCGATGAAAACGGGAAAAAACTGGAGCCCATGGAAGCCGCGTTCGTAGATGTCCCCGACGAATTTACCGGCACCGTCATTGACAAGCTCAGCCAGCGGAAAGGGGAGCTGCAGGGCATGAACAGCATCGGCAGCGGATATACCCGTCTGGAATTTTCCATCCCGGCCCGGGGGCTGATCGGATACCGGGGCGAATTTCTGACCGATACCAAGGGAAATGGGATCCTGAACACCAGCTTTGACGGCTATGCTCCATACAAAGGAGACATTCAGTACCGGAAGCAGGGTTCCCTGATCGCGTTTGAGACCGGCGAGTCCGTCACTTACGGACTATACAGCGCCCAGGAGCGGGGCACCCTGTTCATCGGCCCCGGCGAAAAGGTCTATTCCGGCATGGTGGTGGGGCAGAACGCGAAAACGGACGATATCGAGCTGAATGTCTGCAAGACCAAGCACCTGACCAACACCCGGTCGTCCAGCGCGGATGAAGCCCTTCGTCTGACCCCGCCTCATATCCTGAGTCTGGAGCAGGCGCTGGATTTTATTGACACGGACGAGCTTCTGGAGGTCACTCCGAAGTCCCTGCGCATCCGGAAAAAGATCCTGGATTCCAGACTGCGCAAACGCAGCAATCAGAATCAACAGAAATAACGGATCTGCCCCGCAGCCAGGCATACGGCAGGGGCAGAAAAATACAATCCGCAAAGGAGGCAGCCGGACAATGAAAGAATATATGACTTTATTTTTAAAGCGTCTGACCAATCTTCTGGAGTACGTCATCGCACTGCTCCTGGCAGCCGGTATCCTGATCATGACTGTCCGGCTGATCCTGACCTTCGGCAATCTGTCGGATTTTAACAAATATCCGAACTATGACGATCTGCTGACCACCTGCTTTAACCTGGCCATCGGGATCGAGATGGTGCGCATGCTCTATTTCCATTCCCCACAAACCATGTATGAGGTTCTGCTTTTTGCCATCGCAAGGCAGATTATCATCGACCATTCCTCCCCGATCAACAGCCTGATCGGCGTGGTCTCCATCGCCATCCTGTTTGCCACCCGCAAGTTCCTGTTCGTGACTTTTGACGAGTCCGACAAGATTCTCTTCCGTGCCAGCCAGAAAGTGCGAAGCGTCAACCGACTCCTCCATCTCAACCTTCCCTATGAGGAGAACGAGACGCTGCGGGACATCCTTCTGAAAAAGCTGCGGGAAGAGGATACCTATCCGGGGGTCGGCGCATGCATCTACTTCCCGGACTGCGCCCTGCGCATTGCCAAGATCACGGATGGGAAAATTACAAGAACTGAAGTGATTCGTTCTATACATTAACTCCTTTTCATGTTATAATAGGGACAAGTCTAATATGAGTAAAGGAGTTGATCTGCATGAAATTTATTATCAGTGGAAAAAACATCGAAGTAACACCCGGACTGAAAAGCACAATTGAACAAAAACTCGCAAAACTGGAAAGGTATTTCACTCCTGAAACCGAAATCATCGTAACGCTCAGTGTGGAGAAGGAACGGCAGAAGATCGAGGTCACGATCCCCGTGAAGGGCAATATCATTCGTTCCGAGCAGACAAGCAATGACATGTACGTATCCATTGACCTGGTAGAAGAGGTGATCGAGCGTCAGCTCCGTAAATATAAAAACAAGCTGGTCGCGCGCAGCCAGGGACATCCCACCGCTGCAGCCTCTCCAAGTAATTTTAAAAAGGAATTTTTCGAGTCCGAGGAAGACTCCGAAGAAGACGGCGAGATCCGGATCGTCCGTACCAAGAAGTTCGGGATCAAGCCTATGTTCCCCGAGGATGCCTGTATCCAGATGGAACTGCTCGGACATAATTTCTTCGTATTCAGCAATGCGGAGACTGACGAGGTCAATGTAGTCTATAAGAGAAAAGACGGAGCCTTCGGCCTGATTGAGCCTGAATTCCATTAAGAACCGCGGCACACTAAAAAACAGCCCCCAGCAAGCTCATCACTTGCTGGGGGCTGTTTTATACGAGTGTTGGGCACAACAGGAACCTCAGAGAAAAGCCGCATATGCAGAGGATCATCTGCGCAGCGGGCGTGTCTGGGGTCTGCTGTGCCTTAAAATATCACCGCCTCGCCTTCCTGATAAGCGAACCTGCAAGCCCGTTCCCGCCGTACAGCAGCCTGGGCATTGGTCGCTTCCGTGACTGCCTTTATAAACGCCTTCTCTTCTCCAGCCGCAACCAGAGTGGAAAGAGTCACCGTCTCCGCATAATCCGCGTCAACCGTGGGAAGGCCGCGCTGAGCCAGAAGGTACTGCAGCTTTCCCAGCCCGGAATAATCCGTCTCGATCTTCAATTCATACCCGTCTATCTTCGTAATCAGCGTACTTGCGGCAATCCCCGCCTGAGCCGACTGGGTATAGGCACGCACCAGACCGCCGGTTCCAAGCAGGGTTCCGCCGAAATACCGGGTCACCACCACAAGGACATTTTTCAGGCCATGCCCCCGGATCACCTCCAGGATCGGTTTCCCGGCTGTCCCTCCCGGTTCCCCATCGTCACTGAACCGTTCCTGGACCTGTTCCTCTCCGATCACGTATGCCCAGCAGTGATGGCGCGCGTCCCAGTACTGTTTCTTAATATTCCCCAGAATCTCCGCCGCCTCCTCTTCCGTTTCCACCGGAAACACCTCCCCGATAAAACGAGATTTTTTTTCTACGATCTCCCCTTTTCCACATTCATACACGGTACGGTAATCCATCTCTCTCAAACCTGCCTTCCTGTCTGTGGGCCTGCCGCATAAACAACCGCGGCATTTTTCGACAACTCCTAACACCTCTCCGCAATCTCATACAGCAGCCGCTCCGAGTCCTCCCATCCAAGGCAGGGATCCGTGATGGACCTGCCGTAAACGTGATTGCCGCAGCCAATGTCCTGGCGGCCTTCCTCGAGATAGCTTTCGATCATCACGCCCTTTACCAGCCTGCGGATCTCCCGTGAGTGCGCACGACTGTGCAGTACCTCCTTCACGATCCGAATCTGCTCCTTATACCTCTTTCCGGAATTGGAATGGTTGGCATCAATGATGCAGGCCGGGTTCGCCAGCTTCCTTTCCTGGTACATCTCCCACAGCCGCATCAGGTCTTCATAGTGGTAGTTGGGCAGTGTACGCCCATACTGGTTGACGCCGCCCCGCAGGATCACATGGGCGTACGGGTTGCC
Organism: Lachnospiraceae bacterium; assembly: GCA_910573785.1. GTDB lineage: Bacteria > Bacillota > Clostridia > Lachnospirales > Lachnospiraceae > Schaedlerella. The sequence continues at coordinate 108,076 of CAJSZT010000003.1, read as the reverse complement.
GCTTGTGGTCGCGTCCCACCCGCGGTACAGGAAATTATGGCCGTGCTGCGCCGCCACAACCGAATTGAGCATCACAGAAAAATCTCCGCTGGTAGGGTTCTTCATCCCCACCGGAACCTCGATCCCGCTGGATACCAGGCGGTGTTGCTGGTCCTCCACAGAGCGCGCGCCCACAGCCACATAGGATAAGATATCGGACAGATAACGGTAATTCTCCGAGTAGAGCATCTCGTCCGCGACCGGAAGCCGGAACTGCTCCAGCACCCGCATATGCAGATGGCGGATCGCAACCAGGCCTGCCAGAAGGTTCGGCGCCTTCTCCGGATCCGGCTGGTGGAACATCCCCTTATATCCTTCCCCCGTAGTCCGCGGCTTATTGGTATAAACCCTCGGTACAATGATCACTTTCTCCATGACGGCCTCCTGGACCCGCACCAGACGACTGATATAATCGCATACAGCCTCCTCATTGTCCGCCGAACACGGTCCGATGATGACAATAAAACGGTCGCTTCTTCCACTGATGGCATCCTGCAGCTCCTTGTCCTTCTCCTCCTTACATTTTGCCACCTCCGCAGACATCGGATACAGTTCCTTGATCTCCTTCGGGGTCGGCAGTTTCTTTTCCATTATAAAGCTCATACTCTCTTCCTCCTTGTGTTTTCAGCATCATGTATCTGTGTCAGGCATTACGGCAGTGCTTCATAAAAGACATAGCCAGAGGTGCCGCGATCCGCGGCCTGACCGTCCGCGGATCGCAGCCCGGATGCATCTCTGACTATGCCTTTTTCCTCTCTGTTTATTCCGTTGTAGAGCTGTCAGATCCTCCGGAGGATCCCGATGTGGTTCCGCCGGAAGTGGTTCCGCCCGAAGAGCTTCCTCCGGTTGTACCGCCGGTACTTCCACCCTCACCGTCAGACGAAGAACCGCTTTCGGAGGTGGTTGAATCCCCGTCACCCTCCTTATCATCGTCTTCCTTTTCTTCCACCACAGGAGCCCGGTAATGTCCGGAGCAGCTCACCGTAGGCGCATTTTCCGCAAAATATTCCGTTAAGGCCGGACAACTGCTGGTCGCCAGAAAGCCTGTCTGCTGACAGATCGTTTTCTGCTGGATGGTCGGCGGCATGGTAAATTCCTGACGCTGCAGGCCTTCGTGCACCCGATTCATGATGTTTTTCCAGAGCACTTCATGCCATACCTGGTTATAGATATTTTCCATCGGCTTGCCGCAGTCGTATCCGCCCCATACGGAAGCCGTAAAGTACGGCGTATATGCGGAAAACCACAGGTCGCGGCTGTACTCTGACGTACCGGTCTTGCCTGATACCGGCATGTTGTACATCTGCGCCGCCGTACCGGTACCTCTGGTGACCACATCCTGCATGGCGCTTGTCAGCAGCGCGGCCGTCGTATCCTTAAGCACCTGATGGCTGTCCTTGATCTCGTTATCCAGCAGTACATTGCCGTCATGATCCAGAACCTTGCTGTACAGGACCGGTTTGATATACGTTCCGTTGTTGGCAATGGTCGCATAGGCTGCCGTCAGCTCCAGATTTGTAACACCCAGGGTCAGACCGCCGAGGGCGGTTGGAAGCTGGACATCGGTATAGTCCGGATACGCCGGATTATCATAATTCACGATCGTAGTAAATCCGAAATTGATCAGATAATCATAGCCCAGCTGAGGAGTGATCGCCTGCAGGGTCTCCAAGGCACATACGTTCATGGAATGCAGGATGGCGTAGCGCACCGTCGCGCTTCCCAGATAAATGCCGTCCCAGTTGTTCGCCTTCTTGTTCGGATCGTTAGGATATTGGAAAGGCCCCTTATCCGGAATCGGAGTCGCCAGTGTATATCCCGCCGCGTCGATGGCCGGCGCATAGGCAGACAATGGCTTAAAGCAGGATCCCGGCTGCCGGGTGGAATCCGTCGCCCGGTTCAAAGAAAGGCTGGCCGTCTTCTGTCCTCTTCCGCCGACCACAGCCAGAACCTCTCCGGAATGCTGGTCCATGAGCACTACCGAGGTCTGGGGCTGAGGTGTGATATCCCTCCACTCTTCTACGGTATCCGCTTCCGTGATCCCCAGCGTGGATTTGTACTCGTTGATCGCCTGCTCCGCCTCCTCCGGCGAGGAGAACAGCAATGCGTACTCCCGTCCCCACGCGCCTTTCACATACTCTTCCAGCATCTCCTTGCTATAATTCTCAATCTCTCCGTTTTCCCGGTAAATCGTCAGCGCAAAATCCAGGCCGTACTCTGTCCCCGGGGGATAAACCGCGCTGTTGGCAACCTCCTCGTCGCAGATTGCCTGGATCCGAAGATCCTGGGTAGACGTGATATCCAGGCCGCCGCTGAGAACCGTGGTCTGGGCCTGCGCCTCCGTATAGCCCTTCCGCTCCTGAAGATCCTGGATCAGTTGCGCGTAGAGCTGATCGTTAAAGTAGGAATAGGGCGTTGTATTCTGCACCGGCGGTGTCTGGACAATCCGCTCATAGACCGCGTCCGTATCGGCCATCGCCTCGTCATAGGCCGCCTGGGAAATATAATCCTGATCCAGCATATGATCCAGCACGTCCTCCCGACGTCCCCGATTGGCTTCCGGGTGGAGGATCGGGTCATACCCGGACGGGCTTTGGGTGATCCCCGCGATCAGAGCGCTCTCCGAAAGCGTCAGCTCCGACACGTCCTTGCCGAAATACCGCTCCGCCGCGCTCTGCACTCCGAGGCAGCTCTGCCCCAGATTGATGGTATTCATATAGGCTTCCAGGATCTCATCCTTGGACATCTGCTTCTCGATCTCTATGGCAAGGAACTGCTCCTGGATCTTTCGCTCCAGCCTGTCATAAAATGTCTTTTCATCCATGAAGTTGATAAATACATTATTTTTGATCAGCTGCTGGGTCAGGGTACTGGCTCCCTCATCAAAATTACCTGATGTGATTCCCTTTACCCCGGCTCGGATGATACCCTGAAGGTCGATCCCGTTATGCTGGTAAAAACGCTCGTCCTCAATAGCGACGAATGCTTTGCCCAGATAATCCGGAATCTCTTCGATTGATTTATAAACACGGTTGGAGCCGGCCCGTAAAAATTCTTCCGTCTGCGTCCCGTCCTTCGCGCGAACCACCGATATATAGCCTGTTGGCTTGACCTGGGAAGGAGTCACGGTCGGGCTGTTGTCAAGGATCTTCTTTACAAAATAACCCACACCTCCGACACCAACCACCGCAGTCAGAAGGACACAGATGATCAGGGCCTTGAAAAAACGGACTCCCACCCGCTTTTTCTGCATATTTTTTTTCGAGGAGATCTCTTTTTTTCGTTTCTCCAGATGTTCTTTTCCGTAATTCATGAATCCTGCCCTCCTTTATACATGATTTTTATTATATTTGTCACCAATTTTCGCCAGAAAATTGATGACCTGCTTGCGCTTTGGCGCAATTCATATTATACCAAATTTGTTTTTCTAAATAAAGAAAAAAAACAAAAAGTTCATATATATCAGGAAATTTAAGAAAATCTTTCGAATTCATACAAAAAACCTGTCATCGACAGGTCTTTTGTATGAATAAAAAGTATACGTTCTGACGCACACCTGCGCCGAAGCACATCTGCTACATTTTCCTTCTCAGGCATCCAGCATCATCTTTGCCGATCCGCAGATCCCGGCATCGTTGCCCAGTGTCGCCAGCTTAAATTCGATTTTCCGGTTTGCAAAGAACGCTTTTTCCCTGTAGGGCTTTTCGATAAACGGAATCAGGATCTCTCCTGCCTTGGATACTCCGCCGCCGATCACGATCACGGCCGGATCCGCGATCACGGCCAGGTTGACCAGGCCGCTGGCCAGATATTTTCCAAATTCCTCCGCCACATCGATAGCCACCGTGTCTCCTGCCTTTACCGCATCGAATACGTCCTTTGCCGTAACGCTCTCTTTCTTCAATGCCGTTTCCCGGGTATCCCACTCCAGACGTTTCTTCGCCAGCCGTACGATCCCGGTGGCGGACGCATACTGCTCCAGGCATCCGTGGTTTCCGCAGCCGCAGGTATCCGGTTCATCGTAATTCACACAGAGATGGCCCACCTCGCCGCCTGCGCCGTGTTCTCCTGTGATCACCTTTCCATTGATGATCACGCCGCCGCCGACTCCGGTGCCCAGGGTGATCATCACCATGTTCTTCTGTCCGGCTCCGCCGCCCTTCCACATCTCGCCGAGTGCGGCCACATTGGCGTCATTGCCGATGACAGAGGTGATGCCGGTCAGCTCTTCCAGCTCCCGCTTGACCTCCTTGTAGGTCCATCCCAGGTTGGCGCTTCCGTTGACAATGCCGTCTGCCGTCACCGGTGCGGGAACCCCCACTCCGATCCCGATAATGTCCGTTTTTTCCAGTCCGTGCTCCTTCGTCTTCTCCAGAATGGAGACTGCAATATCCGGCAGGATCTCCTTCCCCTCATCCTCGACCCGGGTTACGATCTCCCACTTGTCCAGGATATTACCGTTCTCCTCAAATAACCCCATCTTTACCGTTGTTCCGCCGATATCTACTCCATAACAATACTTCATGACACGATCTCCTATCCCTTTTTCACAAGATTCTCCTGTACCCGCTTGTACAGCTCCTGAGCCGCGTTGTAGCCCATCTTCTTCTGCCTGTGGTTGACAGCCGCAGATTCCATGATGATCGGAAGATTCCGTCCCGGACGGATTGGGATGCTGTGACAGACCACCTTATTCCCTAAAAATTCCGTATAGTTCTCTTCCAGCCCCAGACGGTCGTATTCCTTATCGCGGTTCCACTCCTCCAATGTGATCACCAGATCGATATTCTGCGTCTCACGGACACACTGCACACCGAACATGGACTTCACATCCACGATCCCGATTCCCCGAAGCTCGATAAAATGCTTCGTGATATCCGGCGCCGAGCCGACCAGTGTGTCGTCACTGACCTTCCGGATCTCCACCACATCATCCGTTACAAGACGGTGCCCCCTCTTGATCAGCTCCAGAGCCGCTTCGCTCTTTCCGATTCCGCTTTCCCCCATGATCAGCACGCCGACGCCGTACACGTCCACCAGCACACCGTGGATCGTAATGCAGGGAGCCAGCTTCACGTTCATCCAGCGGATCAGTTCCCCCATAAACGCACTGGTCTGCCTGGACGTCTGCATGACAGGAATATCTCTGCTCCGGGCCAGCTCCAGAAGCTCCTCTTCCGGCTCCAGATTCCGGCTGAATACGATACACGGCACCTGGCGCGACAGCAGTTCATCATAGATCTGCTGCTTCCGGTCCTCCTCCAGTGTCTGCAGATACGTATATTCCACATATCCGACGATCTGCACCCTGTCATACGCAAAATGATCAAAAAACCCCGTAAGCTGTAATGCCGGCCGGTTTACTTCCGGAACATTGATCCGCTTATTTGCAAGATCCACATCAGGAGTCAGGTTCTTTAACCCCATTTTCTCCGCCAGCTCGCTAATCTTAACGCCTTGTCCCATCTTTACTTTTTCCTTTCTTGAGAACTGTCATACAGAGGCCGCCGCCCGCGGCATCCTGCTCTTTCCCGCAGGCCGTCCGCCGATAGGGCGGCGATTCCATGCTCCCCACCAAAACAATTCTTTTCTTTTCACAGCGGGGCTTATTCTGCGCTCCGCCTCCTGCATCTTATAGTATATCATTAATGAAAGAATTTGTACACGGATTCTGCCGCTTTTTCATTCATTTCCGGAATCTGTGCCAGACGTTCCGCTGTGGCTGCCTTGATCTCATCCAGAGAAGAGAACTCACGCATCAGTGCCTTGCGCCTTGCGGGCCCGATCCCCGGAATATCGTCCAGTATGGAATGGACCTGCCCTTTGCCCCGGAGCTGCTTGTGGTATTCAATGGCGAATCGGTGGGCCTCATCCTGGATCCGGGTAACCAGGAGAAATGCCTGGGATGAGCGGTCAATGGGAATCTCTTCATTCCGGTAATACAGTCCCCTGGTCCTGTGGTGATCGTCCTTCACCATGCCGCATACCGGAATATCCAGATGCAGCGCGTCCAGAACCTGCAGCGCCACATTGACCTGTCCCTTGCCGCCGTCCATCAGGATCAGATCTGGAAAGGACGTAAATCCTCCCAGTTCCCTGCTTTCCTCCCGTTCCCGAAGTCCGTGGGTAAACCGCCGGGTGAGCACCTCCCGCATACTGCCGTAATCATCCGCGCCCTTGATCCCCTTGATCTTAAACTTCCGGTAATCATTCCTTTTCGGCTTTCCGCGTTCATACACCACCATGGAGCCTACAGATTCGAATCCATTGGTATTGGAAATATCATAGGCCTCCATCCGGGTGATCCCCTCAATCCCCAGCAGCCCGGCAATCTCCTTCACCGCCCCGATGGTCCTCCCTTCCTCCCGTTTCAACCGTTCCTTATCCTTGCTCAATACGAGCCGGGCATTGTTTACCGCCAGCTCCACCAGCTTTTCCTTGGTTCCTTTTTTCGGGATCCGAAGCGCCACTTTCGTGCCCCGCTTCCCGGAGAGCCACTCTTCGATCAGCTCCCGATCCTCCGGCTCCTCCGGCAGCACCAGTTCTCCCGGAATAAACGGTGTTCCTCCGTAATACTGCTTGATAAAGCTGTCCAGGATGCTCCCGATGGATTCATCTTTGGAAATCCGAAGGTAAAAATGGTCCCTGCCGATGAGCCTTCCGCCCCGGATAAAAAAGACCTGCACCACCGCGTCTTCGCCTTCCGTGGCCGCCGCCAGGATATCCCGGTCCTCCCCGCCGGTGTCCGTGATCTTCTGCTTCTGAGCCACCTTCCTGACGCTGTTCAAAAGCTCCCGGTATTCGATGGCCTTCTCAAATTCCATGGCTTCCGAGGCCTCATTCATCTTCGTCTCCAGCTCCGAAAGGATCCCTTCATAATGCCCGTTCAAAAACCGGGTCACCTGGGAAACGGCTTTTGCATATTCTTCCCGGGAAATGAATCCCTGGCAGGGCGCGTCGCACTGATGGATATGGTAATTCAGACAGGCCCTTTCCTTTCCGATATCCCTGGGCAGGTTCCGATTGCAGCTCCGGAGATGGTACAGCTTGTGAAGCAGCTCGATCGTATCCCGCACCGCCTGGCCGCTGGTGTAGGGCCCGAAATATTTTGCCTTATCCTTCACCACATTCCTCGCCAGCATCACCCTGGGGAACGACTCACCCACCGTCACCTTGATAAAAGGATACGCTTTATCGTCCATCAGCATGGTATTATACTTCGGCCGATGCTCCTTGATCAGGTTGCATTCCAGCACCAGGGCTTCCAGCTCGGAATCCGTCACGATATACTCAAACCGCCGGATATGGGTCACCATCTGCTCAATCTTGATCCCCTTGTTCCGACTGGACTGAAAATACTGCCGTACCCGGTTCTTCAGGCTGATCGCCTTTCCTACATATATAATGTGGTCCTTTTCATCATGCATCAGGTACACACCTGGTTTGGCAGGCAGCTTTTTTAATTCTTCCTCAATATCAAAATTATATTCTTCCATAGCCTCGTCTTTCACTCCCGCATCCCTCCAAAAAAATCAGGCAGAGATGTCTGTTCTTATCCCTGCCCGTTTTTGAGAACCTGTAATAAATAACGGTTACAGATCCTTACCAGCCTTGTATATCTGAGTCCTCTTTTTCCTCTTTTTGCTCAATCCTCTCTACCGGACGCATCGCGATCCGGTTTTCCTTCTTTTCTTTTCCTTCTTCGGATTCCAGCGGTTCCGGAATCCCCTTCACCTCCCGGAAAATCTTCATAAATTCTTTTCCGGTGATCGTCTCCTTCTCGATCAGGAATTCCGCGATCTTATCCAGCGCTTCCCGGTTCTCCTGGAGCAGACGCTTGGCTTCCTCGTATGCCTTTTTCAGCATCAGCATCACTTCCGCGTCGATCTCCGCCGCCGTAGCGTCCCCGCAGTTCATCACCGCGCGGCCGTCCAGATAACGGTGCTGAACGGATTCCAGGCCGATCAGGCCGAACTTTTCAGACATCCCGTACTGGGTGATCATCTCCCTGGCGATCTTGGTCGCCTTCTCGATATCATTGGATGCCCCGGTGGTGATCGTCTCAAACACGATCTCCTCCGCCGCGCGGCCTGCCAGCATTCCCACCAGCATAGCCTCCAGCTCCTTCTTGGTATTCAGGAACTTCTCTTCCTCCGGCGTCTGCATCACGTAGCCCAAAGCCCCCATGGTCCTGGGCACGATGGTGATCTTCTGCACCGGCTCCGCGTCTTTTTGCAGGGCGCTGACCAGCGCATGGCCTACCTCATGGTAAGACACGATCCGTCGCTCCTCCTCGCTCATGATGCGGTCCTTCTTCTCTTTTCCGACCAGCACCACTTCCACGGCATCAAACAGGTCCTTCTGGCTGACCACCTGCCTGCCGTTCTTCACGGCATTGATGGCTGCCTCGTTGATCATATTGGCAAGATCGGATCCCACGGCTCCTGATGTCGCCAGCGCAATGGCTTCCAGATCCACCGTCTCATCCATCTTCACATCCTTGGAATGTACCTTCAATGTATCTACACGTCCCTTTAAGTCCGGCTTATCCACGATGATCCTCCGGTCAAACCGCCCCGGCCTCAGAAGTGCCGGGTCCAGGATCTCCGGACGGTTCGTCGCCGCCAGGAGCAGCAGTCCCTTGTTCGTATCAAATCCGTCCATCTCCGCAAGGAGCTGGTTCAGCGTCTGCTCCCGCTCGTCATTGCCGCCTCCCATAGCGGTGTCACGGCTCTTCCCGATGGCGTCCACCTCATCGATAAAGACGATGCAAGGCGCCATCTGCTGTGCCTGCTTGAACAGGTCCCGGACACGGGACGCGCCCACGCCCACATACATCTCCACAAACGCGGAGCCGGAGAGGGAGAAAAACGGCACCTTGGCCTCTCCTGCCACAGCCTTTGCAAGCAAGGTCTTACCGGTTCCCGGAGGCCCCACCAGCAGGGCGCCCTTGGGCAGCTTCGCTCCGATGCCCGTATATTTTCCCGGGTTGTGGAGAAAATCCACGACCTCCTGCAGGGATTCCTTGGCCTCGTCCTGGCCGGCCACGTCCTGGAAGGTAACACCGGTCTCCTTCTCCACATAGACCTTGGCGTTGCTCTTGCCGATCCCCATCATGCCGCCGCCCTTGGTCATGTTGCGCATCACGAAACTGAATAAGACTCCCAGCAGCAGAAGCGGCAGTATCACGGTGATAAAGATCTCCATCATCATCACCGACGCCGTATCCGGAATCGTCTGTTCGTAGTGTACACCGGCTTCATTCAACCGATCCGGCAGCTTATAGTCCTGTACCGCCCCGGTAAAATAGTCCGGCGCCCGCTCCTGGTCATCCCGCTGTCCGGTGGCTTCCTCCATCTGGTTCAGAAGATTGTCCCGCATATCCTGGAACTGGTCTTCTACCTGAGCCTCCGCGTCTTCCCCTTCTTTCTTCTCTTCTTCCTTTTCCACGCCTTCCTTTAACGTAATGTAGATGCGGGAGGATTCCAGTGTAACCTTCTCTACCTTCCCTTCCTCTACCAGACTTAAAAATTTATCATAACTGATCTCTTCCGGATCTCTGTCCTGCATCAGTGAATAAAGTCCCATTACAACAAAAAGGGTCAGCAATGTCGTGAAAAGGATCACGCCCCATCCCTGCCGATTGTTTCTGGGATTATTCTTATTGTTCTTGTTATCCATCCTGCTCCTCCTAAAATGGTTACTGTTCACTCCCTGACCAGGTGTTCACAGTAACGGCACCGTGTGAACAGCAGCCACAAAATCCACTGCCACTTCTATATTATAAGTACAGGTTCAGTATAAATCAACTAAAAGATTATGAAAATATTGTAAAAACACAGGTTTTTGTTGTATACTAAGTCATGTATCGCAATTTTGTAACTGTTAAAAGGATTGAGGACAAAATAATGAAAACAGGATTTGATAACGAAAAGTACCTGCGCACACAGTCGGAGCATATCCGGCAGCGCATTGAACAGTTCGACCACAAGCTGTACCTGGAATTCGGCGGCAAGCTGTTTGATGATTACCACGCTTCCCGCGTGCTTCCGGGCTTTGCCCCGGATTCCAAGCTGCATATGCTCAAGCAGCTCAGCAACCAGGCGGAGCTGATCATCGTCATCAGCGCGAAAGACATTGAAAAAAATAAAATACGCGGAGATTTGGGCATTACCTATGACTCCGACGTTCTGCGTCTGATCGACTCGTTTCATGAACACGGTCTCTATGTGGGCAGCGTAGCCATCACGCAGTACTCCGGGCAAGACAGCGCCCTTCTCTTCCGAAGACGGCTGGAGAATCTGGGCATCCGCGTCTACCTCCACTACCATATCCCGGGATATCCTTCCAACATTCCGCTGATCGTCAGCGAAGACGGATTCGGAAAAAATGAATATATCCAGACCACCCGTCCGCTCGTCATCGTTACAGCCCCCGGACCAGGAAGCGGAAAGATGGCCACCTGTCTTTCACAGCTATATCATGAACACAAACGCGGGATTCATGCAGGCTATGCCAAGTTTGAAACATTTCCCATCTGGAACATTTCGCTGAAGCATCCGGTGAATCTTGCCTATGAGGCTGCCACCGCAGACCTGAACGACATTAATATGATCGATCCGTTCCATCTGGAGGCCTATGGGGAGACAACGGTCAACTACAACCGGGATGTGGAGATCTTCCCGGTACTCAATACCATTTTTGAAAAAATTTATGGAAAAAGTCCTTACAAATCCCCCACGGATATGGGCGTCAACATGGCGGGAAACTGCATCTCCGACGATCAGGTCTGCCGGGATGCCTCCTGCCAGGAGATCCTCCGGCGTTACTATGCGTCCCTCAATTCCCTGTTAAAGGGGAACTGCATGGAGGAGGAAACCCAGAAGCTGGAGCTTCTGATGAACCAGGCCGGCATCACCACCGCGGACCGGAAGGTAGTCGCGGCTGCACTGGTGCGCGCGGAGCAGACCGGGGCTCCGGCGGCCGCGCTGGAGCTGCCGGACGGACAGATGATCACCGGGAAGACCAGCAGCCTTCTGGGCGCATCCGCGGCCCTGCTCCTGAATGCCATTAAGGAGCTGGCAGGGCAGCCTCACGATCTGGACATCCTTTCTCCGGAGTCCATCGAGCCGATCCAGAAGCTGAAGGTGGATTATCTGAAGAGCAAGAATCCGCGTCTCCATACGGACGAAGTCCTGATCGCCCTCTCCGCAAGCGCGGCCACCAGCCAGGACGCGCGCCTGGCCCTGGAGCAGCTTCCCGCGCTGGAAGGCTGTCAGGCCCATACATCCGTTATGCTGTCCGACGTGGATATCAAAATCTTTAAAAAGCTCGGGGTCCAGCTCACCTGCGAGGCAGTGTATGAGGCGGGGTCGCGGTATCATTGATTTCTGCAGAGATTGCTGACAGCCTTCGGCATTTTGGAGGCAGATGCCCCATTCAAAAAAATACTGTATTTTTTTGTCAGGATGGTGTATACTTGGTAACTGTTTAAAACAGTCGTGCATTTTTTACATTTCACACATAAGGGAGGAAGCCATGGCAGTAAAATATGTATTTGTAACCGGCGGGGTCGTGTCCGGCCTCGGAAAGGGTATCACAGCAGCATCTCTGGGCCGGCTTCTGAAGGCGCGCGGGTATACCGTCACCATGCAGAAGTTTGATCCCTATATCAATATGGATCCGGGAACCATGAACCCCGTCCAGCACGGAGAGGTCTTTGTCACCGACGACGGCGCGGAGACCGACCTGGACCTTGGGCATTATGAGCGTTTTATCGATGAAAGTCTGACCCGCAACTCCAACGTGACTACGGGCAAGATCTACTGGTCCGTCCTGCAGAAGGAACGCCGGGGAGATTTCGGCGGAGGCACCGTTCAGGTCATCCCTCATATCACCAATGAGATCAAAAGCCGGTTTTACCGCAATCCCTCTGCTTCCGGCACGGAGATTGCCATCATTGAGGTGGGCGGAACCGTAGGAGACATTGAGAGCCAGCCCTTCCTGGAATCCATCCGTCAGTTTCAGCATGAGAAGGGGCATGAAAATGTGATCCTGATCCATGTAACCCTGATCCCGTATCTGAAAGCGTCCCAGGAAATGAAGACCAAACCCACGCAGGCCAGCGTGAAGGAGCTGCAGGGGATGGGAATCCAGCCGGATATCATCGTCTGCCGTTCCGAATATCCCCTGGACATCGGCATGAAGGACAAAATTTCCCTGTTCTGCAACCTTCCGGCTGACCATGTGCTGCAGAATCTGGATGTCAACTACTTGTATGAGGCTCCCCTTGCCATGGAGCAGGAGCGTCTGGCAGAGGTTGCCTGCGAATGTCTCCACCTGGATTGCCCCCAGCCGGATCTGAAGGACTGGGTTGAGATGGTGGAGAAACTGAAGCACCCTACGCAGGAGGTCACGGTGGCCCTGGTGGGAAAATATATCCAGCTCCATGACGCTTATATCAGTGTGGTGGAAGCCTTGAAGCACGGCGGGATCTACAGCCACACCACGGTCAATATAAAGTGGGTGGATTCCGAGACAGTTACTGCGGACAATGCGTCGAAGATCTTTGGAGATGTCAGCGGGATCCTTGTTCCCGGCGGCTTCGGCACCCGGGGCATTGAGGGCAAGATCGAGGCCATCCGCTATGCCAGAACCCGGGGCATCCCGTTCCTCGGCCTGTGCCTGGGTATGCAGCTCTCCATCGTAGAATTTGCCCGAAATGTGATCGGATACAATGATGCCCACAGCATGGAGCTGAAACCTGACACTACCCATCCGGTCATCCATATCATGCCGGAGCAGATCGGCATCGAGGATATTGGCGGCACTCTGCGGCTTGGTTCTTATCCCTGTATCCTAAAGGAAAGCTCCAAAGCCTTCCGCCTGTATGGCAAAAAAGAGATCCAGGAACGGCATCGGCACCGCTATGAGGTGAACAACGATTACCGGGAAGTGCTGGAAAAGCACGGTATGCTGCTGTCCGGCCTCTCACCGGACGGAAATATCGTGGAAATGGTTGAGATTCCGGAGCATCCCTGGTTTATCGCGACCCAGGCGCATCCGGAGCTGAAATCCAGGCCGAACCGCCCGCATCCGCTGTTCAAAGGATTTGTTGAGGCCGCGCTGGAAAGACAGGCGAAAAGCGTCTGAACATAGAAAAAAGAAGGAGTAGGCTGGAGGATCTAAAAAGTCTCCAGCCTACTCACTTATTCTACTTTTTTTCTATGCGACCTTACATATTTCTGCATGTGCCGCGCCGCCCATGCCGCAAACAGCCCGATCAGCAGACCTGCCAATACATCTGTAAAATAATGCACACCCACATAGAGTCTGGAAAATGCAATCATCGCCGCAAGTATCACCAAAGGAATGCCGAATTTCTTCGGCAGCATCCGCCAGTACACTCCGGCCGCCGCAAATGACGCACAGGTATGTCCGGACGGAAAGGAATAATCCCTCTGCTTTTCAATCAGAAGCACCAATCCTTCTACGACTTCATAGGGCCGGGTACGCGCGACCAGATTTTTCAGAGTTACATTCGTGATCAGTGCTCCGATCACGATTGCCGCCAGCGATGTGATCCCGATCCAGCGGGTCTGTCTTGGAACCATCAAAAGGAGGGACAAGGCGATCCAGAACCATCCGGAATCCCCCAGCATTGTAATCCCTTTCCAAAATCCTTCCATCCAGTCCTGCCGGATATACTCCTGAATCCATAATAAAATATTTCCATCCAGGTTGATCAAAAATTCCATCTTCTCCGCTCCCTGTTCCTCTTCCAATATATTTTCCAGATTAAGCCTCCCGCAATCACAGCTCCGCCAAAAATGATCATGGCCGCGTATACATACCAAGACAACATGTCTCCTGTCCCGACCGCCTGGCTTGCGCCTGCGTACAGTGCGCTGCGTTCCTCAATGCTGGTCGTCGCAAACGGCACCAGTCCGCCGATTGCGTTCATAATCGCTGCAGCCGCCTGATCCACTTCCTCCTGCGCGGCATAAGAGTCATCCAATACGGCCTGCCCTTCCTTCATTGCCTGTTTCAATACACCAAAGGTTTCTGACGTATAGTCCGCTTCCTGATATCCTGCCGCAAGGTTCAAGACCTCCTGCAGCTGGGTTTTATCCACCTGGGGACGCACTGTCCCTCCGGAACCGCCTTCCCCGCCGCCAGGGTTTTCCGGCTGTTCAGGCTGTTCAGGCTGTTCAGGTTCCGGCGTTTCCGGGTCGGCCGGTTCTTCCTGATTTACCGGAATGATCGGCACTGCATTCGGTGCTGCTGCCGCAAGCTTCTCTGCATTCCTCCCCTGTACCTTTCGGAAAGATCCCGGCACCATGCTGATATAGAGCCCGGAGCCAGCATGAGCTCCGGCAATCTCTGTCAGCATCACGGTTCCCAGTGCCAGGCTGTCCGGCGCTTCCCCTTCTTCCGAAAAAAGCGGTTCGGTTCCCGCAATATAGATCCGCAGGATTCCTGTTTCCTTCTGGTAGCGCTGTTCTGTGATTGCTGCCCTTGCCTGGAGTTCCTGGCTCCAGCTAAAAGTCAGATTTTCAATCTGCTCCAATAGATCCTGCCCCACAGGATTGCCGTCCTGATCCGAGATCTGCAGTCCCAGCTGGAGAGACGCTACCTTCTCCTCGGCCCCGCCCGAAACAGAAACTGATACATTTACATTGTTCCCATCTTCCTTGAGCCGAACCTCGTCTCCTGCTGCCAATACCCGCAGCGGCAATATTGCGGTCATTGCAAACACCGCCGCTATAAATCCTGTAAAATATTTCCTCATGTCCCGCTCCCCTTATCGCTGTTTCATGTACTCCCGCTCTGCGACAATGATGTAAGCTCGATCAGCGGCATTTGTTCCATATTCTTTGCCGGCATGATCTCGAACATCGAATCACTGACAAGCCTCTGTCCCGCATTGGTCCCGGCGTCATCCACACGGTACAGTTCTGCCCGGACTTTTTCCAGCTTGCTAAGGTCTATCATATGATCCGGTTCTATCCAGTATACCCAGGTTCCGTCTGAAACGTCCTGAATATTTCCCGTATCCGGGACCTCGGCAAGAATGATCTGGTTTGCATTGACGCTGCCGTCTGTGCCTTCCCCGCCGACGATATTGCCGGCCTGGTCGTAAAGGATCACCACATTATATGCCGGATTTCCTTTATATACTCCGGTAAATACCAGGGAGCCGGCCGGAATCTTACCGCCCTGACTGTCATAAATGAAATCCTTTGTCAGTTTTCCGATCACAGCCCTGTTATCGCCTTCGGCACGCCGGAAGTCCACATCATCTCCGGTCACTCCCAGCACATCCAGCTCGGCAATCCCGATCTCTCTGCCCGCCTGGTTTTTGATGGCCAGCTTGACTGCCGTGGCCTGATAACCGGCAAGATTGTCATTGTTCTCCTTCCTGCCGCTTCCAAAATACACGATCTGCGGATCCTCTGACTGATCAAACGTACCGCTTGCCGCTTCTTTCCATTGGCCGTTGCTTTCCCGCACGGAAATCGTATAGTCCCTGATGGGATTCATTCCCGCCGCAGGTGTATACTTGAAGCCTGTGACCGTATGAGTTTTATGAAACTCCATGATCACCTCTGCACCGGCCCCTGCCGTGCCTGCGTAATTGGTCGCCGGATCATCGTCCGCCGCGTGTTTGATCGGATTCTCCACCGCAGAACCGCAGATCGTATCCTGATCGTCGGTTCCCATTCCGCCTCCGATCTCTTCCTCCGTCTCGCTTCCGGTTCCAATTCCATTTCTGGCTTTATCCGCAGCTGCAGCCACTGTCAGGTCATTGGAGCTGACAGTCCAGTTTGACTTGTCAATGCTTCCGTCATGCTGGATCTTCAATTCCCCTGATAACGCCGGCGCGGAACGGTTCAGATATTTGTCGATCACCGTTACCTGATAGCTCACCACACGGTTATTCATTGTTGTCACGTGATCGCTGAAGGAACCCGTGGTCGTAAATCCTGCCACTTCCTTCAAGGTTTCTCCTCCAGATGTTGTACAGCGTACGATCTCATAACCCAGGATATCCTCCGCCGGGATCATCGCTGACAATTGGAAGTCCACCTGGTTCGGCGTTTTCTCAGCAATCTTTACGGAATCTATGGTCACCGTCTGTGTACTTCCTGCCCCGTCCAGACTGCTTCCGCCATGTGTCAGCCTGTATACACGAGCCTCGTCATTTACATAACAGATCGCCCTTGTCTCCGGTTCGAACTGCTGTGCATAGGCCCTCGTCCCTTCATTCGGCGTCATGCCCCAGCGCTCGAAGAACTCCAGAAGATCCTTCTCCGCCGCCGCACAGGCCAGGCGCATCAGATTCTGATCCTGGTCCCCCGGCAGAGTCAGCTCAACCCCACCCGGCTTCGGCGCCCTGGAAGGTGTCCTTGCATAAGTATCCACTCTTGCAAAGAACAGATTCGCAAGCTGCGTATCATACTCATCATACGTCTTAAAGTTATATCCGTTATCATAGGCCAGATGAAGCTGCCAGTACATTCCCAGCTGGGTAAATACATTCGAAGCGCGTCCCTTCGTACCCGAAGTCACCTTCTTGTAAACCTCGTCATACTTGAACCGCACACTGTCATTTGTCTCTTTCGCCTGGGCAAGCACGGAAAAATAGTTATTAGTGATCTCCGCAACCGCATAGCTGCCCTGGTTGATGCAGTGTCCGATCTCATGCGCAATCCCCCATCCGAAATAATTTCCACTCTGGTATCTTCCCTCTGGATCTGCCGACAGCGAATTACCGGATACCATACCCGGCGCGGAACCCCATTCGATTCCGATGTGGTTGCCGGCCGCATACATAAATGCCCCCGCAAACATCCGCTGGTACCGGATGTTCAAATGCCTGGACGGATAGGTGTCTTTCACATCCACCGCCGTTCCATCCGCTTTTTGGGTATTCTTTGTCAATCCCTTATGCTGATAGAACAGATGCATCATGTTCTCCATCGCCTCCGCAGACGTCAGGATCCTTTCTGCATTTCCTCCGGACCCTTTCAAAATCTGCGATGCCGGAAGGGAAAGCATCATCGTATCAAGCATCATATCCGATGCCCCCAGTATGCATTCGCTCTCTTCATAATTACAGTCCACAGAAGCCAGCTTGGAGCCTTTATGCAGCTTCTCATGCTGTGCCTCCATGCCCTCTACATATGCCTGCAATTCTTCCACATATGTCTGCGCACGTTTCTGCCGCTCGGCCGCGTCAGTCACCTGATACAGATCCAAAAACGGGACTTCCGCGCCGCCGCTCACACGTACCGCATACTGGTCCGAAGCACTGCTGCCTGTATACTGCACATACAGCGCGCCCCCGGCCTCGCCCTGAACCGTGGAAAGCTGTGGAATCGTAACATCATTTCTTCCGATCTTCAGGTTCGCCGCCTGCTTGAACATAGAGCCGGACTCCGCATGATACTGTGTCGCGATCAGCTGCAGATTCGTACTTTCGCCGGTTTTCTTCGTATTATGTCCCACATAAACCGTAATCTCTTCCCCTGCCGCTGCCGTGACTCCAAGCGGCTGCCACGCATTCAGCCCTCCGAATCCCCGGTTTGCATCCTTTGTCGTAATGCTGTTGTGGATATATACCGACCGGCTTAACTTCGCGTTCAGAATATCCTCAGCTGTCTTGAGCTCCCTTTCCAGCTTCTCCCTGTCCGGATGATATTCCCCGCTATCCGGATCTTTGGTATTGATCCGCGTTCTGAGCGCGTCGATCGTCGCCTGTGTCACACCACTTTTTAACTCCGTATGTAAGTCATTGACATAAAGCGCCATAATATCATCTTCCAGAGAATCATAATGGTAGAAATACACCTCCGAACACGTGATCGAACCGGAAGCGAGGCTGCGGCTGAGGCCGAACTGGATCTTCTTGACTGTCACAGCCTCCGGAAGCCTGAGCATATAGTACACCCGCTTCTCCGAATCCATTTTTCGCTGTACAGACACCTGATGATTCACAAACTCTTTTAAATTTCCGTTCGCGTCCCAGCATTTTACCTTCGCATATCCATACGAAAGGCTCTGCGCTGTTACCTCCTGCAACGCAAAATACTGCATTTTATATTCTTGGTCAAATTCATAGGTCAAACCGTTTGACCCCAGATTATTAAATCCGCCGTCATCCCAGGTGTTCCGCAGATAGTGGGATACCGGGTCATTATCAACCGTGCCCCATGCAGTCTTGGTTCCCGCCGCATCGAATGCGCTGTCCTGCATCGTACCATTCTGTGTATAGTAAGCCTCTTTGATATGCTCACTGACCTCTCCCTCTGCAGCCCGGTTAAGCAGCTTATACTTCGGCATCTGTGCCGGGTCCGGAGAGGTCGTTTCCGCTTCTCCGGTCAGGGACGGCTTTCCTTCGCCCAGCTCATTGACTCCTGTCACATAGACCTCATAGCTTGTCCGGTCTTTCAGGCCGGTGATCGTATATTTGTTTGCGGAACTGCCTTCTATTTTCTGAAACGAACCTTTTCCGCTCTCCCGGTAATACAGATTGTAGCGGTCCGTGTCCTCCATATTTTTCCAGGTCGCGTCTATGGCTCTGTACGCTCCCGTAACTCTCAGGTTATCCGGCGCGTCCGGTTTTTTATCCGCTTTTGGAACCACCTTGACCGGTTCGCTGTAGCCGCTCCTCCATGCGCCGTTTACAGACTGCACCGATACCGTATAGTCCGTATTATTCACAAGCTTCCCTTTTTGGAAGGACGAGATCCTCGCGCTGTTTCCCTTTACGGAAACCGTGTCTGACTTTTGTTCTCCTTCGATTTCCGTTGTGATCCGGACCTCATAGCCCGTCACATTCACGCAGGGATCCCATGTCAGGTCAAACTGCTTATTTCCCGCCTGCGCCGACAGATTCTGCGGGATATCCATCTGCGGCTCCGGAATACGGCTCTCCATGTCGTTCAGAAATTCCACCTTGGAGATCTCTGCAAGGTCATTGTTGTTCCGCATCCCCATGATCTTCAGCGTAACCTTCTTCACCGCGGTCTGCGCTCCAAAGTTGATCGTGATCACGCCGCTTTCATTTTGAGCCGCCTGCACGGTGTCGTAATTCAGCAGAAAGTCAACACCCTCTTTCAGGGGAATCTGAACCGTATCCACCTGGCCTTCTTCCACATAAACAACATCGATCTGCATGTCACTGATCGAATCATTGTTTCCCGTATCGATCGCCATACCCTCGATCGGAATCCCTTCCTCCCCGGCAAAATCAAAGACCACAGACACCGGCTGGGTTCCCGAGATGGGACTGCCGTATTTGGTCGAAAGCGTCACGCCCCCTTCATTTTTAAGCAGGGCATTCAAGTCGCCTGACACCTCCGTATCCGCGTCCGCTTCCATCGTCACCGCTTCTGCCGGCACTAATTTTACCACGGAAGAGCTGCCGTCTCCGTAAAATCCATATCCCTTTGCCAAATATTCCAGATCCGCCAGGTCTACCCACGCATCCCCATTCAGATCCAGGTTCGGATTTTCATGCCGGGACGCAGCCTGCTTTTCCGTATCCCGCTCTCCGGCGTCTATGGCATCCACCAACAGATCCCGGTCTGTATCGTCGATCACACCGTTTCCGTCCACGTCTCCCACCAGAAGAAGGCCCGGATGCACGCTGCCCGGCTGATCATAGGCAAAGCCGCTGACCATTCCCGTGGTCAGTGTCAGAGCATACGCCCAGTCCTCTACCGCAATCTCCTGAGTATAGGTAGCAAAGCCCGAAGCCGCAACCGTCAGTACATAAGTCCCCGGTTCCAGGTCTTCAAACGTCACATCGGCCTGGGATGCCCGACCATTCTGTCCCTCCTGATCCGCAGCCAGTACCACCCGCTTCGGTTCCTGCCCGGTCAGGGAAACGGTAAAGCTTATATCCTTACGCAGATCCAATGCGGAAAGGATCTCCACATCGACCTGTCCCCAATTCCCGGCGTTCCCGCTTCTCTCTTTTAGATCCTCCTCATCCTGCCCTTCTTCGTCCTGTTCCTCTTCCTCCTCCGAATCATCTTCCTGACTGTTCTTGTCCCCGGTGTCAGAAGAGATTCTGTTTGGATCCGCCGCAGAATAGGAACCATTTGTGTTCTCTCCAGATCCGTCTTCTTCTGCGCCTTCTCCGTTTGGAGCGCCTGTTTCCTCACCGTACTCCTCATCCGTACTTTTATCACCATGTTCTTCTTGAGGTATCCACCCGTTTTCCCCTGTTTCAGTCCCTTCCTGCCATTCCCCTTCCCCGGCAGCTGGATTGCTCCCCGCAATCTCCGGCTCCAATGGTTCAGCAAAAGCATCGACACACAGAGAAAAAACGAGAATCACCGCAAGCAGATATGAAACAATCCGCTTCATACTCCTCTCCTCTCTTTGTTTTGCTTCGCAGCGATTCACCCATCCGCGCGCAGCAAATTCCAGGAATTATAAAAACGGCATGTCTGTCCTCTCCCAACAATTCGACAACGCCTGTTTCCACAATTCCAAACCCCTTGTTAATATACTGCAGTTCTCTCCTTTCGTGATAGTATGACCAGTATACATGAACTGAGAAAAAACGACAATAGTTTTTTTAATTTTCTGGATATTTTTCCTATATAGCTCCGGGCAAAAAAATAATGGCTTTCCGCAATTGTTTATGATAAAATGATTTTCGCTGGCAAGGCCGTCTATTACCACAGAGAATTTATACTGAACGCCGGATCAATCAACCGTGAGTATAAAAAGCCGGTCCAGGCAGCCAGTGCCGGCTTGCCGGTGACCTGTCACGAAATCTAAAAGGAAGAGAGTGAAACCGATGCTGCATATCGCAATCTGCGACGATGAACAGAGCTTTGTCGATCATCTGAACGGACTCATCAGACAATACGCTGTAGAAAACAGCGAAGAGATCAAAGTAACCCCTTTTTATGACGGCCTGGATCTGATCGAAAAGTACGATCCTACGATCGACCTGATCTTTCTGGATATCCAGATGAAGCTGGTGGACGGCCTCCGCACGGCGGAGAAGATCCGGCAGAAGGATGAAAAGGTGGGGATCATCTTTTTGACCACCCTCACCCAATACGGGCTGGAGGGCTACAAGTACCAGGCGGCCAATTACATCATCAAGCCCATCAAGTACGTCCGGCTGCGAGATGAGCTGAACCAGTTCCTGGCCAGAAGCCGCAGGGACGGTTCCCCCTCACTGGTAGTAAAAAACGATTCCGGCAGATATAAGGTCTTTCTGAAAAGCCTGCGCTACATCGAGACCTTCAACCGGAACCTGCTGCTTCATACGGAGCAGGAAAAGATCATCTGCTACAGGAGCATGAAGGAGATGGAGCAGGAGCTGAAAGGACAGGGCTTTGCCAGAAGCCACAGCAGCTATCTTGTGAACCTGTTCTATGTCAAAGGCGTGCAGAAGCTGGAGATCACCCTGGTCACCGGGGAGGTCCTTCCCATCAGCCAGCCCAAGAGAAAGCAGTTCATGGAAGAATTGACGGACTACTGGGGGGATCTGATATGATAAAAGCACTTGATCTGATCTCCCTGCTTTTGATCTGGGGATATATCCTTGTATTTTTCCTGTTCCTCCACAGCTTTCTCCCGCTGCGGAAAAACCGGCTGCTGTGGCTCCCGGCCCTTGGGGTCAGCTCAATCTTTTCCAATATGATCATCTATTCCAACGACCTGCCCAATCTCCTCGGCGCCCTGCTGGTTTTTGTGGTCTATGTCCTTGTATTCCACAGCGGAAAATGGATGGAAAAGCTGACCGCCGTACTGGTATTCTATCCCGTGGTGATCGCGGTCAATTATCTGATGCAGGATATTGGGGCACGGTTGTTTTTTGCCTGTACCAACGCATCGGGCAGCCCATCCGAATGGCCCGGAAGCCTCCTCCTGTTCAGCACGGCCGTTCATACCCTGTCCCTGCTGGCACGGCTTCTGTTCTGGCTTGCCGCGTGGGCCTTTTTGAAAAAATATCTGTGTCGGATCACGTCCAGTCTGACGCTGCGGATGTGGTTCATTGTGGATGTTCTGACGCTGGCATCCATCGTGGCCATTTTCACGATCATTTATTTTCTGCCGGAGGAAATTGCCGTCGTGTATCCCATCTGCACAGCGTCCATCGTATCCAGCTTCGGCTGCATCTACCTGGCCGCCTATATCTGCGATTCCGTGCAGACCTCATACCGGGCCCAGGAGCTGGAGCAGAAGCAGGCCTATTTTCAGGACAAGCTCCGGGAGGAGGAACGGGTCCGGAGCATTTATCATGATATGAAGAATCATCTTCTTGTCCTGCAGGCGCGGCAGAACGATTCCGAAGCACTGAGCGAATCGGTCCGTTCCCTGCAGATGCAGATTGAAGCTTACGAGACCTACTATCATACAGGAAATGACTATCTGGATATGGTTCTCCGTGACAAAGCCCGGCTGGCCAGGGAGAAACAGATCGATTTCCACGCCTCCGTCTGTTTTTCTGAGGGGATGTTTCTGGAACCGCTGGATATCAGCACGATCTTCGGCAACGCCCTGGACAATGCCATCGAAGCCAGCGAAAAGCTGCCTCAGAGCCTGCGGCTGATCAATGTAAAGGCCGCCCCGGTCCATGACATGCTGGCCATTACGGTAGAAAATAACCGGATGATCGAAGAACTGGCTTCGCAAAGGACGACCAAAAAGGATACTTTCCTCCACGGCTTCGGCATTTCAAATATCCAAAAGGCGGCAGAAAAATACGGAGGCGAATGTGTCGCCAGGCCAAAGGGAGAAAAGTTTGCGTTAAAGATCATCCTGCCCATCGCCGCAAAAAGTTCATAACGATTTAGATTTTACCTTCTCCATATTAGTTTACGCATTCTATGTTGCGGCATTTTAGTTCCCGGATATAATGGAAACCGTAACAGGAACGTGATTTCTAAAGCAGAACATACCTTTACTGCAAAATCTGTATACGCACCGTATCAATCAGATTATTTCCGGTCAGACCGGATTGGGAGGAGGACAAATCAACATGAGTATTTTAAAGACTGAACATTTAATCAAGCAGTACGGCAAAGAACCGAATATCGTAAGGGCGCTGGACGACGTGAGCATTTCCGTGGAACCAGGGGAGTTTGTCGCCATCATCGGCACTTCCGGCAGCGGAAAATCCACCCTGCTCAATATGCTGGGCGGGCTGGATCAACCCACCTCCGGCAGCGTAAAGGTCGACAAGTTCGAACTGAGCAATCTCTCGGACGACGATCTGACCGTATTCCGCCGCCGTTCCATCGGATTTATTTTCCAGAATTATAACCTGGTACCAATCCTGAATGTGTATGAAAATATCGTGATGCCCATTCAGCTGGACGGAAAAAGACCAGATGAAGTATTTATCGAAGAGGTAGTTTCCCTCCTGGGAATCCAGAAGAAGCTCTATCAGATGCCGAATACCCTTTCCGGCGGACAGCAGCAGCGTGTCTCCATCGCCCGGGCGCTGGCGGGAAAGCCTGCCATCATCCTGGCCGACGAGCCCACCGGCAACCTGGACAGCAGAACCAGTGATGAGGTGATCGAGCTCTTAAGGCTCACCAGCCAGAAGTTTCATCAGACCATCGTGATGATCACCCATAATCCGGAGATTGCGAAGCAGGCGGATCGATGCATCCACATTGAAGACGGCAGAGTTCACGAATAGGAAGGGGAGGTTCAAAGCCATGAAGGAACAAAAATCCATGATCCGGATCCTGACGAGCCGGAGCTTTCAGAAAAATAAAGGCCGCAATCTGGCTGCGGTACTGGCCATTACGATGACTGCGATGATGTTTACCACATTATTCACGCTGGCGCAGAGCCTGACTAAAAATGTTACGGAAATGTACCTGCGGCAGTCCGGCACCAAAGCCCATACTACCGCCAAGCAGATCACCGATGAGCAGATTGAACTGCTTGCGGCGCACCCAGATGTCCGATCCTACGGCCGCTCCATTGTCCTGGGCCTGGCGGAAAATGAACGGCTGGGCGGACGGCAGGTGGAGATCCGCTATGCCAGCGATCAGTACGCAAAGGACGACTTCTCCTATCCCGAAACCGGACATATGCCGGAGCAGAAAAATGAGATCGCACTGGATACCGAAACTCTGCATCAGCTGGGAATCCCCCTGGAGCTGGGAGAAACGGTCACTCTGGAATGGCGGAAAGACATCTTTTCCGATCAGGTCACATCCAGCACCTTCACACTCTGCGGCTGGTGGGAACGGAATCATTCCGTATATGCCAGCATGGCCTGGGTCAGCGAGGAATTTGCGCTGGAAGCCTGCGCCGGTATCGAAGAGCCTGCCGAGGGCCAGATCTGCGGCCTGCGGATGATGGGCATAACCTTTGCGGACAGTAAGCATATCGAAGAACACACCGACCGGGTCCTGGCGGAATGCGGCGTCTCCGGCGTGGAATTTCAAACAGTCCTGGCCTATAACGAGGAAACACAGTGGAGCATATTTATGGAAAGCCTTCCCATGTACGCAGGCATGATCCTGGTATTCCTGGCCGGTTATCTGATCATTTACAACGTATTCCAGATTTCCGTCGCGTCGGATATCCAGTTTTACGGAAAGCTGAAAACCCTGGGCATGGAGACCCGGCAGATCAAAAAGCTGATCTACGGGCAGAGCAGCCGCCTGTCGTTGCTGGGCATCCCGGTGGGCCTGATCCTTGGCTACATTCTGGGTATTTTGCTGATCCCGGCTTTGATCGCCGATCAGAGCGCCCGGCCGGTACTGTCCGCAAATCCAGTCATTTTCATAGGCTCCGCGCTGTTTGCCTGGATCACGGTCATGATCTCCTGCATGCTGCCCGCAAGGCTGGCCGGAAAGGTGTCTCCCATCGAAGCGCTGCGCTACACGGATACGGACACGGAAGTCAAGCGCCAGATAAAAAAATCCAAAACCGGCGCCTCCCTCTCCAAAATGGCCTGGTCAAACCTTGGCCGCAACCGGAAGCGGACCTTGCTGGTCATCAGCTCCCTGACTCTCGGACTGGTGCTGATGAGCTACTTCTATGCGAAAAACGCCAGCTTTGACGTGGAAAAATATCTGATTGATATGTGCGTTGCCGACTTTCAGATTGACGATGCCACCAACCAGATCGCCGGCGGCTACGATCCGGAAAGCAATACCATCCAGCAGGAGCTGGTAGATCAGGTGACCGGAATGGAAGTCTTTGAAAAAAGCGGAAGTCTGTACTCCCGGCAGATTCCCATGCTTTTAAGCGATCGCGCCTGCGAGAATATCCGCTCCTACTATACCCGGGAACGGCTGGATGATTTTGCGTCCATAGATCCCACCTTTCCCCAGTGGAAGGAGGAATGCGACCGGGCGTTGAAAGGGGAAGACGTGCCGGTCACCGTATATGGCGCCGACGGCCTGATCCTGGATGCGGCCGTGGGAGATCCCTATATCCTGAGCGGAACCTTTGATTCGGAAAAATTTGCCTCCGGAGACTATGCACTGGCCATCGGGCCGGCAGTCCATGATTTTGAGTCAGATCCTCCTGCCTGGACTGTTGGAGAAACGGTTTCCATCGAAGGACGGGAATTTACCGTCATGGCGGTTCTGGAACCGCTGACACCCATGTGTGAAGGAAAAAGGGCCAATGCTTTTGAGGTTCCGCTGATCATATCCGCCGATGCCTATACGCAGATCTGGCCGGACAGCAATCTGCAGAAATTCTTTTTTAATGTGGCGGACGAAGGGCTGGAGGATGCGGCTGCCATGCTCAGTGAATATCAGGAGCGTACCGCTCCCGGCATGAATCTGGTCTTCCGTGAAAGCCTGATTGCGCAGTATGAAGCAGAGACCCGCGCCACTGCGGTCATGGGATATGCCATCAGCATCATCATCGCGCTGGTCGGGGTTCTGAACTTCGTCAACAGCATGGTCACCGCGATCATCTCGCGGAAGCGGGAATTTGCCATGATCCAGAGCATCGGCATGACCAAACGGCAGCTCCGCGGCATGCTGACTTATGAAGGCTTTTACTATGCAGGGCTGACCCTGGCGGCATCCTATCTTCTGGGAAGCCTGACCGTAGGGGTGATCGTCCGCGCGATCACATCCGCAGGCTACTCCACCTTCCGCTTCACCCTGCTGCCACTGGCGATCTGCACTCCGATCCTGATCGGACTTGCGGTTTTGATCCCGTACCTGTGCTTCAAGAATCTGGAAAAACAGAGCATTGTAGAAAGGCTGCGGGTTGAAATGTAGATATTAATTATAATGTGGGGGCTGAATGCAGGATCACAGCATTTCGATAAATGCAGCGACTCTCGTATTCAGCTGTCCCACATCCTGCTGGGAATAATCGGTCTCCACATTGATATAAGGGAGCTTTTTCTCCTGTGTCACAAATCTGCGGATTCCCAGTGTCTCCAGGTTATATGTATGGCAGGCCTGGAGCGTCATCTCAATCACGCCGTCCACCTTGTACTCATCAATCAGCCGTCCGGCCAGCTCCAACCGGTTCTTATTCGGTGTCATGACGGAACATCCAATATCCAGATACCGCGCCGCAATTGCGCCATAGATATCTTCCGCGTCCTCGTCCACCAGCTTGTCAAAGGTCTTTGCCCCTGTACAGTTCTCGTAAGCAACTACCACACCGCCATTCTCTTCCACGGCCCGTATCACTTTTTCCGTCGCTCCGCCCACAGGGCATCCTGTCAGCATGATGCGCGGCTTCTTTCCCTGCATCTTTCCTTCTCTGTATTCCTTTTCGATCTTTTCCACCAGACTGTCAATCTCTCCTGGAATCAGAGTCTTGTCGAATTTGAATGTACTCCCGTACAGTACCTTAAACAAGTCATATCCGCTGATCGGAGCCGGATCATGTTTCATAACCGCATATAAGCGCTTCATGGAGCTGCGAACCGCATTCTGCAGTCTCACCGCTTCCCGGAGCTTCTCCTCCGTGATCTCTGTCTGAAATTTTTGTTCCAGATATTCCTTGAACCGGATCATCTCGCTCTTCCACAGCTTCAATGCCTCTTCGCTCTGTGTATTCGGCAGCTCCATGACAAACACATCCTTAAAATCGGACATATACTCATACATTTTCTTCTTGCCGTCACAGGTCGTCTCTCCCACGACCACATCTGAAAAATAAAAGAACGGGCATTTATCTGCCTTCGCAAATCCATAGCTTGACTTGATCAGCGGGCATAGATTTTTCGGAAGATCCTTTTCCGCCTCCTGAATCGTCTCATCCGATGTGGAGCACAGCCCCACCGTCGCCGCCCCCGCCGCCATCGCAATCTCCTGCGGGAAATAGGTGCAGTATGCGCCGACCACCGGAATGCCTTTCTCCTTTAGCTTTTTGACTGCTAAAAAGGAATTTTTCCTCTGCTCCGCAAATTCTTCAAATACTTCTGGTAAATCCTGAATCAGTTCCATTTGTATTCCTCCTCATTTTTTCAGTCCAGCTGCACATCTGACACCTTTCCTGTCCGTCATCTGTGTTTTCTATTAAACATTGTATTCTATAAACTCAGCGCCGCGCCCACGGCCCCCGCAAATCTGCCCTCCGGCTTCGCCTGCACCTCGCAGCCCAGCTTTTCAGACAGGTTTTCCCGCAGATACGCGCACTCGCACAGCCCTCCTGTCAGACAGACCGCTGCGCCGCGGACATCCAATCTGCTGCTCTGGGATACCACCTTGTTCACAATGGACTCTACCACCGCAAATGCAATGTTCTCTTTCTTTTCTCCCTGGCCGATCAGGCTGATGACTTCTGACTCCGCAAAGACCGTGCACATAGAGCTGATCGCTGTGCCGCCGCCCCGCCGCGCCAGCTCACAGATCTCGTCCGTACGCAGGGCCATCGTATTTGCCATGACCTCCAAAAAACGCCCTGTTCCCGCAGAACATTTATCATTCATCACAAAATCCTTCACCCGGCCGTCTTCGATCCGGATGATCTTCGTATCCTGGCCGCCGATATCAATGACCACCAGCTCACTTCCGCCGTGGAGCCACATTGCCCCCCGTGCATGACAGGTGATCTCCGTGATCATTTTGTCCGCATAAGGCACGGATATCCTACCGTATCCGGTGGCTACACAGGGTGCCTGCTCCGCATTGATCCCCTCATCCAGCAGCTTCTGACGGATGGATTCCGCCGTATCCACACTGCTCCACCCAGTAGGCTGTACGGACTTAAAAATCAGATTCTGATTCTCATCCAGGACCGCCAGCTTGGCACAGGTAGATCCAATGTCTATTCCTATATGATATTCCTTGTTCATGATTTCATCCTGCCTTCCATGCAAAAAGCCCGTCACCGCCGGCTTTTCTGCATATGATATATTGACGGCTGCAGTTGGCAGCCGGATCGTTTCTTTATCACAGCTCTATGGCCTGATCACGGATTTCGCGTTTTCCATCGTTTCCACGATATCATACATATTCGTCACAGTTCCTACCGCCAGCTTTTCTTTGATCCCGTAGAAATCCAGGCAGGTCCCGCAGGTCATGATGTTGACGCCCTCCGCTTCCAGCGCTTTAAAATCTTCCAGAGAATCCGATCCCTCACAGGTCAGATATGCCCCCGAATTGTAGCACATCACCGTCTCTGGAAGCGCGTCCTGCTTGGTCAGGGCAAACACAAAGGCTTTCATCAGCGCCTTGCCCAGCTTTTCCTCTCCGCCCCCCATCACATTTGCAGACAGGACCACTACAAGCCCTTTCTTCCTCGCATCCGGACTACAGCTGATCTCCTCCTCTTCCGCTTCCTCTGCCGGAGCGGAAGCTGCCGAAACACCTGCGGCTACCTGAATGGTCACCTCGTACTCCTTCTCGCCCTTCTTCTCACCCGCAGCCTGCAGCCCCTTCTGAGACGCAAACTTCTGTAGGTTCTGCACCGCGATCTCATTGTCCACCAGCACAGTCAGAACACCGTTCTCCTGAAATTCCCCAACAGCCTTCTTCGCGTTTACCACCGGGAGAGGACATGCCAGTCCTCTTGCGTCTACTATCTTTTTTTCCATCTTTAAAATCCTCCATATCTTTTATTTTTTGTGTATTGATATCAGGCCGTGTCTGCTGCCTGCCGTTCCGCAGTGTGACCGGCCGCGCCGTTTCCGTTCACGCCCTGACCAGGTGCCCGCAACAACAGTATTCACTCTGCCAGTTCACGCAGCGCATCTGCAGCAGCGTCGATTTCTTCTTCCGTATTATAATGGGAAAAGCTGAAACGTACCGCCCCCTGCTCCACTGTCCCCAACGCCCTGTGCATCAGCGGCGCGCAGTGCGCCCCCGGACGGGTGGCGATTCCATAGGTCATAAATAACTCGTCGCTCACCTCCGAGGAATCATACTCTCCCAGATTCAGCGCCACGATCGGGCACCGTTCCCGCACCGAAAAGTCCCCGTATATCTTGATTCCCGGAATCTCTTTCACCCCGTCATAAAACCGCCTCATCAGCTCCTGTTCCCGCTTCCTGATCACATCCATTCCCATTTCCTGGATATACGCCACCGCCGCGTTGAGTCCGGCGATCCCATGTCCGTTCAGGGTTCCCGCTTCCAGTGCGGTGGGCATCTCCGGCGGATGCTCCTTCCGGTATGTCTGGACGCCGCTGCCTCCGCTTTTTAGAGGACGGACTTCTACGCCCTCCCGCACATACAGTCCGCCGGTTCCCTGGGGCCCTAATAAGCTTTTGTGCCCGGTAAAACAAAGGATGTCGATCTTCATTTCCTGCACATCGATGGGAAATACCCCTGCCGTCTGTGAGGCGTCCACGCAAAAGAGCACCCGATGCCGGCGCGCAGTCTCGCCAACCGCTGCAATATCCACCAGATTCCCCGTCAGATTGGAGCCGTGGGTACAGACGATCATCCGTGTATTCCCCCGAATCTCACGTTCAAAATCCTGTACGTCGATCCGTCCCTTTTCATCACTCGGGATCACGGTAAGCTCCACACCCTTTTTCTCCATTTCATATAAAGGGCGGAGTACCGAATTGTGCTCCAGCTCCGTTGTGATCACATGATCCCCACTCTCCAGGGTCCCCTTGACGGCCGTATTCAGGCTTTCCGTCGAATTCATGGTAAATGCGATCTGCTTCGGGCTTTCCGCATGAAAAAAATCCGCCAGCCTCTTTCTCGCATCAAAGATCACCCGGGAAGCGCCCAGGGTCGCTTCATGCACCCCGCGTCCCGCGTTTCCCAGGGAACAAATGGCCTCCGCCACCGCTTCCGCAACCTGTCCTGGTTTCTGCAGTGTAGTTGCGGCATTATCCAAATAAATCATATTCCTGTTCCTTCTCTCATATTTTCAGGCATTACCACTCAGACCAGGCACTCATGCATATCCTGCTCCCGGATGCCGATGCTTTCCATCACGTTTTTCAGCATCTCCCTGCTCTCCAGGCCTGCACACCAGGCCAGCCCGCAGCCCGCGGAGATTGCCCTTGGAACCGG
The DNA here is from genome assembly GCA_910573785.1 of Lachnospiraceae bacterium. Taxonomy (GTDB): domain Bacteria; phylum Bacillota; class Clostridia; order Lachnospirales; family Lachnospiraceae; genus Schaedlerella. Next base: position 77,579 of record CAJSZT010000003.1, on the reverse strand, counting down.
GATCAGCCGTCCGTCTGCCTGACGCTCCTTACAGGCCTGCTCCATCGCCATTGCGTCCGCCGTGGTATGAAAAGTTACCACAAGCTGTAATTTTTTCGTTCTCACATTTCATTCCCACCTTATTTTTTACTGCCTGATAGCCGAATACACCCTAAATATCAGTATAACTTTTATTTTCATCTGCGTCTAATTGGAAAACAAAATAAGGACGGTCAGATTATAGTTTTTTTCTATAATCCGCCGGTCCTTTCGTATTATCCTTACTTCTGATTCCTTTCCCACAGACCTGTGATCTCCCCCAGGAGTACCCTTCCCTGTTCGTCAGATACATTTCCAAAACGGATCATCGCTCCGTCCTTCTTCCGCCTTGCCGTGACATACAGTCTGCCATCCCCCGGTTCTATCGTACAAGCCAGTGTTCTGTGTTCCCGGCTTTTCCAGTCCTTCATCCGGTTTTCCAATACCTCAAAAGAATCCGTGCCGCTGCTATCCGTATATTCCAGACGAATCTCCGCTTCCTGATAGTATCCCGCAAAACCTGTATTTTCGACCTCAATTTCTACAGAGTATACGTGATGCTTCCTTTGGAATGCCGCATAGACTTTCCGGACAAGAAACCGATATCCCAAATGCGCGCTCACATGATCATAAAAGCTTTTTCCCTCCCATACCCCGGTTCCCGGGTACTTCCATTCCTTCCAGACCTCCAGCATTCTCGTATCATGGGCTCTGTTCAAATACGTAATCTGCATTTGACAGAGTGTATCGAGTACCATTTCCGGAGTCAGCTCCTGCAGATAGTTCCCGCCATATACCGCTTCCCCTCCATTGGGCGCAGCCCTGCCGATCTCTGTCTCAAAGGAAAGCTCATCGTCCCGTTTCCACGGTTCATTCCATGCCGCGTCTGTCTTGCTCTCTGTGCCGAAGGTTCCCAGATGGCTCTCCGATCCAAGGATTCCATCATCAAAAATCCCCATATCGTCCGACGCAGCCGCTCCTTTTCTTTTTTGTTCCTCATGCAGCATCCTCCAGTATACCGGGCGTCTGACGGCCAGATATGTCTCCTCCCCCCTAGAACGGCGCAAGATCTCCGCCATCTGCCGCAGCCGTGCTTCGGATAAAAATCTGGACGAATGCATTTCTCCCCAATTGCCTACCAGCATTCCCTGGAATACATAGATGGAATCCGTAAACTCCTTTACCAGCTTCCCAATCTGCCCCAGATGAGACACCACCTGCGAAAAAAAGGAAGGCTCCCGCAGGAGAGCATTTCCTTCATGGTCATAGACTACCCTTACAATACAGTCATAGGATCTCTCCGAAAAAAATTTAAAGATCCGGCAAATCCGGTCCAAAACCTCCTGATCCAGATCCCTGTCCCGAAAATGCCCGATGTCAATCAACAGGAATGCCAGAGTATCCTTCGGATGCAGACACCAGCGCAGCTCTTCAAAGTCTGGTTCCTGTTCCGCCAAAAAGGTATGTATCTGATACCAGCCTCTGGCAGGATTGGACATCTCTGCCGTGGATTCCGTCAGTTTTGCAGCCCGAAAACCAATATTTGTCTTTCGTTTTTCAAAAGCATCTATCCAATCACGCATAGCCATTCTCCTCAGGGACGATTTCTTACTTTAAACTACGGCTCTGGCCTCCAGCTTCGTGACCCTTTTATCCAAGTTTTCAATTAGCCTCAGAGAAAGATTGATGGTTTCTGTTTCATTTTTCGTCATACGGTAGACTCCCTCCAGCGCTCCCAGACGCTGCTTCACATCATCGAATTGCTTTTCATATTTTTTGTCATACCGCTCCATCTCATCCATTAAAAATTCTTCTGATTGAGTGATTCTGATATCAATCAGCTCCTCAAGCTGCTTTGTCCGGGTATCCAGTGATTCGTTGAAGCTCTCCTCTGTCTGCTGGATTCTGCTGTCAATCAGCTCTTCCGTCTGTTGGATTCTCGTGTCGAGCAGCTCTTCCGTCTGTTGGATTCTCGTGTTGATCAGCTCTTCCGTCTGTTGGATTCTCGTGTCAAGCAGCTCTTCCGTCTGTTGGATTCTCGTGTCGAGCAACGATTCCAGGTGCTTCTCTGTCTCCCCCGCCCGAGCATTGATCAATTCCGCAATTGCTTTTAAATCTTTTGCATCTAACATTTTACTCCCCCTTTCCTTCGATTTATTTTGTCCAGTATAGCACATCCCTTCCAGTAATGTAACCTGGTTCACCGCAAGTTCACATAATTATTAAAATTTCATAGATGATCCTTATTTTTGCCGCAACATGCAGATTTCTCAGCACGTTTTTTTATTTTAGATGAAAAATCACTGCAATGCTTCCAGAACGGATCAATCAGTTCATGCTCCATCCTGACAATCTCCCGATAGTTTTTCAGGAATAACCACAGCATAATAAAATAATATGGTGAAAAAAAACGCATCAGTCTCACAAAATAATTTGGATTTGCCCTGACTGCCGCAGATTTTTCTTGTAGATAAAGCATTACCCTAAAAAAAACGGATTGTTCTGACGTTCGTTCCTCCCGGCACAGCTGCGCAACCTCCTGATTATGCAGCCGCCTGTTTGGACTGTTAAAATTGGAAATCGAATGGGCCGCCTTCTATTTCAAGATTGATCCACTTCTTTCCCTGTCCCGGCCACGGAATGGAAACCTGAATGACCTTCTTTTTCAGTTCCATCGAAAGCTTATGTAAATACTGCACCATCAGAGCATTATACTCGGTGTAAATAAATAAGATGTAATTCCTTTGCTTAGGTATTTTTCCCACCTTTTTCCACTCTTTTGCTTCAAGCAATAGTGTTGGGTCCAAAACATCTGTGACATATCCGCGAAAAAATCTTTTTACAAAAGGTACGGCACTTTTCTCCCTCATAGCGATTCCAAAAAAATTCTTATTAACTGCTTTAATCACGGCCCGCAGGCTCAACCACCAGCTCTGCTGGTGGTCTGGATAGGCCCCCTCCAGGGGCATGTTGCGTTTCCGCCTAAAGGCGGCCTGACAAACCATGTTCATTCTGTTACTGGTAGCCGCTTAAAAGCGGCTTACCTTGTCCTTACCTGGAGGGTTCTCCTTCCAGTCGATCCCTCTCATACTGTTCTTTGATATACTTCGTTATCGTTGCCTCATTTACATTACCGGCCGTCTCACAATAGTATCCCCTTGCCCAGAAATGACGATTATACCGATCCCTGTATTCTGGATGCCTGTCGAAAAGCATCAGACTGCTCTTCCCTTTGATTCGCCCCACTACTTTCGCCACGCTCTCCTTGGGCGGAATCGACACGTACATATGCACATGATCCGGCAGCGTTGCTGCCTTTATGATTGTCACCCCTTCCATCTTGCATACTTTGCTAATGGCTTCGCCTACCTCTCTCCTCAAGTTCCCAAACATCACTTTCCGCCGATATTTCGGAATAAATACTATATGGTACGTGCAATTATAGCGGCTATGTGATAAACTTTGATTGTCCATGAATATACCTCCGTTGTATTTTGTGCGGTTTGCCAGACCTGCACCTATTATACAATGGGGGATATATTCTGGTACTCTGTTTATCGCCACTAGCGTCTGCTAGTCTCCCCAGCTCTGCTGGGGGATTTAAAATGTTTCATTAAGCGACTGAAAGTCGCAATGAGGGCTAAAGCCCTTTCTTTGTGACTGAAAACTCACTTTGGGGCTAAAGCCCTCTCTTTTTAGACTAAAAGTCCACTTAAGCCCTACTTAAGTAGCTATTCTTTCTCAATTTTAAAATTTTCATATCCTTCTTCATTTCCTTGATTCTCTATATATTCTTCAATTGTTCTTTCATCTACGGTTCCTACTGTACCACAAAAATATCCCCGTCCCCATATGTGCTGCCCCCAGTATTTCTTTTTTAATTCTGGAAATTCATCCTGTAACAATTTGGACGCTCTTCCCTTTAACTTTTGCATGATTTCACTCGGCGCCATGTTTGTCGGACAGGATAATAGCATATGTACGTGATCTTGCTGTATCCCTCCTTTTATTATTTTTATCCCATATGCTTCACATCCCTGTTTGAGTAATTCCCGCAGCCTAAAGGCTACGTTCCCTTTTAATATTTTATACCTATACTTTGTAATCCACACAAAATGATATTTGATATCGTATACTGTATGACTCCCATTTTTATATTTCGCCATTTTTCATTCCTCCTTGCACAGTACGCTTATTATATCACTACCTTGCAGAAAAGAAAATGACGCTAAAGCTCTACCGCCTAAAGGCGGTGGATTTGACCTAATGCTTGGAAATTAAAAGCAATAATCCCTAAGAAATGGCCATTTTTAACCGTGCTACACCTGTTAATCCATTTAGATTTTTGTAAAATTGTGTATAAAACTCTATTATATATAGTCCCAATGCGTTATAATAGGACTATATAAAGGAGTGATTTTTATGCCCGTACCTGCTGATATCAGAGCAGTTCCAAGACCGGTTAATACCATAGTGGATGACAACGGCCGAGATGGCCCCAAACGTTATGCTGTCAGGCAACGTTCCTCTTCTAAATATGTTCCCGGTGGCAATCCCAGCCGCGAAACGGCAAGGTGGTCGGTCACATCATTGATCATAAATATGTGCCGATCCACGAGTCGAAAGCAGGAACTTCTGCAGAACCGGATATGCTGTCCTATGGCGCTTCCGCACTTGTTAAGTCTGTCACGAAAGACCTTGTGTCAGATCTCCTTGCTGTGTACGATCCATCAGATGCTTATGCAATGATGTCTATTGCGACCCTTAAAGTGATCAAGCCGGCTGTTACCGCAAACCGGATGGCAACACATTACCATAGGACATTCGTCTGCAAAGATTATCCCGGAGCAGCAATGTCCCCGAATTCTATTGGAAACCTTCTGCAAAGGATTGGGATGGACGGTTCCAGGCGCAAACAGTTCTACCAGTTACGTATTCAATCGACTGCCGCCGACCATCATGTGGCGATTGATGGCACGCTGAAACAGGATAACAGCAGGGTCAATGATCTTTCTGCCTATTCCCGTAAGGCAAGAGTAAGGGGCTGCAGTGAAGTGTCTGTCCTATATGCTTATGACATTGAGCGGATGGAACCGGTTTGTGCCGAAGTATTTCTGGGAAACAGTATTGATGCCAGTTCCTATCCGGCGTTTATCCGTGATAATGACATTCGCAAAGGGATCATTGTTGCTGACAAAGGATTCCCTCCAAGCAAAATCAAAGCAGAATTGCAGGAGCGTCCGGATCTTCATTTCCTTACGCCGATCAAACGGAATGATGCCCGCATATCGGATAATGATATGCTTTCCTTCGAAGGAGTACTGACTGGCATTGCCGCTCATATAGTTTATAAGAAGAAACAGATCAAGGGCGGCCGATACCTATATGCATTCAAGGATACGAAAAAAGCATCAGCTGAAGAAGCAGCCTATCTTGCGAACGCTCAGAAGAAAAATACCTTTCTCCCAGAGAAATACGCAAAGAAACAAGCTGTTTTTGGTGTAATCATTCTTGAATCCGACCAGGACTTAGATGCGAAAACGGCATACCTTTGTTATGAGGACCGCTGGCTTCTGGAACTGGTATTTAATTCGGTATAAAAGCGATGAATGCCTGGATCATACCGATGTACAGAATGATTATTCCGTCATCGGCGGTGAGTTTGTCAACTTCCTGTCTACAGTTGCCACCTGCCGTATCATACGAAAGGCGCGGACGGCAGGATTATTTGACCATATGTCCTATGGAGAACTGATGGATGACCTATCATCAGCCTGGCGTAGAACAGATGCCCCGGAAGAACCGGCAACAGATGATGGATACTGGGTTCACACACTGCAGATTGTATTTGAGGAACTTGAGGCCTTGGGTCTGTCAAAACCGATACCAAAGCCAGCACCCAAGAAACGTGGCCGTAAACCCAAGCCCAAAGATCAGTCTGAGCAGAAGCCAAAGCGCCCACGTGGCCGCCCTAGAAAGAATTCATCCCAGTCTGTCAGTACTCTATAGTCCGGCAGATTGGGAAAGTATTAATAAATGTAACATATCGTTTCTCTCACAATATTCAATCATGCTAAACCCATCATGCTTTCTATAAACTCCGTGGAACGTTTCCGTTCTTTTTCAATACACTTTCTAACATGCTCCCAATCAATCTCCTCCATTATCTCTTCTTTTGAACACATTCTCCCTTCTATGAGCCGTAATTTCAGATCCAATTTTTCCATAAGATTTGCGATCCGTGCATTTCGATCACTATGACCGAACACTAAAAATTTCTTTTCCATTAAAATGGAAAACACCATACCATGAAAAGAATTGGTCACAATATAATCTGCATTCTGAATAAATCCAATAAATTCTGATGGGCCGCCTTCTATTTCAAGATTGATCCACTTCTTTCCCTGTCCCGGCCACGGAATGGAAACCTGAATGACCTTCTTTTTCAGTTCCATCGAAAGCTTATGTAAATACTGCACCATCAGAGCATTATACTCGGTGTAAATAAATAAGATGTAATTCCTTTGCTTAGGTATTTTTCCCACCTTTTTCCACTCTTTTGCTTCAAGCAATAGTGTTGGATCCAAAACATCTGTGACATATCCGCGAAAAAATCTTTTTACAAAAGGTACGGCACTTTTCTCCCTCATAGCGATTCCAAAAAAATTCTTATTAACTGCTTTATTAAATTCTGCATAATATTGGGCTGGCAGTGAATCTTTGCCAAAGCTGGCTCCGTATGCAACCAGCCTGCAATTTCCTTTATCTTTTATATTTCCTATATATGCATGATCCAATCCGACAGTTATCTCCGGATTCCACACCTGATCGCTCCCTACAAAAACATAAGAATACTTTTTCAATGAAAGCCTGCTGACCTTCCTTACCTCCGCTTTTGAGGTCAGATATCGTTGACGAAAATTACGCATATTTTTTCTTCTTTTCAAATATGCATAAAGATGGGATACATTTCTTAAAAATCCCCAAGCCCCAAAATAATATACATTTTTTCTATTCATTTCAATACTTGTAACCGGAAATAGCCAGTATCTTCCTACCATCTTAACCGGTGCATAGGGAAGCACTTCTACGTCTTCTCTACCAAGCCCTTTTAGATAGGTTTTGAGCGCATATGCCTGTAGCATGGCTCCATAATCATCTGCCCAATGAAATGTCAATATTCCAATCATCCCTCTGCCTCCCTTCGCTTACTTCTTCAATAATACAAATCCTCTCATATATGATTTTCCGTGCAAAACCTATTATTTTAAATACACCATTTTTCTATACGAATTTCAAAAGAACAACCATTCGATAAAATGGTGCTATTTTTCGAAAATAAAGGTGTATTCTTGTCCGTTTATCGCCCTTATTTCCTATATTCTGCAAAAAGGGCGCACTTCCCCCTATACGGCCATTACTTGTTTTTTGAACGACAACTTATATTTCTGATATTTTACCAGATTGTACGAAAGCAGTGTTGTCCATATCCAACTTTTTATCCACTCTAATCCAAACACAGGTATATGGTCTATCCCATACTTCCGGCGCATTACTGACATGATACCCTCTACACCATTTCTACGGTTTGCATTGCTCTTCCCCTCCTCCGTAGAAAAATGCCGTGCCTGTTTTGCGCATGTAACTGACTTTCCTGTGACGCGTACGGTACTCTTTTTCTTCTTATTATTTATTATGGCCTTGCATTCTTTCTGATGCGGGCACGAAGCACAGCAATTCCCCGGCATTGTCGCCGTGATATTTCCAGTGTTGGGGTTATATTTACAAGCCGTCGGAGCCTTTCCGCATGGGCACAATTGGACTTCTGTCTTGTCTGCGTTTAAAACAAAATCCGCCAGGATATCCTCCGGGGCCTTTTCCGTAAGGGAAGTCGTCTGTATCTCTACCTTCTTTTCAGACACAAGTTCCTCAAGCCGGTCACTGTTGTATGCCCCATCGGCTATAAAGAGCTGGTCTGGGCCATCTTCCGGCAGCTGTTCCTCAAGTACCCTCTGGAAGATTTGATATTCCGGCAGTCCGCTGAGAAACGACGGGATGAAGTTCCTTCCCAACGCCTCCTGGAGCAGCAGCATCTCACGGATGGTTTCCGCAACGCAGGTATCCTTCACGCCAGCCTTCTTGTCCTGGGAAACACGGTAATACAGAACCTGATTGTGGTCCCCCTCTTCAAAATAGTGGGATAGTTCTTTCGGAATCATGTTTTCAAACCCTTTTTTAACAGATACCGGAGAAGGATCACATTTGCGGTATAGAGGATCTCAATACGGGTCATTGCTTTTGCGTGGGCCTCTACCTCCATGCTGTCCATACGCACAATCATGGGTGCGCTGTCATCTTCCCCGCTGTTTGGATCCTCATGGAGGATGCCCATCTCTACTGCCATCTGTTTGGAGATCCGTTCAAACTCCTCTTTGATCAGGTCACAGTGGTGTGTTTCATTATATGCTTCAAGCCTCCTTCGGAAACGGCGCAGGGGACTTTCAGATAAGGGTTGTTTTTCTTCCTGCGTGGTATGGAGGGCGTACTGGAAATTCAGCGCGCCGCAGCGGAGAAATTCGATCAGGACTTCATCCGTCATACGGTACATAAGTTTCAGGACGAGTGCGGCTACATATTGCCATACAAGGATGTTAGGAAGGGATCCTACTTGGCTGAATAATCCAGAAAACCTGTTTTCGTCTACATTTGGATAAATGATATCTCCGACAAGCTTAGCTCTTGATAAGTCGACCACTTTCCGGGTCTGATCATTCGCATAAAGCATACAGTCATCAAGCGTGATCTGAACATCTTGGCTTTCTCGAAACATGGGAGCCTCTTAATATGGTAAGTAATTTCTCTTATTGTAACATATTTAGATGATAAATGGTACTTATGACTGGTAAATCATATATGAAAATAAAGAAATCACTTCAGTTTACCAAGCCAATTTTCAATAAATCTCAATACTGTTATACCAGCTATTGAAAGCGGATAACAATAAAAAACCGAATAAAAAGATAATTTCATCCACCAATTTAGCTGATGAAAAATTTTTAGTTTTCTTTCACCTCTAGCTAACTTTTCCGTATACTTTATCTGTTCCAAATCATGGTGTTTTCTCCCCGTTATGTACCAATCAGACAACATAACGACAATATTCCACTCCCTATATATTGCATGATCTCTTCTTCCACTTCGCATTTCGTGATTACAAATAAAGCGTTCCACTCTATATCTGGTCCTGCATGCCTCTGGCGAAAAATTTTTGCTTACACAATCTTCATGTCTCCTATAAAAATACCAGTTACACCACAAGACAGATACGTCCGCTCCATTTACTAATAATCGGTAGATGAACAACTTATCTTCACCATGACTCAGGTTTTCTACAAAGCGAATCGACTTTATTGCACTGCGTGCAATCATTTTTCCGCCAATTGCACAAACTGCTACTTTATTAATATATTTCAACGCCCTTTTATTATCCAGATAAACATTCTTCGGTATATGATCAATGGTTTTCCAGGCTATTGTTTTCCGGCAATCGCCATTCATACTATAGTATAAACCTTCCGCTGCTATATCCGTTTGCTTTTCTTCCAGCAATTTATAAAGCAATTCCAAAAGCTGCGGATGAATCAAATCATCACTGTCCAAGAAAAATAAATATTTTCCCTCTGACACTTCTATTCCTAGATTTCTTGCAGCAGAAACACCCTTATGCTCCTGTTTCAAAAGCTTGATCCTTTTATCTGTTTTACACAACATTTCACAGACTTTTAAACTATCATCTTCAGAACCGTCTTCAATAAGGATCACTTCAAATGCAGAATAAGTCTGCGCTAAAACTGACTCTATACAGCCTCTGATATATTGCTCAGAATTATAAATCGGTATAATTACTGATATCAAATCCCCCATCAAACATGACTCCTTTACTATATGTTTCCGATTCCAATATGACGGCAAATTAATACTAATATCTTATAAAAGGATTGTCCCATCATTAAGCAAACGGTTGCTCCCCGTTCCATTAAGGAAGTTTCTTTTCCAAATATCAAAAAACGCCACTCCGCTTTAATTTTATTTTGTAATTCTTTGATCACTGGCTCATACTCAGGTTCGAAAGTCAACATATGCAACAAATAAAAACAACTCCATAAATAATGCCTTTTTGCTATTCCCCCAATTTCAGGATACTGGTCCTGTATCAGACGCATAAGCTGTTCTTCGTTACGCAACAATATCAGATGTTTCAAGGAAGGCGTTCCGTGGGTAATACTGCCGGTTCTCTGTATATAATAGTATCCGCTGTAAGAAGTAGCCACAATTCGTCGGCTTTTCTCCACAATCTCACTTATCACACTCATATCTTCATAAATTTCTCCTACAGGATAACGCACTGTCTGGAACAGATTTCTATGATACAATTTACCCCAAACAGATGTTATCATTCCCTCATTTCCCAGCATCGCTTTATATACTTCCGCCTTCGACACGATTGCTTCCTCGCAGGATATCTTATCCGTTCTCTTTCTACTCTTTAATTTTCTGCCCTTGTCTTCCCACAAAACAATATGATAACTTATGACTAAGTCCCCATTATATTTCATCATGAGTCTATAGAGCGTTTCCAAATAATTGCTGTCCACATAATCATCCGAATCAATAAAAGTTATATATTCGGTTCTAACTATTTCCAAACCCTTATTCCGAGTGTCAGCCACCCCACTATTTTCTTTATGTACCACCTGAATCCTTGTATCTATCTCCGCATATTCATCGCATATTTGTCCACTTTTATCTGTTGAGCCATCATCTATCAAAATCACTTCAAAATCTTCAAACGTCTGTTTCAAAATACTATCCATACACCTATTTAGATACAATTCTACATTATATACAGGAACAATAATGCCAATTTTAGCCATGGTCGTCTTCCCTATCCATTTTTTTCGATCCTATTCTATTCACACATTGTCTCTAAGCAGTATTTCTTGTAAACAACCGACGATAAATCGGATAAATATTCTCCTCCACCCATCCGTTCACAAAATACAGCCAGATAATCTCCTTGGCGACTTTCGTAAGATGAAATCCTCCGTATTTGCGCAGCAAACGCAAGGCACGAATTGCTTGCTTTTTGCGCCCGTATTTCAGCGCAATCTTATATCTTCGTCTCGCCTTCCAGCAGGCGATATGCTTAAGTGACTGCCGATCCTTGATTCCGCAAATCTGCGCAATCTCATCTACCAGCTTTTCATAATCCCTGTACTTTTTCTCTTCCTGCGCCTGGGTCAATACCGTCCTGGAATGGCTTCCCTTCCTGACCGCAACCCCATACAATTCTTCTTCGATCGTAGAACACTGATGCCGGTACATAAACGGCAGCAGCATCTGGAAATTCTGACCCACGCCGTACTCTGGAATACGGCGGTCAGGGTAAATATTGAAAAACTCCGCCGTACGCAGCATATAACACCCACAACAGACAAAAGTCTTCGATTCCAGTATATCCCAAAACAAATCTGTTTTTGCAAGATCACCTCTCTGCTCATCCGCTTTCTCGCTGCGCTCGCCGGTATCCGCATCAAAATAATAAGGCAGGGACCTTACACACCGATCATCTGGATGGGTACATAGATACTCCACCCGCCTCCTTACCGATTCCGGTTCCAGATAATCGTCACTGTCCGGCCAGATCAGATATTCTCCTGTCACATACGGCAGCCCCTGATTGATCGCAGCGGAAGCATTCTTATGCTCCGCCCGGACGATACGGTAGCCATATCCTCTGTCAGCGAATTTCTCCCGATAACTCTCAGCCACCAGGATTGTCCCATCCTCAGAACCGTCATCTGACAAAATCATCTCAATCTGAGGATAATCCTGTACCAACACGGAATCCAGCATCTTCGCAAGGTGATTTTCCCCGTTATACACAGGCGTAACGATTGATACTTTGCCCTTCTCTCCACAAAACTCCTTATCTCTCATTTTCCACTCACCTCCTGCTCTCTTGCGGGATATGCATCTTTAAGCACCTTCTGAATCTCCGGGCTGTCCGCAGTGAACCGATATCGGAAGTGTATCGTTCCTCCAACCTCTGCATTCTTTTTGCAGGCATCCATCTGGGCCTTAAGCTCACGGCCGCCGTACCACGGACTGCCGGGTGCTCCTCCTTCCTCTACCGTTTTAAAATCCGCAAGTCCGATAAGTAGATCCACATCATCCCGGCCGGCTTCCTGAAACACATCTGTCCACCAGTCAAGCAGCACCGTGAAATCCGACCACTCTTCTCCGCTTGCCCAGTAAAGCTGAGGCGCAAGATAATCCACCCAGCCTTCTCTCACCCATCCTCTGGTGTCCGCAAACAGCACATAATAAGAAGAATAGTCACTGGTTGTGGCGCTTCCCTCCGGATTCATATAGTCGCTGGCCCATACTGCTGCCGGGCTGATACCAAATTCAATCTCTGGGTCAGATTCATGTAATTTTTCATCCAGACTCTTCACCAGCTTATTGACATTATCCCTTCGCCAGTCGCCGATATCAGGAAAATCCTTTCCGTACTTATTATAAGAATCTGCATCGTTAAAATCCGACCCGGGATAGAAATAATCATCCATATGGATTCCGTCAACCTCGTAATTCTGAACGATCTCCAGCGCGCCATCAATCACAAGCCGCCGCACCTCCGGAAGTGCCGGGTCGAAATAATATCCCGCTCCGTACGAAATCACCCACTCAGGATGCTGCCTTGCCGGTGAATCCTCAGCCAGTCCATCCCACTCGTCCTGATTCCTGGCAATCCGGTATGGATTGATCCATGCATGAAGTTCTATCTTTCTCTCATGCGCCTTCTCAATCCAGTAAGCCAGCGGATCAAATTCCTCGTCAGGCGCCGTTCCCTGCTGTCCGGTCAGGAAACTGCTCCATGGATAAAACGCCGACTTGTAAAATGCGTCTGAACAAGGACGCACCTGCAAAAACACCGCATTAAATCCATTCGCATCCACATTTTCAAGTATTGCGTCCGCCTGCTCCTTCAACTCTTCCGAAGAGACGGTCGGTGTAGCCGGATAGTCTAAATTCAACACCGTAGTCACCCAGACTCCCCTGAGCTCCTGATCTATCACTCTCTTCGTCAATGCCTTGTCCGCCTGTATGTATAACAGGCATACCATAAAGATTACCAATATAGAACTGGAAATCTTAACAATCCATGAACTTCTCATCTGGCGTACATCCTTTCCATTCATTCTTTTTGTATCATATGTCTAGTTGTAAAAAAGGAACGACACAACTCCTAATCATCTCACCCGCACGATTTTCTTATCTTCGATCCGGTACACCACGTCGCATTCATTTGCCAGGCTCATATGATGGGTCACCATGATCAGCGTCTTATTCGCTTTAATCTGACGGATCGAATCAATGACCGCCTTTTCCGTCTCCATATCCAAAGCGGCTGTAGCTTCATCCATGACCAGAAGCTCAAAATCCTTATACAGCGCCCTTGCCAATGCGATCCTCTGCCTCTGCCCTCCAGATATCGTAGTCCCGTTTTCACCAATTAAAGTATCGACTCCATCTGGCATTTTTTGGATATCCTCCCAAATCTGAGCACACTTAAGGCATTCCATCACCCGCGCATCATCAATATTATCTTCATCTTCAAAAAAAGCAACATTATTTCGTATTGTTTCTCCATTCAGATAGACTGTCTGAGGGATATAACTTACCAGTTCACCCATACTCACCCTGCAAAGGCCCTCCGAATCAGATTGTGTCACTATATCATAATCATCAAAGAAAACATGCCCCCCCTCTGGCTTTAGCAAACCCAATAGCAGGTCCACAAAGGTTGTTTTTCCCGAACCCGAAGCCCCTATCACTGCAATGGAACAGCCAACTGGAATATCTATAGATGCATTCTCAAAAATTTTCATCTTTTCAGAATATCCAAAAGTCAAATTCCTGACAGAAACTCCCTTCCGAAGCGTCAATTCTTTCCGGCGGGTTGTTCCAAAATCTTTTTCGGCTTTTTTCAGGAGACTGTAATCTGCCATACATTCTTTCAAAGCTTCATAAGATTTTTTTGCATATTCAATGTTATTCATCCCGCTCAATATACTATATAGCATTGATAACATTCGCACTAATGCTGTAATATACACTACCATCGGCGCAAGTAGTGACGAAAGATTTCTTCCAAATATCAAAAGGAATAGAAGAATCAAAAACATTACAGCCATAAAAGAATTCTGTATGATTACACTATTACTATTAATTTTGTATTTATATTCTCCTTGTAGCTTCGCATATGCATTACTTGCCTCCTTATACTTATTAAGGACAAAAGCCGAACGGTCATCTATTTTCATCTCCTTAAAACAGCCAAAAGCAATTGTAATCTGCGAACTACTTTTTATTGATAGTATTCTACTTTTTTCTCCATAAATCTGCATCCTTTTACGTGATTTTAAGAACATCATTAGCATTATAAAAATTAGTATTACACTACTTATTACTCCAATCCACTTCGATACATAAATCAAAATAACAGCAAAACCTGTCATTGTAGCACAATTTGTTACAATCCCAATGAAATCCACAATAATCTGAATGCAACTTGTTGTATCATTTCGTATCAAATTCAGCGCCTGCATTACACTTTTCTGATTATGTTTTATCAAATTTTCTTTTATTATTAACTCACATGCCTTCATAGAAAGCTTCTGTGCACTATTATATATAAATTGATTCGCTATCTTACTTTTATACAGTTCAAATATTCCTTTCATCATAGATATCAGCACCATGAAAAAAGTAAATATCATCAGCTTTGGCGATGCCGCATTTTTACGTACTACAATGTTAATAACATAAATAATTACAGAAATACTAAAAACATCTACAATCGGACTAATAAAACTTAAAACTGCATATATTTTGCATATCTTCTGTTCATTTTTATCCAGTATCCCTGTCAAATACTTGAACATTTCCTTCATATCACTCCTCCAGTCCTTTTACATTGTATTGTTTAAAAAATCCACATAATCAAAGTCATCCATATAGCGTCTCTTTAATAATTGTTTTTTGTAAGATGTTAACGTTCCAAGTTCTTCTTTCTCGAATCCTTTTATGTAATAGGACGATAATAACTCCGGATAATCTATGTGTGTAAAAACCACTTTATTTTTATAAGGAAGCTCTTCAAATTTACAAAGTGTCTCATATGAGCACCCATCCTTTTCTGCACCTACAATAAATATATTGTCCCATTTTATACGTGCTTTTCTTTCTTTCCATTTATTAACGCCTTCTTCAAATGTTTTATAATGTATAAAGTTAACTTTAATATCGCCTAGCAAACCGGCAGGGTATTCCCCTTCTCCCTCTAATTCCTGAAACTCCTGCTCCATATACAACCTCAGATTTTTCACCATTTTGACAAAATCATCCATTCCAATAGCAATGTTAACTGTCGGCGTCAAAAAACGCAATCCCATATCATAATACATAAAAGAACCGATACAATTTGACGATATAATAGTGAAATCTCTATTTTTTAATCTCCACTTCTTTCTATTCTTATATATCCGCCATTCTGCATTACGGAGTATCTCAAAAATTTCCGAATACTTTTTATTATTTATCAACCTCGCACCCTCCTTAGAAAGGACATACCTGATGCAAGTGCCCTATACAATATCTGAAATGTTGAAAACGGTAGTAACCTATATAACGCCATAAATATACTACGCCTCTTGGACGCTCCTGTCGGCTCTAGTAATCTCGGCTGTAGCACATCTTTCTCTTCGCATTCAAACCAAGAAACTCCTTTTTGTACCGCATCCCATATTTTCCTGCCTTTATCTGTATGGAGAATTAGCATTGAGGTTCCCATACCATCGTCTATCTCAGGTTTCACATTTTCAATTCCCCAGAAGTCTCCTATTGTAATGTCGCTATTTCTCTGTACAGTACAAAATTTACACACATGGCAAGAAGGACGCAAAATATTATTAGAAAAGTACATTCTACAGTAAATATCTCTGTAAAGTGAGCCTGCATACTCTTTTCCATTAATCATATAAGAACATGTATGTCCGTTATCGCTCATTCTTTTATCACGAAAAGAAAACTCTGTCATTTTTCCTCTGCGCTTCTGTTCCATGTATTTCACATACGACCTCCATATTCCTGGTGACGGTACTCCATAGCAGACCAAATCTACTATGATTAACCTCGAATATGAGTGATTCAGAAAAAGCCTCAATCCTTCTGCTTGACAGGGTGTCCCACAGAACAGTACCCACTGATTTTTCTTAAGGTTTCTCTCTATTCTTCGATAAATTCCTTTCAGATTGCTCTGTACATATTTTGTTCTCTTGATAGAATCAAGCTCTTCCCTATTTTTAATTTCTTTATGAATAACCTTCATATTATTTGTATAACCAGCTCCATAGACAACTCCATTGTGACGAAGTATATATTCTGCAAGAACTGGAAACATTCCACCTGATGAACTAGTAGATCGGGTCTTTTTATCCTTTGCCTGTACACCATAATACTGACGGTTTAGCCTATTTTTTCCACCATATTTTTTTATGGGACAAACTTCCAAGCAGTGTCCACAATCCACACATAATTCTTCGTTGACTTTTGGATAACAGAATCCTTCTCTATCAACAACCATCCGTATAGCATTTTTACGGCAACTATCCAGACACACGCCACAACCACAGCACTCTTCCTTATTTGTATATAGACTATTCATATTAAGCCCTCATTTCATCTTATATTTAAAGAAATATATACAATACACAAAGTCATATAGCCTTTTTATTAAAAATATTGGTGTTAGTCAAAAAAAGTGTTGGTAATTTCTTAAATCAACAACAACTGCCAATTACGGACATCTTTTATGCTGTGCCAATAGCATTCTTGTCCGACTGTGCCCAAGGATGAGAGCAATGTATCCTTCAGATTACTTGCGCATCGAAACGCAATCGAGAATAAAGCATTATAACGGTTGATATACTTCGTAGCAACACCACGATAATGATTATATGTCTCTTTGATAAATGAATGTAAGCTGTTGACTGTATTAAGGTTAAAAAATCCATGATGTTCTTCACGATTGATATCTACAACTGTGCAGTCTGCCAGCGTTTCGAGTACATGATAACTACGCAGTCCATCTGTAAGCACAAGGGTAGACTCCGCTATATGTCCTCGAAATATTCCTTCGAGTTCTTTACTGGATGGTTTTGCCCTGTTTACGCTCGCGGCAATTACACCGCCATCACGCTGGACGCCCGTACAGATGGAAATATATTCATTTGAAATCCCACGTTTGGCCGCTTTTGCGCCGTGTTTACGCGCTTCACGGCCTGCTGATTCCGGAACCGGGCCTCCCTTATAACAGTCAAGGACAAATGTTTCATCCAATTCAGCAATGTCGGAAAGGAGCACGGGATTTTTTTCAAAAAAATCTTGTAACGCCATAAGCACTTTATGTCGCATATTGAAAGATGTTTGATGGGAAAATCCATATTTTTTTGCAGATTCATCCAAAGTTTTCCCATAAAGTGTATCTTGTATAAAATCAATCCACACAGATTGCGTGTAATGGGAATTGGCCATCAAGGTATTTGTTGTATGCATATAGGTTCGTTTACAATCATAACACATAAAGCGCTGTTTTTTATTCTTGTGGCCGTGCTTGATAACATGTGAGCCGCCACAATACGGACAATCTGGCAGGGATTCAGATTGCTGATTTACGAAAACAATGCCAAGTACAAATTTAATAATCCGATCCAGATCAGATTCAGATAATGTTTTGATATAGTCAAAGAGTGTATTTATTTTGTTTTCCATAAGATTATCCCCCGTAAGTCTTTGTGATAATCTAATTATATCAGAACAAGTGTTTGCGTTCAAGCAAAAAATTAGAACCAACACTTTTTTTGACTAACACCAAAATATTAATGAAATATCTCTGACATACTTTTCATCAAAAAATCTCCTGACAATTTCACATTCTCCTTTGTTTTTTGTCTTACATATTCCCAATTTATGTAGGCATCTATATCAAAATCTCCGCCACCTTCACATAGCCGCTCTTGAAGACCGTGGAATATAAGTACATTTCTAACTCGATCTCCCAGAGTCCTATGTACAAATGCAAGGAATTGTTTCTCATATATAATACTGAAGGCAACTGCATGAAACGAATTGGAGACCACGTAGTCTGCTAGGTGAATATATCCTAATAATTCTGCCGGCCCTGCCGTATAGTCCACTTCAAATCCAAAATCTTTCATACGCTGTGTTGCGCATACTCCTATTACAGGTAGTCCAATATCCTGTGAAAGTATTTTCGCATAATCTAACATTTCTTGGTTTTGTTCCGTAATATACACAAAAATATATTTCCGATTTTTTACATTCTCCGGAATCCTTTCCACCTTCTCCCAAGAGTCTCTTTTTAGAAAGAATACTGGATCCAAAACTGCATATACTTCCTTATCACAAAATTTCTTAATATATGGAATAGCTGACTTTTCTCTTACTGAAACAAAATCTACATATTTTATTAATTTTGAAAATTCCTCATCATATTTTTCAGCCAATCCTGATCCACCGAAACTTGCTGCATATGAAATAACTTTTTGCTTCCATTTATTTTGAAATGCACCAAAATATACTTTTTTAAGTCCACAGGTTATATCAGGATTCCAAATTTGGTCACTCCCAACTACATAATACTTATATTTTAATTTTTTTAATCCGCTTGCAAACAATATCTTCTGTTTATTTTTATCAACCAAATATTTATACCTAAAGTAGTTCATATTCAACAATTGTTTCGAAAAATCTTCCCTTATACCTATATGCGCCCTAAATCCCCTCCACATATTAGTCACGCACCATATTTTTCCTTTTACTCCTTTAAGAGGTGCATAAGGAATCCACCAATGTCGCCCAGTCATATATGGTGGTTCATAACGCACAATATCTGCGTGTATTCCGTGTCTGCGTAAAAAACATTTCAAACCATACGCTTGAAGAATTGCCCCATAGTTATTTGAACAATGAAATGTTATAATACCGACATTACCATATTTTTTTTTCATCATTATTGACTCCCTATATTTAAATAGTATAGTAATAAACTTATTTACCATCCAATAAAATTGGTGGTTAAAAAGACAAATATAAAACAATATCCTTTCACTCAAAAACACCTTAGGAAACAGTGGATGTTTCTTTTCTTCTAATGCTATTTTTTTTAATTTTCTACATCCCTTTTTGTCTTTTATGCTTTTTAAAAAAATATATTTTCTTTTTATCTGACTTATAAGCAACCTTTCCCAGGTCAACGCAAATTGAGGTTTATTTTTCAAATATTCTTCATTTCTAATTCTTCTACTACTTTCTAAATAACTTTCACCATTTAGCAACGCCATAGACTGTGTAACACTCTCCTGATGGATTCTATAGTAATACCATTTTTCCTCCAAGAAAATAATTAGTATCTGCATGCCAATCAATTTATACATAAAGAACGTATCTTCTCCATTTTTTAGGCAATTATCAAATCTCAAATTTCTTATGGTATTTTTCAACACCAATTTGCCACCAATACCTGCTAGCATATAAGTATATTTAATATGAAACCATTCTTCCGCATCCTTTCCATATGCAGCTTGAAACTGAACTCTTTTACTTTGACTCAATTCTTGCCCTATCACCTCAGATATCTGGCCAGAAGTCAGCTTACTATAATCACAAAACACTAACTCTGCATGTTGCTCCTCTGCATGTTTAATCATCTCTCCAAGAAGAAACGGATGGATCACATCGTCACTGTCCAGAAAAAAAATATATTCCCCACCCGCCATCTCAATTCCATAGTTTCTTGCTGCGGAAACACCTCCGTTTTCCTGACAGTACAGCCGGATCCTGTCGTCCGTCCGACCCAGTTCTTCGCAGATCTCTGGCCCTCGGTCTGTGGAACCGTCATCGATCACAATGATCTCCATATCCCGAAATGTCTGCCTGAGTACGGAATCCAGACACTGTCTGATATATTTTTCCGAATTATACATCGGAATGATAACCGATACTTTTTTCATACCACGTTCTCTTCCGCGGCTCAGTGGTGAACTATAAGCCGCATCCTCCTTTTCCCATATGATCATTATTTTCTCAATAGCTTTTCTATCCCAAAGATGATATAATGTCCGTAGCCTAAAGCTAAAAAACAATTTTACAAAGATTGGAATCTACAGCTTATGAAATCAAAAAACAAGTTTTCTGCTGTCTATTCAGCAATTTCTACCTGCATAATCATCGGAATTATTTTTTTATTCCTGACCATGCGTTTTGTCCATTACTCCCCGGATCCATATACGGAATCCACGGAAGAACTTCAAAATCCATACATCGGCTGGTATCAGATTTACAACTACATGCTTTCAGACGATACGTCCGTTGATCTTTCCAGGATCCCTGAGCAGGAATCCCACACCAGCCTTGCCTTATTGGAATTCAACCTGCAAGACTATGCTGACCGTCCTATCAGTGAATATGGTATTTCTCTTTTGGATCAAGTGCTCAAAAGCTGGCAGTCTACGGGCCGGCAGCTGATCGTCCGCTTTTTCTACGATTGGGAAGGAAATGCAATGGACGCGGAGCCACAGGAACTGTCCCTGATCCAGACCCATATGTCACAGGCAGCCGAAATAGTAAACCGTTACTCTGACTGTGTTTATATCCTTCAGGGGATTTTTATCGGCTCCTGGGGGGAGATGCACGGTTCTCATTACGCAAACAGTGAGGATATGATCACCCTGATAAACCATCTGGATTCTGTCATATCTCCCGAGATCTTTCTGGCTGTCCGTACACCGCAGCAGTGGCGGCTCCTTGCGGATTCTGCGGACCCTGTGGAGATTTCCACCGCCTTCAGCGGCTCTCTGCCTTCCAGACTCAGTCTGTTCAATGATGGCATGCTGGGTTCAGACACGGATCTGAATACTTACGCTGTCGGCTCGAATACAGGAGATTACTCGCGTTATCACAAGAGCAGCCGCCAGGATGAAATCGCTTTCCAAAACCGCTTATGCGCCTTTGTGCCAAACGGAGGGGAAGTCGTGCTTCCCAATCCCCGCAATGACTTCTCCGCTGCCGTCAGAGATCTTTCGTCCACCCACGTTTCTTATCTCAACAGTGCATATGACGAAGCCGTATTCTCTAAATGGCGGTCAGAAATCTATACAGAGGACTCACCATATCATGGCATGAATGGGCTTGACTACATTTCCAGACATTTAGGATACCGGTATGTCCTTCAATCCTCCAAATGCGCCTCTGTATTCCCATGGAGGAAGAATGCGGAAATCAACGTAACCATACAAAACGTAGGTTTTTCCGGCAGCTACCGCCCCTTCGATGTATCCCTGACCCTGAAAAAAACAGACACGGGACAGATTTTCACTCTGCCTGCCGATACCGATACCCGTTTCTGGAAGTCCAAAGAACAGATTCTACTTACATTTCCGATAACGACCCGCAAGTTTGCCACAGGAAGCTATGAAGTTTTTCTTCTGATCCGTGATCCGGTCTCAGGTCATTCGATTTTTCTTGCCAACGAAGGGGCCCACGGCGAATATGGCTTCCCGCTTGGAACCTTGGATTTCAGCATACTGCCTTTATAGAACTTCCTTACCAGATTACCGATTGAAGCAGAGGAAGCCGTTCCCCTACGGCCTTCCTCTGACGCAGCAGACAGACTCAAATCTTATCTGCAGACAAATATCCTACATCTACGTCCATTTTCAAAACCTTCACCCGAAATAATACGATCAATACACTGAATATCACCCGAAGCATATACCAAAATGGTTTCAGCCCTGAATGCATACTTTTCCCTTCCGCCCTTGCGTGCATCACCGCCGGTATCTCTATGACTCTAAACTTGATAAGCATCATGAGAATAATCATATTTGCGTCCGGATATTTATCATCAAAGTGGTCGTACTTGGAATAATACAGAAAAGCTTTCCGGCTTAACCCCTGCAGTCCTGTGGTAGGATCCATAATTTTTTGCCCCGTCGTGATCCGAATCAGGAAACGGAATATAGAATAGACGACCCTTTTCGGCAATGAAACCGTGAAGTCGGCACTACCCTCCATGAACCTTGCCCCAAGCACGATATCCGGACACCGTCCGTCGGCATCCTGCTCTTTCAGCTTGTGATAGATCACCGGAATATTACACACGTCATGCTGCCCGTCCCCATCCATCTGAATCACATACTGATATTCCCTGCGCACCGCATACTTATAGCCGGTCTGCAGCGCACAGCCATACCCCATGTTATACAGCTGGGAAAGCATAGGATACTGCATTTCCTTTACAATCCAGTTTGTTGCATCGGTAGAAGCATCATTGACAATCAGAATATCCGCTGTGTCCTTTATATCCAGATTTTCCAGCTGTGTCAGCAGCCTCAGGATATTGTTTCCTTCATTGTAAGCCGGTATGATGATCAATAGTTCTTTTTTCTCCATGATCCTGTCTCCCTGTCAAAACTCTGAGCAGTTTCCCAATCTCCTCTTTCTGAGCCGTTGTTTTCTTTGCCGCTGCCTGTCCAAGCCGCGTTCTCTTCCCTTCGTCCTTCAAAAGCTCTACAACACTGTCCGCAATTGCCTGCGGTGTCAGTTCGCAGAGCATACCGTCCTCTCCATCCTCAATTTGCTCCCTGTTCCCGTTACAGTCCGAAGCGATCACTGCACACCCCAATGTCTGCGCCTCCTGGATGGCAATGCTCTTTCCTTCAAATCTGGTAGCATGTATGTACAGATCTGCCTGGGCATAATATGGAAATGGATTCACCACAGCTCCGAGAAGGATAAAATCCTCTTCCAGTCCCAAAGCCGCTATTTTTTTCTCCAGCACCGGCCTCTGATCCCCTTCCCCCAGCACATACCACCTGGCCCGGTAGCCGGAGTCTTTCAAGAGCTTCATTGCGTCGATGGCAATATCGTACGCCTTCTGATAAGTCAGCCTGCCCACTGTCAGCAGCCGTATTCCCTGATAGTCATCCCGAAACCCTCCGCTCTCTTCTGCCCGGCTCCTGATCGCATTCTGGTCAATCAGATTGTGGAACGTCTCCATCTTAAAGGCATACTCTGGATAGACAGCCAGAAAATGGCTCTTTACCTCATCAGAAATGGGAAAAATCCGGTCAAAACACTCCCAGCACCCTTGATCCATCTCCTTTGTGTAGCCTGCGCTCTCATAATCGATATGTATAAAGGCACATTTCCTGTCCGCTGTAACATAATCCGCAACATAGTAGGCGGAGGCTCCTTCCAGATATGCCACGGCCAGATCAAACTTCACCGGAAAACGCTGTGCGCCATCCGAAAGCATACGCCACAATAGCTTATCCGGCTGAATACAGCCTCTCCTTTTCAATGCTAAAAAGTTTTTCGCAAGAAAACAAATTTTTTTATAATAATCCCCATTTCGAAAAAATGCGGAAAATATGGTCCATACCATCCTGCGCTTCCCCTTTTTCTCCAAAACAGACTGACCGCTGAATTTGAAATTTAGAAGCTTTACATGGGAGGGAAGCTCTGCAATCATCTCTCCCTGTCCCATAATGACATAAAGAAACAGTTCATATTCCCGGCTGTCCAGCTGTCTCAGCAATTCAAGTAGCGCTGTTTCCGCACCGGCTCTCCCCAATGTATTCACTACAAACAAAATCTTTTTCGCAGCCGACATTTTCTTTGTCCGACTCGGCTCTGATATATTCTTTGCTTTCCTCATCACCTTTTTCACTCTGCTCCTCCCTCACCATCCGGTTCAGCCTGTCAAGCTCTTTCAGGATTGCCTCATTCTCCTGGTTAAGCAGAGCCACATGCATGGCCATTTCCCGTTCTTTCAGGATTAATTGGGAAATCATCGCGCTTGTTCGGAATTCTTCAAATAAAAATATAGCTCCGACACAAAAAAATGCCAGTCCGGTTCCGGATCCGAGCAGCTTGGTCCATTGGGAAAATACGGGAACAACACCGATCAGGATTAAAACAAACCCCATCAGTTCCCAGATTACGGTATAATTGACTGTGATTTTTTTATAGGAATGCATTAAAAAACTCACCACCATAAGCAGAATCCCCACAAGGCTGATTCCAACTCTTATCAAATTGCCGTCCATGTTCAGGCCTCCTCGTTTCTCGTCTGTATCTTTCTATCATATACTTTTCCCGGCGGCTGCGTCCCCATGCCCGGATACAGTAAAGAACCCGCACAGAAAATATGCTTATCCAGGTTCCTTTCTATATGCCGCAGGCGGAAATATGCGACTGTCCACCCGGAAAACG
This sequence comes from Lachnospiraceae bacterium, assembly GCA_910573785.1. Lineage (GTDB taxonomy): Bacteria > Bacillota > Clostridia > Lachnospirales > Lachnospiraceae > Schaedlerella. Next base: position 53,138 of record CAJSZT010000003.1, on the reverse strand, counting down.
CTCCAAACACAACACCAAGCCCATACCACAGCTCCGGAAGCCTGGATGAAAGGATACTTCCGAATAAAGTAACCAGGCAAAAGGTCAGTGATGTGAGTGCTGCTCCTCCGAGATCATTGTAATAGTACAAAAATATAATTTCCGAATACATCAGGAATACGATAAAATATCCCACCACCAGACAGGGATAGATTCTCAGGGTCAGGCTTGAAAAACCAAATCTCGGCAGAAGCACGACACAGGCCAGATATACCACTGTTGTAATGATGAACTGTATCCTCACCAGGCTCATCAGCTCCGTGGAAAGCTGACGGAACATTTCCTTCTTGGCAATATCAATATCTCTTCCGCGGCCGCCAATCACCGATTCGGAATAGTTCTTATACTTTTCGTGAAAAAACATTTCCACCCGGGTAATAAAAATGATCGTGGCGGAAATATTAGTAAACATAGCCAGACATGTTGCCATATCATATGGCTGATTACAGACAAATGTTTTAACCAGCACCATCTTCATATCCGTAGTCCAAAATACAAAATTATGGACATACAGCCCAAGGATATAACAGAAATTCGCCACGACCAGCTGCCAATACTTTTTGAAATACCGGAGCACTGACAGATATCGGTTGCTGTCCTTCTGAAAATAACGCTTCACAAGGGCAATTTCCAGAAATGCAATCAGGAAAAAACCTGTCATCAGCGCAAACAGCATACTTTCCCTGATCCCCCATTTCATAATAAACCGCAGAAACAGCGAAAATAAAAATGCCCATACCATTCCAATCGTGTAAAACAACGAGATCTTCTGATAAGCCTTTGCGATGGATAGATATATCATGGAATAAAAAACCAGCACCAGCGCAATATAACCACAGTATCCTGTGAATACATAAAATACATCTACCTTACCTACAAAATGCTCCCACAGGCAGAAAGGGATTCCCAGAAGATTACTGAGCAGAAGATTCATAAGCAGCCCCAGATAATAGCAGGGTCTGATGTCCTGATAACGCTCCTCATAGATCACGTCCGACATATACTTTGACAGGACGGAATTAAACGGAGAGCAGGTCAAAAGTGAAAAAATAAATATATACAGCACTGAACAGGAAAATAACTCCCTTTCTATGAGCCCAAGGCTGTCAAATTCAAGAAAATGCCCCATCAGCAGAATATTCAGGATAATCACAAACATCGGCGTTACTGTAGACATAGAGCTGTATACAAATCCGACGAGATAGGTTGTGATCGTACTCTTTTCAAATATCTTACTTAGTTTATTTCCTATGCCAGCCATTGACCTTCTCCTTCTCAATCCTTACTTCCGCTATTCTTCCCAGCGAAGTCCCATACTGTCTGAAAAGTCCTTGTAAATTTTCCGATAGTTCTTACGCATATGTTCAATCTGATACCCGGAAACCACTCTCCGATATCCGTTTTCTCCCATCTGCATACGCATCGGCCCATTCCTTGCCAGATCCACCATCGCCTGCGCAATCTCCTCCACATTCATAATATGGGCCACAATCCCTGCATCGCCAAAGTCGTCATTCTCCCCGTAGATCAGGCCGCGGCAGTTCCCTACGTCTGTCGCGATGGCCGGCTTATGCGCCGCGTAGCCCTCCAGAATCGTAAGCGGCTGCCCCTCGCTTAAGCTGGTCAGGATCGTCATATCCATTCTGCCCAGATACTCGCGGATATCAATCCTGCCGGTGAATACCACATCCTCAATCCTCAGGGCTTCTACCTGTTCCACGCATTCCCGGGCATAGCCTTCGTCTTCGTCCATGGGCCCCATGATCCAGAGTTTTAATCTCGGCTCCCTCTCTTTTGCAAAGCTGAATGCCTGGATCATCGTCTTCACATCCTTGATCGGCGTCACGCGGAGCACTGCGCCCACATTAATCTTTCCCTCATCCTCCTCCGTCTTGCCCGGAAGATCTTTCAATCTCTCGATCGATACCCCGTTGGGAGTCACCATCGTTTTTTCCACGGGACATCCAAGGTCAATCTGGAGCTCCCTGGCATATTCATACAAGCTGGTGACAAGATCTGCCTTGTCATATGCCAGTTTCGACATCTTCTTAAACTGATCAATCCATATATTTTTATATACTCCCTGCACCCAATCCGCACGGAGCAGTTCCTCCTCCCGCTCTCTGGTATAGATCCCATGCTCCGAGATCAGCAGACGGCTGTTGTATAGAACCTTCGCCATACTTCCCAGCACTCCCGCATATCCGGTGGCTACACAATGGTACAGATCCGCTTTCGGCAGCTTCATCTTTAATGCAAACAGCAGCGGCAGATAAACGGAACGCACCGTCCACAGGAAATCAGAAAAGACAAGCTGGCTGTAATGCAGATCATAGTATTCTCGTACAATTTTCAAAAAATCTTCTCCCATCAGGAACTTATCCAGAGAGATTGGTTTTTCCTGAAACATTCGTATCACAGGCTCCCATTCCACACGGCGATTGCTCACCAGACTCCGAAATGCCTGATACTCGGACTTATTGAGCCTGCATCTTCTACTGCCCTTCCGGTTCCAGTCAGCATCCTCCAGGTACAGCTCATGCACCTCCGTCACATTCTCCGGAAGCTGATATGTAAATTTTCCGCTCAGGGAACGATTGCTGATAATTGCCAAAATGATAAATTCCAGCTTCGGAAAAGACTGGATCAAGCCATGTACCCAGCTCGATACACCGCCAGTCACATATGGATAACATCCTTCAACTACGATGCAGACCTTCACTAGACCTCTCCTCTCATTAGTTTAGTAATAATATCTCTCATCAGCCGGTTCCAGCGTGATCGTGACCTCACTGCTCTTTGCCTCGATCAGATAGACGCCCTCTTCCAGCTCCTGAAAGCTTCCTCCTTCTATTTCCTTTATACCACTGCCATAATTCCTGAAAACAAACCATACCGTCCCATTTACTCCGCTGATCTGAAGATGGATCTGATTCCCCTGTTTGCTGTCCGTATAATCCAGCGCAAGAAAATTGCGGATCCTCACGTCACTCTGGGATACCGTTGTTTTTGCAAATCCCTGAAAGATATTGCCGTAAACATTCACATTTCTCACAAATTCCTTTGAAAGTTCATCCCAGGAATCCTCTTTCCCCCTTGGATAAGAGATACGCTCCATATCACAGCACATATTCAGATAACCCAGTGCTGTTTCCACACACCTTGTACGGAAATCCTTCTGAAAGGAATATTCCATCCCTTCAATGACCGCACGCTGTTCCGTAATATGCTCTGAAAGATATCCCAGGGGCTTTACGGCACTTTCGTCATAATCTCTGACTACGGTCCGCACAGAGGAAAGGAGGTCTGAACGAAGCACATCCAGAGTTTCTTCTTCATCCATATCTCCCCCGTAAATGGATGCAAATTCATAGTCTCCGACTGCTTCGTCTATGAACTCCTGATCCTGGGAAAGCTTTTCTGACGCAGGTGTATCTGATACATTAGAAGCTGACCAGCCAAGCTCCACTGATTTTTCATGGAAATTTTTCATATAGTCTTTCAGCTTCTCCGGATTCGGTAAATTTCGGTCTGAATAGTCGTACTGCGGCGTCATCAGACAGGTAAGCCCTATCTCGTAATCCTGCAAAGCCGTTGTGATATTCGGCCATATTGCTTCCTGATGAAGGAGCTGCATGGAACGCTCATAGTACTTTTTCATGGCTTTCTGATTTTCGTTGGCCAGGCTCGGATAACCGGCCAAAACAATATTCTGTGCATTTACAACCGGATAGATCTCATATGGATACATTTCTGACGACATAGCTGAAAGGAGTCCAAGGCCTGTCATTCCTTCCATATATCCGCCGTTCACCGCAAATACATATGCCGAACCGAAGCTTTTTCTCCAAATTAAGACGGGATAGTCCTCTGTATCCACTTCTTCATCCTCCGGAATTCCCTTCATGTACACTTTGGTCCCCGAGGCCAGATGATACCATGGGAACGTAAGCTGCATATCCTGAAACTTTCGTTCCTCCTTTTTTTCAGCCTTATAGACCATCTCTCCTCCCAGCAAAAAGCCGCCGTACAGGTGGATTCCTTCGGCTGTCGTCTCGGTCTGCTCCACTCCCCGGATCCCGAGGAGCTCTCGGATTCTCCTGCTGTTTCTAATAACAGACGCATCCGGAAGAGTTGCAAATATCAGGTGGGTCCCCTGGTTTACACACTCCGTCAGGTATTCGACCTCACTCATCTGCTTCCAGTCAATATGAGCCGAATCAATGATCAGCATCTCCGGAAGCTCCGTTCCCTGCCAAGCCGCGTCATAAGATGCAAGTGTTTCATATCCTGCGGTATCCCGCTTCGTGTAAGCAGCCCATTCCCTTACAGTTTCCGCAAGCTTTCCATCTGCCGCTCCGATACAGACCGCCTGATTGCGTTCCACACGGACAACCTCGTCCTCTGTCTTTCCTTCTGCTGTTCCCTCTGCGGATTTTTTTTCATCCTTCAACCCGTCAGGTATATAGATATTCACTTTGGATGGGTAGTCCTCTGCCGTCCCGGTGGCAAATGCATTGACCTCGTAGTCATTAGACAGATCTTTCATATTGTTGATAAACATACACAGGAAGAATACAACACACATTAAAATTGTCATTATGAAATAATTCCGGCGTGATATCATAGTCCCATCTCCTGATTTTTCTTTGCCGTGTCATCCCCGTTGTTATATCCGTAATCAATCGCAAAATTATATAAACTGTATCCGTTCTGCTTTACACGGTAGCACACGAAATTTTCGGACTCATAATAGACCTCCATCTCGTTTGGATAAAGTTTTTGAAATGCCTGTGCCCAATAGTACATGTGAGACATCGTAACCCATCGGTCGTCCTCAATATAGGGCTTAATCCCCGGTTTTTCCGAAAGCGGTTTCCCAGCCCCTTCCGCAGATATTCTCTGCGTTGGCTTCTCCGTATTAATATAGTCTCTGTACAGGACCGGGATCTTTTCTATGAAAAAATAAACCGTGGAGGTGGGAATCGTAATACTGGTTTCCTCATCCATTGACCGCATATCTTTCAAAAAACGGATTGTCTCATAATGATAAGCCAGATCACAGTCTCCTATCATCTGACGTTCATCATTGGCTGAACAGATCGTCCACGTCTCTCCCCTGCTTTCACGTATGATGTTATTGAGACAGGTGATTGCTTCATTTGTCTCATAAGGGCTCACGCAGACAGGCAGCCTGACTCCCGTTCTTACTGTCAGCACACAGGATGCGGCCATGGCCACAAAAGAACAAATATTAAGCGCAGCCTCCTTCCGAAATAAGATCAGCAAGACAGCATCCACGCACAGTCCCCAGACCACAGGAAACCCATAGCCCAGGTAGGAGGAATAACGCGAAACCTCCAGAATCTGCATAATTCCAAGCTCAGACGCAGCCTGAAAAACAGCCATAATCGCCATAAAAATGCTGACAGATACCAAAACTGCCCCATACTCTGCCTTCTGGAACAAAATCCACAAAATCCCCAGGGCAAAGAGCAGACCGATACTCTCTAAGATTACCTGAGCAGTTTTCATATCATTTGCCACATAGTAGTTCAATCTGTCCAGAACCTTCTCCAGTACTGCATTTTCCTCTTCGCTCCCCTCACTCCCGCTGTCTGTCTGCGTTTCTGTAGATGCCGTAGACTGAAGCTGAGCAATCCCCCAGTTAAGTGACCCCTGAAGAGGCGTTCCAGTCATATAAGCAGCACCCATGGGAAGTACGGAAATCAATATCCCCATAATCCCTGCTACCACAATCCTTTTGAAATATTTCCATCGAAAAACCCGGAAGCAGAATCCCAGGCCGATCGCAATACAGAACAATCCAGTAATCAGCGTATCGTAAAAATGAACCGTAAGTGTCAAAGAAACACTAATTGAAAATAATGCCAGATACAATCCCGAAACTGTTATCCCTTCCTTAATGTTCTTTTCCTCACGCTCCTTTTCGACAGCCGTACCGGTGTCCAATTCCTCTACTCCTGCCTGCTCTTTCGATGTCACGGCAAATCTCAACGCTAAATTTTTCTCCTGCAGAAATGCCATTGCAAAATAAGCCGCCGGCAATATAAACATCATCCCCAGCTCCTGAGGCAGAGTCGCATGATACCGGATATAGGTATAATAATAGAATCTGTCCGAAACAATATAGATCACAATCCCGATATACGGAGCATATTTTGACTTGCACACGCTCCGCAGAAATGCCAGCAGCATCAGATGGATCATGACTGTCTGCACTACATAAAAAAGCCGGAGCAGTACAAACACCGGAATTCGGAACAACCCATGCAGATAGTACAGAAGACAATGCATGCCAAACGGGTACACCCCGTCAGCAAAGATATTGTTGTGTCCCATCTCATTGATCCAATAGTTGTGCAATACCATATCAGAAGCGCAGTAGCCATAGACATTGACTGCATTTGTTCCGTACATATAGACCAAAAGCGCAATCAGCCCAAATACAAATAAAATCTCCAGTCCAAACGCTTTTACAAATCCCCTGCACTTTATACATACGGCAGCAAAAAATCTTTTCAGCTTTTTTCTCATATGGAGAAGCAGTGTCTTTCTTCCTGTCTCCCCTCCCAAAACAAGCAGAATCCGAGCCAGCCTTTTTTCCAGACGTTCCACAAAGGCTCCCCTGTCTCTTCTAAAGCTCCTTGCCATAAACGGAGCCAGAGTTCCAAGAAACAATGTCAGCCAACAGGATATGTGCAACAGCTGCAGCAGATAAACCAGATTGATGATATAAAAATTTCCAACCAAAACATATATCATAAATCTTACTGACGCACAGCTAAAGTCCGCAAGATACCTGCGGAGGAACAGCCGGGGCAGCAGCAGTGTTACAATAACATAGGCCACTGATATCCCTGTGAGCTGCAGCACGGAAAGTATAGCCATAGACATCTTTATTGCCTCCTTGTGCTAAAAATCCGAATCAGATCCAACGTTTCACGGTCGATCACTACGTCTGACCTTTTCAGATTGTCCAGTGTCTTGAAGAACGCGTCCCTGTCCTGCCTGGCAAAATAGAGCTTCAGCTTACAGGTATATGTCGGAAGCTCCTCCGGATACTTTTCTTCCATGCGAAGACACCATTTCTCAGCATTTTCATAATCCTTCATTTCCAGTATCCTCAGACAGATTGCTTCATATCTTTCGAGACTGATTTCAGAATCTGCTTTCTCATAGAGCAGTTCGGCAGCCTCTGCCATCTCATTTACATATTTACGCTGCTCATGCTCAGAAAAAATATGCTGCTTTAAGATACTGTCCATATAATCCAGAAGAACCTCTTCGGCTTCGGTATCGGAATCCTTCTTCTCCCGAATCCGTACGAGTTCTTTCTGCACGAAAATACGGAATTTGTTCAGTTCGTCCGATAAAACCGATGCCGCATAATGAGAAGTTTCTGAATCTTCACTGTCCAGAGCAAGCGTGATTGATGCCAGTGAATTTCTGATATCCTCCCTCATCACATTCACAAACACTGACCGCAGGTCTTTTTTCTCATTTACCAACAGTGCTTCCTCCAGTGGAATAATGTTGCGCTCCACTTCTTCATCCGCTCTTTGATTCGTTTTTACACGTTCTTTACTGAAAACAACATCCACAAGATTCGCATCCCTCCAGAATACAAACAGGTAAAACAGATGTCCCATCAGAAAGAACAGAGGAACAATAACCGGACACAGGATCATTTCCAGGAACCGGATCACATATGTTCTTCTATTATCGTATAAAACCTCCGTATCGTGTTCATCCGCAAGCGACGCGCGGGTCGGAACGATCAGTACGATTCCTACAAGCAGGTAGAGAACCGCTACGATAAAATTGACAGCAAGAATGATTAAAAAAATATATTCGTCCCTTGCCATGGTCATAGCACCGCCTCCTCATCAATCCGGCACTCATAACCCAATGCACGAAAACGCTCTATGATTCCCCCCACATTATCCTTAGTTGTATTTGGCAGCAGGGCATACAGCCTTCCCCCTTTGAACAGCCCCAGATAGTCTGTCTGCCGCATAGTTCTGCCAAGCATATCCGCCGCATATCCGCGGTTCCAGTCATTTGTAAATATCTCCAGTAATATGTACTCTGTCAGCCCTTTGTCCTTTGCGTCAAAAAATGCCTTCGCCAGCTGCGTAAATGCCTGTTCTTCCAACACGCTGGTTCCTTCTACATAACGCTGATTCCTGAGTGCGTCCAGATATCGGTTGGCACGCACCACCGCATTCTGAATCAGATAGCCTACGATCGTAAGCCGATTCGCCTCCCCAAGCGTCATCCGCTCCCACGGAACACCCCAGAGCATGATGATAAGCTGCATGGAATCCTCTGAATACACCGCACTTGCCATCATCGGCATATCCTCTGTCATATTCCGGTTAATATAGACCCGATGTTCCTTCAACTCGACATACAGTTCATCCATCCCTGTATATTTGATCGAGTTCCCCAATCTCCGAGCCTCCGGTGATGTTGCGGAAAAGAGTCTCGCATAATCTCCATTCGCAACATTGTATACTGCCACATCCCTGCAGTCCATCAGCTTTGACAGCACCTGCGCCGCATAAAAAAGCACTTCTTCCGGTCCGTACTGTTCCAGTGAAGAAGAAACCTCATAAATCTTTCCCAAGCTTTCACGGTGATTAACTACTTGGGATTCAAAATTATGTTTCAGCTTAACATTACTGTCATTGATATCCTCGATATCTTTCAATTGTCCATTCAGATATTGAACTCTGCATTTGCCTTCTTCTCTGATATAAGTCAACTGATCCTTCATATATCCCACAACCAGCCCGACAATAAACAGCTGTGCCATCCAAACATATGTATTATAATCAAGCAGCACTTCAAATAACGAGTATACCGACATTTGCTGGTAGCAGTAACCGATCACAGCCAGCAATGCAGTAAAAACCGCCTGCTGCTGTCCATGCACAACAGAAAATAACAGCACATACAGCAAGTAGATATCCAGCTTCGCCAGAAACTCGCTGTCCGCCGCCCTGCCGTTCAGGGCAAATGCCAAAGCAAACATTACAAGTGCTTCCGCAAACGGAAGCAAAGCTTTGAAAATCCTGCGTACAAGGTTCCAGATTTTTAACGCCATCCCGCCGCCTTCATCCTCTTCCGACACAAAGGAATTGCTGTGACGCCTCATGTATTGAACAACCTGTCTGCCCCCTTTTTCGTAATCATTGAAGAGTTCATAGTGAAACTCCCGCCTATACCTGCTGCTGTCTAGGACCAGCCTGCTGTTAGCCCCCACCGTACTGTCGACCACCGTAATACCGGTTCCCAGCTCTTCTTTTACCATCTCGGCAAGCTGTTTTTCATTGACTGCCTCCATAGAAGAGATATGGTAGAGGGAATGCTTCGGCTCTTTCTCACACAATACCCTGTACGCCAATTCCACTGCATCATTCAGATATATCATGGAAAAGACACGTCTCTCATTTATAGTGATTCTGCCTATTTTCAAAGCTTCAAGGCACATCCTGAAACAGTCGTTATCCTCCGCCTTTCCCTTTTCCGGTATCCAGTACATATGGTCAAAACGAAGAATCATCGTATCCGCCCCCTGGGTCCTTCGGAAATTCTCACAGGTCTCTTCCCCCTGAACCATGGCCATTGCCTTAAATCCCTTGGGTGATGCAGGTTCCTCTTCACCAATATTGTCAATATAGACCTCGCCAAATACTTCTTGGGAAGAAAAATAAATAAATTTTCCTTCCTTCACCAAACTGTAGGCAGAAAGAATATTCACAAGCCCTGCTACATAGCGTACTGACTCCTGTCTGGCATCCCCCTCCCAGTCAAAGTTCGTATCATAGGCCCCCATAAATACGACAACATCCGGCCTCGTACTCTCAAAAATATCCTTGATGCTTCCACTGTCATATGGAAAATTATATTTTTCAAATACCTGCTTATAGGAAAAACGACTGTTCTTCTGTCCAGTCAACAGGTATACCCGATGACCGTTCTTTGTCAATTTACTGATCATTGCATCCATCAGCACACTGCCGCCGCCTATCAATAATACAACCATAGCATCCACCATTTTCTTTTTGTATTTGTTCTTCTATCCGGACGTATTGGACATACATAAAGAGGACAACCTTTCTGCCCCTTGAAAAGTATGCCCTCCCCGAAAAAAAACACCCGCAATTTTTTATACTTCCAAGCTCAGGCATCTCCATATTCAGAAATTCTTTTCTACTCTCTAGGGAGTATCTCCGCACAGATTATTCCCCGCCATCCTCATCATAAATTGTCTTTTTAGAAAATCCCTTTATGCCCCAGCACATGAAAATTCGCTGTTTTTATATCGAAACAATCGACATAATCCGCATTTTGTTATGTATCTGAAATTCAGGCATCTTTCTATGTCTTAAAAATTTTTCTCCGTCCCCCGCCGAAGTATCTCAGCACAATCCTCAGGCGGGGAAATCCCGACTGCCTGGTATACATTTCTTAAAATCTCTTCCGCCTTTTCCAGACTAAGTTTTGGTTCAGGCTCCTGATTTTCATTACATTGTCTGTTCGGCATCGTGTTGACCTCCCTGGAATGTAAAACTCCGGGCAGACGTCCGAATGACGCAAAGTGCCCTACTCTGCGATAAAGATAGGAAAATGTATACCAGGTATATGCTTTTACTAATTGACTGCTGAATCTGACTGTTCAGAAGAAAAGCAGTCTACAATTTTTAAACGTCTCATATTTTCTCTTTTTAGATTTAAATTCGGATGTACATAACGTTCCAGTGTGACCGAAATACTCGCATGTCCAAGAACCTCGCTTAAAGTCTTAACATCAAATCCGACTTCTACACACCGTGTTGCAAAGGTATGCCGGAGCGTATGAAAATGGATCCCTTCTATATTACATGCTTTCGTATATCTTCTGAGATATCTCTGCAGCTTGCGTGGTTCCATACAGTTTTCACTTCCGGTCAGAACAAAATATTCCGGTTCGTTCTGATAAAATTTCCTGAACAATGCTGCAATATCTGGCATAAGTGGTATAGTTCTTCTGGATTTATCACTTTTCGGAGAACCTATCATTAAAACGGTTTTGGAATCGCATTGAGAGTCAATATTTTTGATGCGCTGAACGGTATTGCTGACACAAATAGTCTCATCTGAGAATGAGATATCTTTCCAGCGCAATGCACAGATCTCGCCTATCCGCATCCCAGTACGCAATGCCAGATAAACAGCAAACTTTCCCATATTCATCTCTTCCGCCAGATATAAAATAAGCTCCGATTCCTCCTGTTCTGTTAAGACACGGATGACTTTAGGCGGTTCACGTGGATAAACAATTTCGACATGGGATAATACACCATCAATCTGTTTATTAATATAAGAAAGAATAGAACGTAAAAATGTAAGAATATCACGTACAGATTTGGTAGAAAGCTTCTTTTCTTTTAAAAGATACTGTGAAAAAGCAGAGATTTTTTCTGTGGTAATATCCTTTAAATACAGATCTCCCATGTAGGGCTTGACATGTTTTTCAATCCCGTTTTGATATTTCACATAACTGGAAGGTTTAATCTGAGTGCTGCGGAGTTTCAGCCAGCAATCACAATAAAAAGAGAACTTTTCCCCCTTTTCGGCAATATTTGAAACTGTACCGTTTAAAATCCGTGCTTTCGCTTCCGTAACCTTGCCCTTTGCTTCGACATATGTTTTTCCGTAACAGAATCCATATTTGATCTTGCCATTTTCCTCTCTGGATTTGATGTAACGGGCCTCCCAACGTCCATCCTTTCTTTTGAAAATATTTTCGCCTTTTGCCATAGAAGTACCTCCTGTTTTTTGCTTTGTCCATAGTGCCAATAAAGTATTTCAGTTTTTACTTACTCATCATATAAGATAATGACTGCCAAACTGACTGCTAAAGGCTCAGCTTTTGCTAAAAAAATGTTTCATTTTTGTTTTTTTATACTGGGAAGCAACAGAATGTATGATTAGTATTGAAAATATATGAAAAATGTGTTAACATTTACTCAAAATCGCAGGCAGAGTCGTGTCGCAGAGTAGGGCACTCTGCGATACTTCCGCACAACCGGTTCTGCGATTTCATAGTCACTTCTACAAATCAGAAATCCTTCTTTTCCGAATAATTATTTCATGTTATGATTAGTTCACCAAGCGAAAAGGAGACAATCATGAGTTATCAAATGACAATCGAAGATATCAGCAATTATAAGGAATATCTCTGCCATGAAGAGCACAGCGCCGGGACAATTGAAAAGTACCTGCGCGATATAAAAGCATTTTTTTCCTGGCTTACAGGCAGAGAGGTGAGCAAGGAAAATGCCGCGGGATGGAAGGAATATCTAACAGGCATGTCTTATGTTCCCGTCACGATCAATTCCATGCTTTCTGCGGTAAATGGTTTTTTACACTTCATGGGCTGGGAAGAATGCCGGGTAAAATTTCTACATATTCAGCGCAAAATGTTCAGGGAGCAGGCGAAAGAGCTGGACAGGAACGAGTATATGCAGCTTCTCCATACGGCAAAGGTGCAGGGGAAAGAACGCCTGCGTCTGCTGATGGAGACCATCTGCAGCACAGGGATCCGGGTTTCAGAGGTGAAATATATCACAGTAGAGGCCATACTCAGCGGAATGACCGATATTTCTTTAAAAGGCAAGATCCGGACAATCCTGCTGCCTCAAAAGCTCTGCCGGAAACTGCGAAAGTACGCAAAAAAACACGGCATCCTGAAAAGGCAGATTTTTATTGCCAAAAATGGAAACAGCCTTTCCAGAACTCAGATCTGGAAAGAGATGAAAGCGCTCTGTGAATCCGCAGGCGTAGAATCCTCCAAGGTATTTCCGCATAATCTCCGCCATCTGTTTGCATCCAGCTTTTACAACGCATGCAAGGATATTGTACGTCTTGCGGATGTATTGGGACACAGCTGCATTGAGACGACCCGGATCTACCTGGTCACCACCGGAGCTGAACATGCCAGACAATTGGAAAGATTGCGGCTGATCAGTTAATATCTTATCGGAACAATACAATCTGTTCTTTGCTAAAAGCGGGCATTTTTTCTTTATGCTCGTGTTTCTTTATGCCCATTTTTATTTCAGGCAGTATTTTTCCTGCCACTCTTCCTGAACAGGTTATTTCCTTTAATATTTTTAGGGCGTTTTTAGAAAATATTTCGCAGTTTCCTTCTGCAGCGTCCATGTGTAGACAACAAAATGCGGATTTTGTTAATTCGCCAAGAAGGAGGGACTATGCGAAAAAAAGTAAAAGAAACACACGAAGGCAGTGCAGCTGACTCTGCGGCAATTCAGCCAGGCACCAAGAAGCGCCGAAAACGGATGCTCCTGATCCTGCTCCTCGCCATCACCCTGTTGATGCCCGTCGGACGTTACCTACTTTCAGATGAGTTAGAGGTCACCTTTCACCACCTGTACTCTCCCAAGATCAGAGGCTCAGAAAACACCCGCCTCGTCGTTCTGTCGGATCTACATAACCATGAGTTCGGCAAAGACAATTCCGATCTGACAGAACAGATCGAAGCCCTGATGCCAGACCTGATCATCATCGCGGGAGACATGGTCAATTCGGACGACGACAACCTGGATATCCTGACGCACCTGTGCGATGAACTGCTGAAGATCGCGCCTGTCTACTACGGCCCCGGCAACCACGAAAGCCATTTGCTCTATGAAAAAGGGATTCCCCTTGAGGAAATGCTTGCGGAGAAAGGTGTCCATGTCCTGATCAATCGTACCGAATCGGTCACAATCCACAAGACACCGTTCCTCGTCGGCGGGCTGACCACGGCTCCGGAAGGATATGAAGAATATGGAGAAGAATTTATCAAAGACTACGAGAAGAGCGATGAATTTAAGCTTCTGATCTCCCACTATCCCACGCTCTACTATGAGTATCTGGCGGATACCGAGATCGACCTGGGTGTCTGCGGGCACTTCCACGGCGGACTGGTTCGTCTTCCCCTGATCGGCGGACTCTTCCATGGAGATACCGGTCTTTTTCCAAAATACAGCGGCGGAATGTATCATCTGACGGACAGCACGGTCTTTGTTTCCAGGGGAATGGGCGGACACAGCGGATTTCCCCGGATCAACAACAGGCCGGAACTGGCGGTCATTGATATCAATGTCCGGAAAGATCCGGATGTTCCGCAGAAAAAGTAAAGGAGTGAATACGATATGATTCTGTTAAGTATAGTGAAACCTGTTTTGATACTATGTATGATCCTTCTGTACATAACTCTGGGCTGGCGTTTCTTAAAAGCCAAATCAAAGCTGCAGATCTCCGGGCTGAAAAACGGAGTCGGCTCCCTGGCTAAAAGGAAGAGACAGCTCGCCCTGTTCGGAGTGCTTTTCTTTCTCATTTATTTCATCAGCCGTCTGCTGACTGAGCTCTGGTCGCCCGGCATGTTGATGGTCTTCAATTATGAAGAGGCCGCGCGAGGACAGAACCCCAACGCCACCAGATTCAATGAATCCAATATCCTGTCCGAACACATCCTTGAAAAAGTCATTCAGCGGGGGATCTGAAGATGAGCCCGGAGCAGCTGTCCGACTGCCTGACCATATCCACTCCGCTGGATTCGGAAAAGCTGGATGTTTCCCAGGAATCCGATCTGAAAATATCGACCGAATACTGGATCCACTGTTCGAAACGCATATCCTTGCATCATACGGAACCGAAGACTGTCCTGAACTTTTTAGCGGACGTGTACCGGGAGGATTTTACACTCAATTACGCAGAGAATGACAGCGTACTGAATCTTTCCTTTGATGATCTGGAAGGAATGGAGTATCTGGATGTAAAGGATTACCTGCAGATGCAGGCCATAAAGGTCAGAGACTATCTCCCAAGCCAAAGTAATGAGAGCAGTAGCTTCCGTGCGGAAGAGGACCAGGAAACCTTTTCCTCTCTGTACGAAAAGATTCAGAATTACATCGACATCGAACTGGAACGTTATGGAGCCTATATTCTGGAAAACGGCCTTTCCACGAAAAAGGACACCTATCAGTCCCGGATGCAGTACGCAAACCATCTTTTGGAAACCACACGCAAGAAAGATATGGCAGCCCATGATGTACGTATCGAAGCCATAGATATCTACGATGCCTTTATGACCCGTTTCGTTCTGATCCCTACCTATGACGTAGAGCAGGAGTTTTACATGTCCAGGACAAAGGTTGGCGTAGATTATTTTGCGGATGAAGCAACAGAGTTCCTGGCATCCGCCACGGAACTGGTGGAGGAAATGGAACACAACTCCTACGCCTCTGCACAGGTCGCCAAAAGTCAGGCCCCTGCCAATGCTTATGAGGAAGCAGACCGGCAGATCGACAACCTGAAAACAGAACTGCTGAATCTGGCGGAGCAGAGCCGGACGCTCTGTGATACTTATGTCGCTGAAAAACGCGACGGCTACATCCAGGTATGCTTTAGTTCGCCGTCCGCCTCAGGCATCGCCGTAAATACGTTTCTGCTCACGCTTCTTTTTGTAATCGCACTGGGCGGTAATATGATATTGGAACCATTCTGCCAGGACTACAGCAAAGCCTGCGCCGCAGGCCGTAAAACCTGGGTCCTGCGCAGGAAAAACGGAAAAACAGAGAAGGGAGATGCGTCATGAAAGAACTTGATGTTTTTCGCTATTTAAAAAAATACCGTAAGGCGATCGCCGGTTTCTCCATCCTGGCAGGTATCGCTTTTTACCTGATCGCCCAGCTTTATATCCAGCAGTATACTGCGGTCACGGTGATCGAATATACCGGTGACCGTGCTGTGGAAGGGCTCTCCCCGGACGATTCCCCGATTGACCCATCCGAGATTTATGCTACCAACCTGGTTTCCGAGGCTATGCGGGAGCTGGGAATCGAATTTACAGAGGCAACCACAGATGCCATCCGTATGAACATCCATGCGGAGCCCATTATCACAGATGAAGATCTTCTGATACAACAGGCCAAGCTGGACAATGGGGAAGAGGATTACGAATTCATTCCGACCCGCTTTCTGGTCTCATTCAACTGCGGCGTCCAGAACGGCAAGGAATATCCCCGTATGATCCTGAACCAGGTGCTTCAGGAATACGCCAGCTATTATGGAAAGGTCCACGTCAATACCGCCTTGGCAGCGAACCCGGTCAGCGATATATCCACAAAGGGCTATGATTATCTGGAAATGGCAGAGGTCATGGACGATACCCTGGAAAATATGGCAGAGCATCTGGCTACCAAGGCCGAGTGGAATCCTGATTTTCGTTCCAGCAAAACCGGCCGCAGCTTCCAGGATCTGAAAAATGAATTTGAATTTATCCAGGAAGTAGAAGTCCGCGAGCTGCTTTCCGAGATTCTGGAAGGCAAAGTTACGAAGGACTGCAGCCTGCTTCTGGACAAATATAAAAACCGGAACAATGACCTGGAGATTTCCAACAGCGCAGTGTCCTTCGAGGTCGAACGGATCCGCGGCATCATTTCTTCCTATGAAAATGCCATGGATGAGTTCAGCGCCACGAACACACCGGAAATGGATCCGAATCTGATCGATCAGACCCGTGAAAGCGCCTTGCGCAACTATGTACTGCCCAACGTATACGACGACTGGAACCGGAAATATGAGGAAGACGACTGGGAGCCCGTAGACCGGACTGCGGAATACGACCTGCTGATGATGCAGTATATCGAAGACCGCACCCTCTACGAGCAGAACCTGATTGACAAGGAATACAATAATTATGTCCTGGATGTATTCACCGGAGCGCCCTCCAGTTCTCCCCAGGAGGTTCAGGATGAGATCCAGTCCAGGATCGAGCACCTGGCGGAAAAGATCAACACCCTCCAGGCAATTTACTACGAGACCAACGATGAATACAACGAATATCTGGGTGTACGGAACATTGCCATGCTCTCCAGCGTAAGGGTTACGGAACGGTTCCCGATCCTGATCTTCACCATCCTGATCATCGTGATCTTCGGTGCTCTGGGCTGTGCCGGAGCAGCTCTCTTCGGCAGGATTGAAGATTTTATCGAATACTATGCTTTTACAAACAAGGTGGACGGACTTCCAAACCGGGCGAAATGCGACCAGTTCATTACAGCCCGGGACCGGCGTCCGATACCGGAGAGTTTTGCATGTATTGTATTTAAGCTTTCCAACCTGCAGACGGAAAATGCCCGTTTGGGCCGAGAAGCCGGAGACCAGATCATCAAGGATTTCGTGGGTATCCTGACTTCTGTCTTTATCCCCTCCGACAAGCTGTTTGTCGGCAATAACGGGGCCGGTCAATATCTGATATTTGCCGAGTCGCTGGAAAGAGAGCAGGTAAATGCGGCACTGACGCAGATTGGCCTCGTTATGGAGGAAAAGGCTCAGGAACGCGGCTATCATATCGGACTGCAGAGCGGATCCGCCTGTGCGGGCGAGGAGCAATGCTATTACATCCGTGAGCTGCTGTCTACCGCCATGAAGCGGGTCAACAGTATTCATACGGGAGAGGATCGATTTTGAAAAACAAAAAAATAAAAATCTGCTTCGCGGCATCATCCGGCGGCCATCTGGAAGAGCTCATGATGCTGCGGCCCCTCATGGGCCGTTATGACAGCTTCATCGTCACGGAGCGTACCATGTATGAGGCAGCTGAGGAAGGAATCCGTTTTTACTATCTGCAGCAGGTCAACCGCCGGGAAAAAAGCTGTTTTCTGCGGCTGCTTGCAAACACCTTCCTCTCCCTCAGAATCCTATTTGCGGAACAGCCGGATGTGGTTATAACCACCGGTGTTCTCGCAGTGATCCCCCTCTGCCTGCTGTGCAGGCTATGGGGTGCCAAGCTTGTGTTTATCGAATCCTATGCAAATGTTCACAGTCCTACCAGGACAGGAAAATTCCTCTATCGGTTCGCGGACCGCTTCTATGTCCAATGGCCTGAGCTGTTGGAATTCTACCCCGGCGCCGTGTATCTCGGAGGTATCTATTGAGGTGATCCTATGATATTTGTAACCGTCGGTTCCCAAAAGTTTCCATTTAACCGCCTGCTTAAAAAGGTAGACCGGATGGTCCGGGACCATATCATCACGGAAGAGGTCTGTATCCAAACAGGCGCCAGTGATTATCTGCCTTCCCACTGCCGGTATCAGACCTTCTATGACCGGACCCAATTTTCGGAAATGCTCCAGGCATGTACGATCCTCATTACGCACGGCGGCACCGGTACGATCATTGATGCCGTAAAACGGGGTAAGAAAACTATTGTAGTTCCCCGGCTTTCCAGATACGGTGAGCATGTGGACGACCATCAGCTGGAGCTTCCGGCCCGATTCCATGAGATGAATCTGGTTTACACCTGTCCGGATGAAAATCTCCTGCCGGATATACTGCCGGTCGTCAGGAATCATCAGTTTGATACATACCAATCCAATACGGAGACATTTCTTGCCTCCGTTGACGATTTTCTCCGGTCTTATCCGCTTGATGCAGTCACGGATACGGCCGCCGTCCCATAACAGACATATGCTGGAGCACGGCCTGCTCCCGCGTGTGCCGGGCCGAGAGGGACGTTACAATACTACCAGGGAGGGAGAAAGCTTGATTTCAATCATCTATTTTATACTGGCAACTGCAATGTTCTTTCTGCAGGATACATATTTTAAAGTGGGGGGGGTGTTGATTTCAGCCTTAAAAACCCCTGTGCGTTCGCAATTCTGTTTCTTGCGCTGCTGAATTTTATAGCAACGGTACGGCTGAACCGTGTCGTTCTCCTGGCCCGTCACACCATAGTACAGACTCTGCCCTACCTGATCCCGGTTCTCTTTTCCTCGATCATCTGGGTGGCATCCGGAGCGGACAGCATCACCATTGCAAACGGCATCGGCATGATCATTCCGCAGCTGCTGTCGGTCTGCGTGGCTGTGGCAACTCTGTACCTGTTCGGCGAAAAGGGGATCTGGTACTGTCTCGGTTCCATGTGCGCGGCCAATTTTCTGATCATCCTGACCGTGATCGCAGAAGGGGGACTGATGCCTTTTCTGATGGAGTTCCGTACACTGCTGCTGACATTTACTGCACAGAGCGGTCCTCTCATGCTGAAGCTGGAGATCAACGACCTGACCTTTGCCTTTGGCCCTTTCATACTCTATCTGCTTCTGAACCGGAAGGAAGTCTCCCATTCTTTCCTCTGGATGCTGGTCGTGGCCGTTCTGTTTTTGGCCGGTCTGAAACGGATTGCCATTCCCGCGATCCTGCTTGGATTTCTTGTGGCGTTCCTTGTGCGCCTGCTGCCGGAAAAGGCGGCAAGGCAGACGGCGCTGTGTCTGGCTTGCGGGATGATGATCGTAAGCTTTATGTACATTGCAGGGATCCGCTACGGACTCTTTCAGTACCTGGAAGCCAAGCTGCAGATCAATACCATGGGGCGTGTCAATATGTTTACGAACCTGGAGCCCTACTACGATATCAACTTCACCTTTATGGGCAGGGGAATCGGATTTGAGCGGTATGTGGACTGGCAGACCGGAACTGTATTCCAGACTCCCCAGAGGACGATCATGCAGATCCATAATGACTTTCTGCGCATGTACCTGAATATGGGCTTTATCGGATACTGGGTCTGGCTCTGGTGCTTTCTGATCGTAAGGCTCCGTTACTGGTTCCGGCAGGGCGGGAAAAATGCCGGATGCCTGTTCCTCAGTCTCTGTATCTACTGCTTTGTACTGTATGCCACGGACAATACGATCTACTATCCCTATACTATGATCGCCTGCGCTCTGGTCCCCATGTCATACCACATGGATTCCCTGGCAGACAAGGCGCTTGAAGCGCACTGCGCTCAATGGGAGGACGGATCATGAAGGTTTTAGTCATCGGGCCCAGCGATACCGGCTCCTGCGGCGGAATGGTCGAGGTCATCCGCAGGATCCGGGAAAGCGTACTGCTGAACCGGGAGTTTGAGATTGACATTTTTCCGTCCTATATCGACGGCAGCCTGGCCATCCGGCTGCTGTATTCTGCCTGGAGGTATTTTCATTTTCTGCGGCGGCACAAAAAGTATGACCTGTTCCATATCCACACTGCGGAAAAAGGCAGCACCTTCCGCAAGAACCTGTATCTCAAAAAAATCAAAAAAGCCGGAAAAAAAGCGATCGTGCATATTCACGGCGCGGAATTTCTGGTTTTTTATGACGGTCTCGGCCGCCGCGGGAAACAAATCGTAGACTGTTTTATCCATCAGGCGGATCTGGTACTGGCATTGTCTGACAGCTGGAAAAAGGAGCTGGAAGCCCGCTTTCACATTGACACCTGCCGGGTGCTGAATAACGGGGTCGATACTGTCCGATTCCATTCTGCAGCCGCAGATGTGTCCACACATTCCAACTCCTTTCTGATGCTGGGCAGGCTGGGCGCCAGAAAGGGGGCCTATGACCTGATCAACGCTGTGGAGCTTGCTGTCCGTCAAAACCCTGAGCTGACCGTCTGCATGGCAGGAGGCGGGGAGGTGGAGCAGATCCGCGCTCTGGCTGCGGAGAAAGGACTCCAACGGCAGATCCGGGTACCTGGCTGGATTGACGGTGAAGAGAAGCTGGACTGCCTGAAAAATGCCGCAGTCCTGATACTCCCCTCCTACCACGAGGGTCTGCCAGTGTCCATCCTGGAGGGCATGGCAGCCGGCAAGGCAATCATAAGCACCACCGTAGGCGCGATTCCGGAGGTCATCACAGAAGAAAACGGCATTCTGGTGGAACCCGGAGATACTGCCGCGCTGGCAGAAGCGATGCTGCGCTGCAGCGGCGATATAAAAATGCTGGAAGCGATGTCCCAAAGCAATATCGAAAAAGCGGAACATACTTTCAGTATCCGGCAGATGCATGAGCAGTTGGCCGCATATTACAGGCAGGCCATAAATCATGAATGACATATCACGGGGCACGGCTGTTCAGAGTATGGCCTATGGTCCGCAGTATAAAATGACATGAGGAGGAAGAACTGCATGGAGAAGGAAAAACCGATGATCAGCGTGATCGTACCGGTCTATAATGTGGAAGCCTGGATCGGAAGATGCCTGGACTCTATCCTAGCCCAAACCTATCGGAATATTGAGGTGATCCTTGTAAACGATGCCTCCTCCGACGGCAGCGGCAGGATCTGCGAAAAATATGCCGAACTGGACGGGCGTATACAGGTCGTGCATTTTCCAAAGAACCGCGGCCCGTCTGCAGCCAGAAATGAGGGAATACGCATGGCTGATGGGGCGTTTGCTTCATTTATTGATTCTGACGACTATGTAGAGCCTGACCTGCTGGAAAAGCTGTATGGCATTCTTCGCAAGCATGAGGCGTATCTCAGCGCCTGCGGTGCGGACGGCATCCAGCTTAAAGGCGGTCCGCCGGGCACATTTTCCAGGTCTGAGGCCGTCTGCTGCCTGGCACGGGGCATTCCCTTCAATCATGTTCCCTGGGGGAAACTCTACGCCATGGAGCTGGTGAAAAAACACCCGTTTGACGAGCGATATTTTTACAGTGAGGACCTTCTGTTCCTGTATCAGATCCTGAAATCTGCCGAGCGGGTCGCCTATCTGCCGGACCGGCTGTATCACTATGTCAACCGTGAGGGCAGCCAGGTACACAGCGGAGCAGATGAGCGGAAGTGTACTGCCCTTTTGGTACATGACAGGATCTGCAGGGATGCTTCCGTCCATTACCCGGAGGCTCTGTCCGGCTTCCGGCAGATTGCGCTGGATACCAATACCCGGCTGGCCATGCTTGCGGTAGAGGCAGATATGCCTGCCGGTAAGCTGTCCGGATATCTGAAACGTCTCTGTCAGAACACCCGGCGGCATTTCAGCCGCAGGGCGCTTATGCTCTGCCGGGAAAGGAAGGTCAGGGCGGCCGCTTTGCTTCTGTACGCCGGTAAGACCGTTTTTTTCGGAACCGCAGTGGCCTACAGACAGATCAAACGTTGGAAGGGCAGATAACATGAATTCGATGAAACCAATAATCAGCATCATCGTGCCGGTATACAATGTGGAACCCTATCTGGAAAAATGTCTGGATTCCATATCGGCGCAAACATATACGAATATAGAGGTCATCCTTGTGGACGATGCTTCCACAGACCGGTGCGGAAGCATCTGCGACGCTTATGCGTCCCGGGACGGACGGATGCAGGCGGTTCATTTTCTGGCTAACCGCGGACTGTCTGCTGCCAGAAATGAGGGGGGCAGCAGGGCAAGCGGGGAATACATCACTTTTATTGATTCAGATGACTCTGTAAAGCCAGACCTCTTGGACATGCTGTATAGCAATTTGACCAAAAAAGAATCAGACATCAGTATCTGCGGAATTGAAGGTCCCGGGCAGAAGAAGGCACCGGCCAGTACTTATACCTCCGCTGAAGCCGTCTGCTGCCTGGCGCGGCGGACTCCTTTCCTATGGAATGTATGGGGAAAGCTCTACCGGACAGAGGATGTGAAAAAGCATCCCTTTGATGAGCATGCCGTCTGTTGCGAAGACCTTCTGTTTTTCTATCAGATGCTCAAAGGCGCAGAGAGGATCAGTTATTTTCCGAATCCGTTGTATCACTACCTTTACAGGCCCGGCAGTCTGATCAACAGCGGCATTGATAAAAGACGATGTACGGTGCTCTCCGTTCTGGATCGGATCTGTGCGGATGCTTCCGTCCATTTTACAAAGGCCGTACCCGGCCTTCGGCTTCTGGCCATGGACACCTGTGTCCGGCTGGCTATGCAGGCTGTGGAGGACGGCACGAAGGATGCCGGACTTTTTACATATTTGAGACGATTCCGTAAAAAAATCCGGCAGCATTTTGCCTGGGAAGCACTGGTGCTCTGCAGGGACAAAAAAACGAAGGCATCAATATTGCTGCTGCATGTTAGCGCAACGGCCTTTTGTGGGATTGCCGCTGTCTATAAATGCGTCAAACGGATATCGTACTGGACCGCAGGGATGGAGTGAGTAAAGCAGATGGACCGGACAGAGCATGTTGTAAAAAACTTAAAATTTGCGGCAGTCAGCGAACTGGTGCTGGCTGTCCTGAAATTTGTATCCCGGCGGGTATTTGTTCTCCTTCTCGGAAAAGAATACCTGGGGATCAGCGGATTGTTTACTGATATCCTCTCCATGCTCTCACTGGCGGAGCTGGGATTTAGTGTTTCGATCACATACAGCCTGTACCGTCCCGTGGCGCAGGGTGATATCCCGCTGATCCAGTCCCTGATGCGGCTGTACCGCCGTGTCTACCGCGGCGTATTTGTGATCGTCCTGGGAGCCGGGCTGTCCCTGACCCCTTTTCTGGATTTTTTCGTAAAAGAAATGCCGGAAAATGTCCCGAATCTCTCTCTGATCTACGTGCTGAACGTGGTGAATGCCGGCGTATCGTACCTGTTTGCGTACAAATCCACGTTATTGTTCGTATACCAGAAAAAATATATTGACAGCCTCATCCGCACGGCAGTAGCCGTAATCTCCACCGTCGTACAGATTGCGGTATTGCTGCTGACCGAAAACTATGTGTTTTACCTGTTCATAACGATCGGAGCCTCTCTGACGCAGAACGTATTGATCTCCTTGAAAGCGGACCGGCTCTATCCCTATCTGAAAGAAAAGAGTGTCCTGCCTTTGCCTGCGGAAATTCTGCAGGATATCCGCCGTAATGTGGCTGCCATGATCCTGCACCGGATCGGAGCTGTGGCCGTATTCAGCACGGATAATATCCTGATCTCGAAATTTGCAGGCATCGTGACGACCGGATTGTACTCTAATTATATCATGATACGTGGCTTTTTGAATGTTGTGGTCAACGCACTGTTCAATGCCGTCACCCCTGCCTTGGGAAATCTAAATGCAACGGAATCCGCCCAAAACAGGCAGTCGGCTTTCCGCCGTCTCCATTTTTTTTCGGCATGGCTGTTCGGCTGGATGAGCATTTGCCTGCTGTGGCTCTATGATCCGTTTATCGTCATCTGGCTGGGCAGGGATTACCTGCTGCCCAGACCGGTGGTTCTGATCATTGTCGTCAACTTTTATGTGAACAGTATGCGTATCCCGGTTGCCAACACCAAAAGCGTCATGGGCCTGTTCTGGGATGAGTGCTACAAATCCATTCTGGAGCCGCCCCTCAACCTGGCGGTGTCCATCTTTCTGGCACAGCGGTGGGGAATTTTCGGCATTCTCGCCGGGACGCTGATCAGTACGATAGCGCTGCCTTTCTGGGTGGAACCGCTGGGGCTTTACCGGCATGGACTCAAGCAGCCTGTGGGAGAATATTTTCTGCGTTATCTGGGACATGTTCTGCTGACTACCGCAGCCGGAGAGCTGACAGGTCTGGCATGTTCGGTAACCGACCAGGGCTTTTTCGGTTTCCTGCTTAAGCTCTTTCTCTGCATCCTGATTCCAAATGCGGTCTATCTGGCTGTTTACCGCAGGGCCTCGGAATTTTGCTTTATGAAAGACATGGTGGAGCGGATTGTAAAAAAAATAATTTAGTGATTTTTCAATTTTTGTGATAGAATACAATTCAAAGGAGAAAAAGCATGTATAAAAAGGCATCCTACGGCTGGTTAAGATACTGGGATTTTCTGCTGCTGGATTTGATCAACATGCAGATTGCTTTCCGGACAGCCTGTGCATTCTGTCTCTCTCCGACCGTCTACAGCGGCCGGATGTATCGAAATGAATTAGTCATGCTTGTGTTCTGCCAGATTGCCGCCGCATTTTTCATCAGCCCTTATCAGGACATCCTAAAACGCAGCTACTATGTTGAATTCAGAGAGTCCCTCAAGCATGTGTGCGCCGTCATGCTGCTCGCAGTGCTGCATCTGTTCCTGACCAGGCAGACCGTAGAGCACTCCAGGCTCCTTTTTACGTCAACGGCAGCACTCTATCTTGTTCTGCTATATTTCAGCCGGATCTTCCGGAAGATGTATTTGATAAAAAAAGGCCGATCGTCGGTTGGAAGCCACTCTATGGTGGTGATCACGGTATCTGAACTGGCAGAAGAAGTCCTTTCCAGATTCACAGGTGTTCCCTATGAGGGATTTGCCATATCCGGAATCGTCCTTCTTGACAAAGACCTGACAGGACAGCGCGTCGGGGAGATTCCGGTTGTTGCTTCCTCAGAAAGTGTAAAGGATTATATACGGCACGAATGGGTGGATGAGGTCTTTATCAAGGTTCCGAATGCAGTGGAATATCCCGGGAAGCTGATTGATTCATTCATTTTAATGGGAATCACCGTACATATGACCTTGTCCAAAATCGAGAATATCCAGGAAGGAATCCAGCAGGTGGAACTGATGGGCGGCGAAACTGTGCTGACCACAAGCATCAGCATGGTCTCTCCGAAACAGCGTCTCTATAAGCGGATGATGGATATCGCAGGAGGGCTGATCGGGTGCCTGATCACGGCTGTGCTGTTCCTGATCATCGGGCCGGCTATATATGTCTCCTCTCCCGGACCCATCCTCTTTAAACAGGTCAGGATCGGTCAGAACGGCAGACAATTCAAGCTTTATAAATTCCGGAGCATGTACATGGACGCGGAACGCAGGAAGCAGGAGCTTATTGAGCAGAATAAGATACAGGGCAGTCCGCTGATGTTTAAGATGGACTGCGATCCGAGGGTAATCGGAAGCGGCAAAAAGGATCGGCACGGCAATCCCAAAGGGATCGGCCATTTTATCCGCAGAACTTCCCTGGATGAATTTCCTCAGTTCTGGAATGTGTTAAAAGGAGAGATGAGTCTGGTCGGCACCCGTCCTCCTACTTTGGATGAATGGGAGCTGTATGACCTGCACCACAGGATCCGGATGGCGATCAAACCAGGAATCACCGGCATGTGGCAGGTCAGCGGACGGAGCAAGATCACGGACTTTAACGAAGTTGTCAGACTGGATACCCAGTACATAAAAAACTGGTCTCTCGGTCTGGACTGTAATATCCTGCTGAAAACACTCTGCGTCATATTCAGCAGAGACGGAGCATCATGAGAAACAGCGGCCGGGACATATCTGAGATGTTCCCGGCCATTTATATGCATATCATATTATCCTCTACAGCAGATTAATCTGGCGCTCAGTATCGCGGTTCCCGCAGCACCTCCACCTTACATTCATGCCGCTTTGTTTCATCCTTTCTGTCATACGCGATCCCCACAGCCAGAATCCTCCCTGTACACTTGGGTTCCTCCCCCAATTTCCCATCAAAATTTAAGGCATACTTCCTGTCTTTGATCTGCCTGATCGCGCTGTCTACAGTATCGTCCACTTTCAATTCGATGATAATCCCATCATCTTCTTTTTTATAAGGATAAAAAATATAATCCACATAACCGGTCCCTGATCTGTCCTCCAGTCGGATATCATAATATTCCCGTGCCTGGAGATATACAAAAGTGATCACCTTGGAAAGCTCCGATTCATCGCTGTATCTGGTCAGCGGGCTTTCCGTATTATGCACACGCTCTAAAAGCTCAACCATCGTATCGGTATCACCTTTTCTCGTTGCCGTCAGCATCTTACCGGATTCTACCGCCAGGCGGTAGATATAGCCGAAATCCGGCCTTTTCCTTACCATTTCCGCAAACTTATCCATCAATTCTTTATTCGGGATTGATACACAGCCATCCGCATAGCTCAGAAAGCCGTATACAACCATGGCTGAAAAAATCTCATCCTTTGTCTTAAGCTCCATGGAGACGGAAGCATATTCCTGTACATTTGCAGGCACCGGTGTTCCGCTCATCATGAGCGCGATATCTTCGCGCATATTGGCGGTGTCATTTTTTACATAATAATAGATTTCATCATAAGGCCCGGAATTTGTCCAATAGCTCCCGATCTGATTGTATTCCAATGCGCCTACTACCGAACGGGGATTGTACAGCCTTCTTCCTGACTTTGTCTGATAGCCGTTATACCAGAGTCTCAGATCATTGCGGGACACCTTTGGATCTTCCTCCAGTTTTATATAACGCTGATATAACGCATCCACCTCTTCATCTGTAAAGCCGAAATACTCACTGTACTTTTCCATCGTTGCCATCGAAAACTCAAAAAACATATTGAGTTCGGAGCCGCTGGAGTATTTCGAAATCGGAAGGATCCCTGTCATATAGGCCATCTCTACATACGGCTGGTCCTTCAACAGAGTACTGAGGAATTTGGTGAACGCGTCCTTATCTTCCTGTGAAGCAAATTTCTGGTGATAAATAAAATCCCACTCATCCAGTATAAAGACAAACTTTTCACCATCGCAGTATTCATAAATCTTTGTCAGTGCGTCCCAGATGGAATCATCCTCTCGAATACGTACATTCTGATACTCCATCAGCAGATCGTCCATAAGCAGCCTCTTTATCCTGGAAATATACTGCTCAAAGGTGGTAATCTCGTTCGGCAGCTCATTGAATGTAATCCGAATCACATTATGCTGGTTCAGATGCTTTTTATACCACTCATACCCGGATGCCTTTAATCTGTCAAATTCCCCGCTGCTGTCCACGCCTTTTCCCAAGTAGGAAGCGATCATATTCGCTATCATCGTCTTTCCAAATCGGCGCGGCCTGGTAATACAGATATATTTGAGTCCCTTTCCCCTACCGGTTTTCTCTTGTCTGGTTCTGCTGTTTTTTAGTTCTAATATCGGCACAAGCTCATCCAGGATATCCGTTTTATCCACATAATATGTGAAAGCAACATCCTCCTGAAATACTCCAAATGCCTTTTTCCCATTCAGATATATTCCCATTCTTGCCGGCACACTCCTTTCTAAATCGACGTTTCCTCAATTTCCCGCATCTATAACCCCAATCTTTGGCCCACGCATCATCATATATAGAAAAGGCGTAAAGCCTTTTTCATTATCCTATGCTCCACGCCTTTTAAATCCTAAACCACTATATCGTTAAATAATGCAGGTTCCGGAATCGGTACTCCCTCTTCCTTTGCTGTCTCTATCCACATATCCCGTACAATATTCACTTCCCTGAACGCTTCCTCCTGTGTCCTCCCATGCGCCATACACCCCTGTAGTTCCGGAATGCTTGCCACATAAATATCATCAATATTATCATATTGAATCAACACAGAATATTTTGACATTTTATCACCTCTATAATCCATATTTCAACATAATCTTTCTAAGTTGTCTTACTTCATAGCCCTTAGCTTTCGCCCCATCCTTTTGAATATTCATGAAAGCCTTGAGTTCACGATGAAAATATTGCATATGTGAACCATTTTGACGAATAAAATCAAACCCCAAATCTACAATTAAATTGCGAAAATCATTAAAGCGGATATTATTATCACTTTTTCCGCTCATAACATCATTATACGTCTTTTGGTTCATACAGATTGGCTCCCCTCTACATCTTCACAATCCTGACCTCCGTACTCTCATCTCCCCCCAGCTCAACGCTGACGCTCAATTTTCCGCTTAAGTTTGTGTTCATCTTCCCTGCCGACGCGCCGCCGATCAGCACCTCATACTCACTCTCGGGCTGCAGCTCCAGCGTAAAGTTCACGTCCTCCGGAGCGGAGATCTGGAAATTCACCTCTGTATCGGTTGCCTTGAAGTTCTCCACCGCGCTGCCCGGGACGGATTCGTACACGAACATGCCGTTCCTTTCCAGCTTGGTGATTTCTGAAAATGTTTTTACTTTATAAAGATCGCCTTCAAATTCGAAATTATCCAGCTTTGTCTTCGATGCCAGTGTGTAATCTCCAAAGCTGATCGTCCCATCCTTTTCCGTACGTAACAATTCTTCTACTCTTGCCATGTCAATGTCCTCCTGGGTATTTTAAGAAAAACTTATATTGTGTATCGCAGCGGTTCCGGACAAGACTGTCTACTTTTTTGTATTGTCCGTAAAACTGTACGGTTGGATGCTCTAAGGAGCCTCCAACCTGCTCATCCATTCGCAAAAGCCGTGCTAACGCACTCCTGCGTCTGCTGCCGCTGCCTGTTGTCTATATTATATAATATTCCGTCCGCATTTTCTACTCATTTATTTGTTTTGGATAAAATTTAATCTCCTTTTTGGCTATTCCGGCTTCTACCTGGGTGCCAGGAGTTACTTCTCCGGTCAAGATGGCTTCGGCCAGCTTATCCTCCAGCTCGGTCTGCATCGCGCGCCGCAAGGGACGTGCCCCGTATTTTGCGTCGGTTCCTTTTTCTACGATATGGGCCTTTGCGGATTCCCGCAGGGTCAGCGTGATGTTCATCTGCTCCTTCAGCCGGGCTGTAAACTCTTTGACCATCAGGGTCACAATCTGCTTCATATGGGTTTTATCCAGCGGATGGAAAACAATGATCTCATCGATCCGGTTTAAGAATTCCGGACGGAAGATCAGCTTCACTTCGCTCATTACGTTCTGCTTCATCCGCTCGTAGTCGCTCTTTTTGTCCTCCTTCACGGCAAATCCCAGCTTCTTCGGGTCGATGATGGCCTTGGCCCCGGCATTGGAGGTCATGATGATGACCGTATTGCTGAAATCCACCTTTCTTCCCTGGGAATCCGTGATATGTCCGTCATCCAGCACCTGCAGAAGGATATTGAACACATCCGGATGCGCCTTTTCCACCTCGTCAAAAAGCACCACTGAATAAGGATGGGTACGAACCCGGTCGCTGAGCTGGCCGCCGTCCCCATGTCCCACATATCCGGGAGGCGCCCCGATCATCTTTGCAACGGAATGCTTCTCCATATATTCGGACATGTCTACCCGGATCATGGAATCTTCGTTTCCAAATAAAGCCTCCGCAAGCGCTTTGGACAGCTCCGTCTTCCCTACGCCTGTAGGACCTAAAAACAGGAAGGAACCGATGGGCCTTCTGGGATCCTTCAAACCGGTACGCCCCCGCTTTACAGCCCTTGCCACCGCGCTGACTGCCTCGTCCTGGCCGATGACCCGCCTGTGGAGTTCCTTTTCCAGCTTGTTCAGCCGCTGGGTATCGCTTTCCTCCAACTTGGACACCGGGATCTTGGTCCATGCGGACACCACCTCCGCAATATCCTGTTCCGTTATGACCGGATGCTGAGACTCATTTTTCTTATCAAAACGCTTCCGCGTGGCGTCGATCTTCTTCTCCACCGCCTGCTGCTCCTTCTGGATCAGATGGGCCTCCGTAAAATCACCGGCCATGATGCTCTCTTCCTTCTGCCGGATCAGCTCTTTCAGGGAGTCCTCCAGCTTGGAGAGATTCTCTGGAACCTTGTAGCCCTTCAGGCTGACCTTGGAGCAGGTCTCATCCAGCACATCAATGGCCTTATCCGGGAGGTTACGATCCGTAATATAGCGCTCCGACATGTGTACGGCCGCTTCCAGGGCATCCTTTCTAATGGTGACCCGGTGATGGGTTTCGTATTTTTCCTTTAAGCCCTCCAGGATCTCCAGACAGTGGGTCTTGGTAGGCTCTTCGATCGTAACCGGCTGGAAACGCCGTTCCAGTGCCGCATCCTTTTCAATGTATTTTCGGTATTCCGTCAGAGTGGTGGCTCCGATCATCTGCAGCTCCCCTCTTGCCAGCGCGGGCTTGAGGATGTTGGAGGCATCCATGGCGCCCTCTGCGCCGCCGGCGCCGATCATCGTATGAAGCTCATCCATGAACAGAATCACATTGGGATCTGACTCCACTTCCGAGATCAGTGCCTTCATCCGCTCTTCAAATTCTCCACGGTACTTGGAGCCTGCGATCAGTCCGGGCAGGTCCAGCGTATAGATCCGCTTTCCTTTCATGCTTTCCGGCACCATATCCGAGGCCAGACGCTGCGCCAGCCCTTCCAGGACCGCTGTCTTGCCTACCCCCGGCTCGCCTACCAGGCAGGGATTGTTCTTCGTGCGCCTGCTTAAGACCTGCATCAGCCGGAAGATCTCTTCTTCCCGTCCAATGACCGGATCCAGCTTACCGTCCTCCGCTTCTGCCGTCATGTCCTTACAGAACTGCTCCACCGCACCGTTCCTGCCTCTGTCGTCCTGGAGCTCCTCCTGATAGCTTCTGGGATCCATCCCTGCCGCGAACAGGATATCCTGAACCACCTTCTGGATATTCACATTCAGCGTAGTCAGGATCCGGGCCGCCACGCAATCCGCGTCGTGGATGATGGCCAGCAGCAGATGCTCTGTTCCGATCTTATCCATATGGAAATGCCCTGCCTCCCGCAGGCTGTCTTCCAGGATATACTGAAACCTCGGGCTTTTCTGCGGGCGCTGCGTGATCGGCTCCTCTGCGGCCGGTACGATCAGCTCATCCATGAGCTGCAGAAGCTTTTCCTCCGTCACCCCGTGCTTTGCAAGAACCTGTCCAGCCACTCCGGTCACTTCCTTGCAGAGCCCCAACAGAAGATGCTCTGTTCCAATATATGGATGCTTCTTTTCCTTTGCGGACATTTCCGCATAATTGATGACATTCTCTGCCTGTCTTGTATATTGATTCCGCATAAATTCCTCCCTATATAATCATAATGCAGTGCTCTCGGTGCATACACGGCCAAAAGGCACGATCTGGCACGCAGTATATATTCCGCGTTTGCCTTTCTTCTCAGATCATCCCTGAGTAGGTGTCAAAAAGATCATCCACCAGCGCATGCACCTCTTCCCTGGTAATGTTCTTGCAGCAGCCCTTCGCCAGTACGAGCCGAAGCTGCTCCCGCATCTCTTCCAGCGCCTTGATCTTGTCAATATCCACGCAGATCACCGCGCCCCGTCTCTTGTCCAGGCTGATGAAGCCCTCCTGCTTCAATACGGCATAAGCCTTATTGACCGTGTGCATATTCACTCCGATGGTCTCCGCAAGCTGGCGGACCGAAGGCAGGGAATCCCCCTCCTGAAACATCGAAGTCGCAATTCCCAGAATGATCTGATTTCGAAGCTGGATATAAATCGCCTCGTCACTGTTAAAATCTATCTCAATCAGCATATATTCTCCCTCGGAACTGTGAAAGAATGAATCTTTGCATCTGATTTATCTGAATCTTCTTGTGCTGCCTCCATGCAAAATTAATTCTTAACAGTCCCATATCTTTCGAATTGTTATAGCCATGGTAGCACAAAAAAAGAATCTCTGCAACAAGAGATTCTTTTTTGTGCATCCTCCCGGCCAATCAGCGTGGTGATTGGTCAGGGTGTGAGTAACCGCATCCGGCCAATGCAACCCATTCATTCCTCTCATAACGCCCGGAGCTTTTCCGTAAATTCACTGCTCAGGCTGATCTTCGCCACATAGAATACATCTCCGGTCATATAGGTCTCCCAGTCGTTGTCAATCTCGATCTGCAGATTTCCGCCCGGCATATGGACAATCACCTTATTGCCCGTCAGCCCCAGCTTATATGCCACACCCGCCGCCGCGCAGGCTCCGGTTCCGTTTGCCATGGTATAGCCGGCGCCCCGCTCAAATGTCTCGATCGCGATATTGGTATTGTCTATGACCTTCATGATCTCCGTATTCACCCGCTCCGGGAAATATCTTGCCGTCTCGGAGACGCTTCCAATCTTCCGCGCCAGTTCTTCCGAGATCTCATCCATGGGAATGACACAGTGGGGGTTCCCCACCGAGACGCAGGTTGCCGGATAGAACATATTTCCAAATACCATGTCTTCATTGATCACTTCCCTGCGTTCCCCGGTCACCGGAATCTCGTCGCTCCAGAAGGACAGCCTGCCCATAGAAATGCGCAGCCTGCTTCCGTCCTCGTTCAGATAAGCGATCTCCACCATCCCGCCGTCTGTCTGCAGATGATATTTTTTCTTCTGCACATATCCTGCGTCTTTCAGATATTTTGCAAAAATGCGCACCCCGTTTCCGCTCTTCTCCGCAATGCTCCCGTCCGGATTCCAAATCTTAAGGGACATGTGCTTCTCCCCGATAAACGGCCCTTCCAGGATTCCGTCGGATCCCAGTCCCAGATTCCGGTTGCAGAGCATCGCCGCATTTTTCTGATTCAGCTTCAGCTCATTTTTATTCGGATCAAATACCAGATAATCATTACCCAGCCCATGATAGCGTTCTACTACAGTTTTCATCGTCATACCTCCCTTAAATAATGTAACCAATTTGCGCGGCAAATTGATTGCCTGCTGAGTGTAACCACTTGCCCGCCATCTGCGAAGCAGATTTTTAATGCGGCAATTCCCGTATCATTTTTTCATTCGATACTTTACACTGCCAAATGTGATCCATCCGCAAACGCAGTCTCTACCGCCCCAAATCTGCCTTTTTGTATATTATAGCAAGCATTTTTTTCAAATAATACGTAAGAAATGCTTTAAACATTGCAAATCCTGCTATATAATAAAAATGACTGCACGGAACGATTTTCAGTTTGGCGGCACATACAGAAAGCCTGCCACTGGCAGCCTTTCTGCATACGATGGTATCCAAAACCGGAGGGGATTGTGCACAGTTCCGGCCGGTAAAGCCGCGGTTTGAGGAGGAATTTCCATGGAAAACTATGAAAAAAAAGGCTATCTGAACAGCGATTTCCGCATCTTTCACCTGACAGACCAGCTGGCCAGGGAATATGAATTCCATTATCACGAGTTTCATAAAATCACGATCTTTATCCGCGGAAACGTACAGTATTATATAGAAGGAAAGACTTATGAACTGGAGCCTTACGATATCGTGCTGGTGGAGAAAAACGATCTGCACCGGATCCAGGTGGACAGCTCCGTGCCCTACGAGCGGATCATCGTCTATATCTCCCCCGGCTTTATGGCGGATTATAAAAATGAAGAATATGACCTGAGCTTTTGTTTTCAAAAAGCAAAGGAGGAGCATTCCCACGTACTTCGGATCCCTTCCCTGGAAAAAAGCTCCCTGTTCAAGATCACAAACCGTCTGGAAAAGTCCTTCCACGATACGGAATACGCCAGCAGCCTCTACCGTCAGCTTCTGTTCCTGGAATTCATGATCCAGCTGAATCGGGCAGCATTGAAGAAACGGATCGAATTTCTGGACACGGAGCGGTACAACTCCAAGGTCATCGCCATCCTGCACTACATCCATGCCCACCTGACCGATACCCTGGACATTGACAGCCTCGCGGATATATTTTTTATCAGCAAATATTATATGATGCGCCTGTTCAAGGCCGAGACCGGATATACCATCGGCAGCTATATCACCTACCGCAGGCTCCTCCTGGCCCGGGATCTGATCGAAGAGGGGACTCCCATCACGGAAGCCTGCTTTGCCGCCGGATTCCGGGATTATTCCACCTTTTCCAGGTCCTACAAGGCAGAATTTCAGGAACCGCCCAGGAATCTGCAGAGGACGCGGGTGATTTCGAACGCGCATGCAGGCATGTCTGCCCTTTCCCGGAAATAAAACTGCCGCCCGGGTCTGCTTTCCGGACGGCTTCCTATCATTTTTTCTTCCCCTGCTCTGCCAGCGTCTTCACACTGTCCACTGCGATTACGATCGCCAGTGCCACCAGCAGGATACTGATCACAAGCCGGATCGCGCTCCACATCGGATCCGCTCCTGCCGTCACATTTCCAAAATTCTTCAGAATGGTCTGACACAGGGATGTGATCGTCACGATCAGCATAAATGCCATCGGGATAAAAAACATTTTGTTGTTCTTGCCCATTTTGCCCAGCCAGGTCGCGACTGCCATCAGGCCAAGAGCCGCCAGCAGCTGATTCGCGGCGCCGAACAGCGGCCATACATTCGCATAACCTGTCATTCCCAGCGCTACGCCGAGCACCACTGTAATGGCCGTAGCCACATAAGGATTGGTCAGGATCTTCTTATAGCCTTCTGCCTGCTTGATATCCTCTCCGGGATCCAGCCAGAATTCCTGGAACATATAGCGGGCCAGACGGGTCGCCGTATCCAGGGAGGTCAGGCAGAACGCGGACACCGCCAGCACCAGCATGGAGAAGATCACGCTCTGGGCGCCTTTCAAAAACGGGATTGTCGCACACATCTCCGAGATTCCCGTGGCAAATACATTGGTCGGAACGACCAGTTCTCCGCCGGAATAACGCTGCCACACATAGCCTACCGCGCACAGGGAGATCAGCGCAAGCGCGCATTCGATCAGCATTCCTCCGTAGGCAATTGGCCTCGCATCCTTCTCATTGTCCAGCTGTTTTGCAGTGGTTCCCGAGCCAACCAGAGAATGGAAACCGGAGATTGCCCCGCAGGCAATGGTAATAAACAGGGCCGGGAACATATTTCCCAGGGAAGCGCCTGTAGGCGCAAGGGTATCCGTAAACCCGGTAAACGCCGGAATATCCAGGGATGCATTTCCGGTGAGCCCTGCTCCGATAATACCGACCACAGCAACGCCCATCATAAAGTAAAGCAGGAACGAACTCAGGTAATCCCGCGGCTGGAGCAGGATCCATACCGGAGTCACTGATGCCACCAGGATATAGATCCCAACAATGACCATCCATACTTTATTGCTCAGATAGAAGGGATGAAAATTCAGTCCCACCGCCATACAGACCACGATCGCGGCAACTCCTACCGCCGTGGATACGGCCAGAGGCGCATTTCTGCGGTATACAAGGATTCCAAATACGACAGAGATCACAATGAACAAAATCGAGATCATCGCCGTAGACGCATTTGCCGCGGATGCCGCGTAATCCACCTCTCCCGCTTCCGTATAGGTTGCCATAAATGTATTCGCCACGATAGAAGCAAATGCCGCGACCACCAGGATCAAAGTCAGGTAGGAAAAGATAATGAATATCTTTTTCGCTTTAGTCCCCATACTCTCGGAAATCACCTCACCGATGGACTGCCCTTTATTGCGGATAGACGCAAACAGCGCGCCGAAATCATGCACCGCTCCAAAGAAGATACCGCCGATCAGAACCCACAAAAGCACCGGCGCCCATCCGAACACCGCCGCCTGGATCGGCCCGTTGATCGGCCCCGCGCCTGCGATGGAGGAAAAATGATGCCCCATCAGCACAGGCGCCTTTGCCGGACAATAGTCCATTCCGTCCGCCAGCTCGTGGGACGGGGTCTTTTTCGCTGGGTCGATGCCCCACTGCTCTGCCAGCCATTTTCCGTATGTAACGTACGCCGCGATCAGGACCACAATCCCCGCCAGCAAAATAATTACTGCATTCATGATCATCACTCCTATTTTTTTGTATACTCAAAGGACATCCGGCCGCGCGTCAGAACGCCTTTTTGTACCCCTTTACCAGTTGTCCTGCCGCCCGGTTCCCCATGACCTTTCTGTTCTTCATGTCAAATACCAGAAGCCTTGCCTCCGAATATCCGCGGATCCCGAAACGGTAGTTTTTAAAAAACCGGAATGTTTTAATCTGCTTTTTCCATTCCTTCGGGACAGTGTCCTCACAGATAAAAATTCCCGTGATAAAGGTATACATATGGTCTTTTTCCATACAGGCCCTGCCCTGCCGCACAATCTCCGGCTCAATATATTCCTCGATCTTACGGCGGAACCCATCCAGGAGCTCCGGCGCAAAGGACGGACAGCATTTAAAAAATGTATGCTCATAGCAGCTGGCACGCCACAGTTCCGCTTTTTCTACAAGGACATACTTTGCGCTAGTCACATTGAATGCCGCATACGCATCATAAATGTCTCCGCCCGCGTCAAAAGGACGGGTAATGTCAAACGCTTCCTCGTAGGAAGCCAGGACCTTTTCCAGAAATTCCTGACCGGTCATATATCCCTACTCCTTTTCCGCATCATCGCCTTAACGCGACAACGCAAAAATCGTATTTTATTGTACACCCTGCAAAATAGTTTTGCAATGATCAATTCATGCTTTTTTTAGATATATTTTAATCTTTTTTTATTTTTATATGATCCTTCCCCTTCCGATTATTACAGCAGATCCAGATACGCCGCCTCTTCCTCACTCATTTTCATCGACATGGCGTCAATATTGGCCTGCATCCTCTCCGCACTGGACGTGCTGACGACAGCCAGCATATTCAGCTCCTGCCGGAAGATCCATGCCATGGCGATCTGGGACACCGTACACTGCTTTTTCTCCGCCAGTTCCTCGCATCTGCGCAGCCGTTCAAAGTTATCCGCGCAGCCATACCCCTTCATGGCAAATTCATCCAGGATCTGGCCTGCTTTTTCGCGTTCCCCGCTCTTCACCCTTCCGGATAAAAACCCGTGGGACAAGCTGGAATAGGCAATCACCGGCATCCCCTGGCTCCGGTACCATTCCCTCGCGGCCCCGTTGGAAGGACCGGAGATGGTCACACAGCCGCCTCCCCATGGATCCTGAACCTGCTCCGCCAGGCTGAAATGCGGGCTGGATACAGTAAACGGGATCAGATGGTGCTCTTTGGCATATGCATTCGCCTCAGCAATCCTCCGGTGAGTCCAGTTGGAACCTCCGAACGCACCGATCTTGCCTTCCTCATGCATGGCATTGAGGAGTTCCACAATCTCTCCCACAGGTACCTCCGGGTCGTCCCGGTGCAGCAGATAGATATCGATATAATCCGTCCGAAGCTCCCCGGCGGACACTGCGTAATCTTCCCGGATTTCCTTTTCATTGACCCGTTTTCTTCCGGACGGATCCGGGTGGGCGCATTTGGAAAGGATGACAACCTTATCCCGCATCTTCCGCTCCTCTATCCATTTTCCCAAAGACGTTTCCGCCCCGCCGTACACCCGCGCCGAATCAAATGTATTGATTCCCAGGGCATACATGGCGTCTAGCAGGTCGTTCCCGTCCCCGCCCTGCATAAACGGCGGCGCGGCGGTTCCGTACAAAATGCGGGAGACCTTCTTCTTCACATAAGGGATTTCTACATACTTCACGACAGCACTCCTTTCAACGCCTCCTGCTTGATACAACGGATCCTATATGCGGACACTCAGAATCTATCCTGCGCAATCTGTTCAGGTTATTTTCTGCAGTTCCTTACCGACCTGCCTGTAAGCAGGAAGCTTTCATCGTTCTCACATATTCTGCTACATAAGGCACGCAGTCCTTCCCATACTGTGCTACGATCTTTACGATCGCACTTCCTACGATCGCCCCGTCGGACACCTCCGCCATCTTCCGGGCCTGCTCCGGAGTGGAAATGCCGAATCCCACCGCACAGGGAACCTTTGTGGTCTCTCTCACCAGCTTTACCATCCCGGCGATATCGGTCTTGATCTCGCTGCGCACTCCCGTCACGCCCAGAGAGGACACGCAGTAAATATATCCCTTCGCTTCCCCGGCGATCATCCGGATCCGTTCCTTTGAAGTGGGCGCAATCAGGGAAATGATATCCACGCCGTATTCTTCACAGACTTCCAAAAGCTCCCCCTTCTCCTCAAAGGGCATATCCGGTACAATGATGCCGTCGACCCCGCACTCCCTGCAGCTCTTCATAAACCGCTCTTTTCCGTAGGTATAAATGGGATTCAGATAGGTGAGAAATACCATGGGCACCGTCACCCTCTGCCTTGCCCGCTTTACCATATCGAACAGCTTATCCGTGGTGCACCCTGCCGAAAGTGCACGTTTATTTGCCTCCTGGATCACCACGCCCTCTGCGATGGGGTCGGAAAATGGGATTCCGATCTCGATCAGATCTGCTCCTGCCTCCTCCATAGCATACAAAAGCTGCTCTGTAATGTCAAGTGTGGGATCCCCGCCCGTCACAAACGGAATAAATGCTTTTTGGCCCTGAAATGCGTTTTCAATCCTACTCATAAATCTCTACCCCCCTGTATCTTGCAATTGCCGCCACATCCTTGTCCCCCCGGCCGGACAGGTTGATGACGATGATCTGATCCTTTCCCATCGTGGGTGCCAGCTTCATGGCATGGGCCACCGCGTGGGCGCTCTCTACCGCCGGGATGATGCCTTCTGTCCGGGACAGGTATTCAAATGCCCGCACTGCCTCCTCGTCCGTCACCGGAACATATTCGGCCCGCTTCGTTTCAGCCAGCCTTGCGTGCTCCGGCCCGATCCCCGGATAGTCCAGCCCTGCGGAAATGGAATAAACCGGGGCGATCTGTCCGTATTCGTCCTGGCAGAAAATGGATTTCATGCCGTGAAATACTCCTGTGCTCCCTTTCGCGATGGCTGCCGCATGTTTCTCTGTATCAATGCCCAGTCCCGCCGCCTCGCATCCGATCAGCCGCACCTGGGGATATTGGATAAATTCATAAAATGCTCCCATGGCATTGCTCCCGCCTCCCACGCAGGCAAGCACCGCATCCGGGAGCTTTCCCTCCCGCTCTGCAAGCTGCTCTTTGATCTCTTCCCCGATGATCTTCTGGAAGTCCCGCACGATCATAGGAAATGGATGAGGCCCCATCACGGAACCCAGCACATAGAGGGTATCATCCATCCGCTTCGTCCACTCCCGCATGGTCTCGTTGACCGCATCTTTTAAGGTCTGGGTGCCGCTGGTCACCGCATGGACCTTCGCTCCCAACAGTTCCATCCGGTATACGTTCAATGCCTGCCGGTCGGTGTCTTCCTTTCCCATAAAAATCTCGCATTCCATATCCATCAGAGCCGCCGCAGTGGCTGTAGCCACTCCATGCTGGCCGGCCCCTGTCTCCGCGATCACCCTGGTCTTTCCCATCTTTTTTGCCAGAAGCACCTGGCCCAGGACGTTGTTGATCTTATGGGAGCCGGTATGGTTTAAGTCCTCCCGCTTGATGTAGATCTTTGCGCCTCCCAGATCCCTTGTCATTTTTTCCGCATAATAGAGCAATGACGGGCGTCCCGCGTAGTTCTTCATCAGATCATCCAGTTCCTTGATAAACTCCGGCTCATGACTATATTTCTCATAGGCCGCTTCCAGTTCATGGACTGCGTTCATCAGTGTTTCCGGGATATATTGACCGCCGTACTGACCGTATCTACCTTTCTGATTTGCTTCACTGCTGCTCATATTCGAATCCTCTCTCTCCTGCATATTTTTCCAATCTCACGGCTCTCATAAAGCGCCGCACCTTCTCCTCATCTTTCCTTCCGTCCGTTTCCACAGAGCTGCTCACATCCACAGCCCACGGACGGCAGGTTTTTAAAGCTTCTGCAATATTTTCTTCATTCAGTCCGCCGGCCAGGAAAAAGGGCTTCTCCAGCTCCGGGATCATCTCCCAGCAAAAACGCTCTCCGCAGCCTCCGTATTCCCCTGCCTTGTAGGCATCCAGAAGCAAATATTCACAGGGCAGCTTCTCCGCCTGCAGGATATCCTCCCGGCTTCTCACCCGGACGGCCTTTATGACCGGCTTCCCTGTCCTGTCCTTGATCCGCCGGATCTCCTCTGCGTCCTCATCCCCGTGAAGCTGTATATAATCCAGTACGCCGCCTTCCGTCAGCCCGGCGATCCGCTCCGGGTCCTCATTGACAAAGACCCCCACGCTCCGGATCTCCGGCAGCAATTCCCTTTTCATCTCCGCCGCCTGCTCCGGCGTGATCCGCCGCTTGCTCCCCGCAAATACAAATCCTGCAAAGTCCGGTTTCTGACGGTTCACCATACGGATGTCCTCCATCGTTTTCAGCCCACAGATTTTTATCTTGACCATCAGTTTTTTCCTTTCCGAATCCAGTCTCAAAGTCCTTCATCATATACGAACTCTTCTGATTCCTCTGTGCCGTTATTCTTGAAGCGGCATCCTCATCTGCTGATTTTCTGACTGCTTCACTTTCCATTCGGCTTCCTTCTTCCATCTCCCCGCAATTCTGCCAGCATCGCCTTTTTATCCTCGCACCGCATCAGCGTCTCCCCGATCAGCACGGCCTGCACATTCCCCTGCCGCAGCCCTTCAATATCCTCCGCCGTGCGGATACCGCTCTCTGCCACAAAAATGATCTCCTCCGGAACATGCTTCCGCAGATTCAGGCTGTTCTCCACATTCACTGTGAAGTCCTTCAGGTTCCGGTTGTTCACTCCAAGGATCCTTGCTCCGCAGGACAGCGCCCGGCGGATCTCCTGTTCATCGTGTGCTTCCACCAGCGCCGAAAGCCCCAGACCGTCCGCAATCCGGATATACTCCCTCAGCTGCTCATCACTGAGGATAGAACAGATCAGAAGGATCGCGCTCGCCCCCAGCACCTTTGCCTCATAGATCTGATAGGCATCAACCGTAAAATCCTTCCGCAGCACCGGAATCCTCACCTTCCCGGCAATCTCCTCCAGATACCGGTCCCGTCCGAGGAAATATTCCGGCTCCGTCAGGCAGGAGATGGCTGCCGCCCCCGCCCGTTCATATTCTTCCGCGATCTCCAGATAAGGGAAATCCTCCGCGATCACACCCTTGGAGGGTGACGCCTTTTTCACCTCGCAGATAAAGGAAATCTCCTTCCCGCGCAACGCCTTTTCCAATGGAAATTCAAATCCGTTTTTTCCGCTTTCCCGCTCAGCCTCTGCTTTTTCTTCCGCAGCTTTCCTGATCGTTTCAAACGGTATTTTTTTCTTCTGTTCCGCAACGCGTTTTTTTGCGGACTCTGCAATCTCATCTAAAATCATGATCCGTTCCCCTTCCTGTACAAGCATATTTCCTAACCTGGATAAACCAGAAAAACACGATACGAGAATTTTGCCATTTTGTGCAAGAAATTGTTCGTAAGTGCCTAATATGGCTGTATGCATCATCTGATACTGTGCGGCAGATTGATCTATCGCTCGGATTAAACCTCATATTCCTTCGTTGCCGCCGCAAATTCTTCCAGCTTCGCCAATGCCTTCCCGCTGTCGATCAGCTCCGCGGCTTTTTGGATCCCCTCCGCCAGCGTGATGCCGTCGATTCCCAGATACAGGCTCATTCCCGCGTTCATCAAGATCACATCCCGCTTCGCACCCATTTCCTTTCCGGACAGGATATCCCTGGTGATCTGCGCGTTCTCCTCCGGATTTCCTCCGATCATCTCATCCAGGCTGCAGCGCCGCAGTCCGAACTGCTCCGGCGTGGTGGTATACCGGGTAATCTCGCCGTACCGGATCTCACACACGACGGTTTCTCCGGTCAGTGTAATCTCATCCAGCCCGTCTTCCCCGCACACTGCCACCCCCCGGACTACTCCCAGATTTCCCAGGACCCTTGCCAGCGGCTCTACCAGCTTCTTGTCATAGACCCCTAAAAGCTGCATGGTTGCCGCCGCCGGATTGGACAAGGGGCCCAGGATATTGAATACGGTGCGCACCCCCAACTCCCTCCGGACCGGAGCCGCATATTTCATGGACGAGTGGTACACCGGGGCAAACATGAAGCACATCCCCGTCCGGTTCAGGATCGTCTCATTCTGCTGTGCGTTCAGCGCTACATTCACTCCCAGGCATTCCAGGACATCGGCCGCTCCGCTCTTGCTGGACACGCTCCGGTTCCCATGCTTTGCCACCGGGACTCCGCCTGCCGCCACCACAAATGCGGACGTGGTGGAGATATTAAAGGTTCCCACCTCATCTCCGCCGGTTCCTACTATATCAATGACCTCACGCTCCGGATGGATCTTGACTCCCTTCTCCCGCATGACCTCCGCAAACGCGGTGATCTCCTCAATGCTTTCTCCCTGCATCCGAAGCGCCGTCAAAAATCCCCCCATCTGCGCCTGGGTCGCCGTGCCGTCCATCATCTCCTCCATCACCTGCTTTGCCGTGTCATAGCTTAGGTCTCTGCCTTCCAGTAATTCATAGATTGCTTCCTTAATCATGCTCTTTTCTTCCTTTCCAATTGTAATATTTAAAAAATTTTTCAAAATCTGGATCCCATTTTCTGTCAAAATGGATTCCGGATGGAACTGCAGCCCATACACGGGAAAATCCTTGTGCTGTACAGCCATAACCTCTCCCTCCGGAGAGACCGCCGTGACGCGCAGTGTTTCCGGTATGGTCTCCGCTTTCGCCGCCAGGGAATGGTATCTTGCCGCATCCATCTCCCTTCCCAATCCCGCGAACAGCTCGCAGTCCACGGCAAGTGTGATCCGGCTCTTCTTTCCGTGCATCAGCTTTTCCGCCGGGGCGATCACCGCTCCGTAGACCTCACAGATGGCCTGATGTCCCAGGCAGATGCCCAGGATCGGGATCTTCCCCTGAAATGCTTCCACCGCCTGCTCGCAGATGCCCGCATCCTTCGGATATCCCGGCCCCGGCGACAATACAATATGGGTCGGATTCATCTGCGCGATTTCCTCCACCGTGATCTTGTCATTTCTTACCACACGGATATCCGGCTGCAGTGTCCCCAGATATTGAACCAGATTGTACGTAAAGCTGTCATAATTATCAATCAGCAAAATCATGTTTCCCCGCCTCCCTCTATTATCATCCAAATCAACTGCATTTTCGTAAGCTTAACCGCCCTATATTGCTGCTTCTCCGGCGCATATGACCGCCTGGATCACAGCCGCAGCTTTGTTTCCTGATTCCTCGTATTCCGTCTCCGGCACGCTGTCCGCCACGATCCCGCCTCCGGCCTGCACATAGACCACATCCTTTTTCCGAACCGCCATGCGGATCGCAATACAGGTATCCATATTCCCCGTAAAGTCAATATACCCGATGGCGCCTCCGTAAATTCCCCGCGGTTCCTGCTCCAGTTCTTCGATGATCTGGCAGGCCCGGATCTTCGGCGCCCCGGACAGCGTCCCTGCCGGAAGCACGGCTTCGATAGCATCCAGCGCGTCCCGCTCCCCGCGGATCTCCCCCTCTACTTGGGAACAGATATGCATGATCCGAGAATATTTGTGGATCATCTGGTACTCCGTCACCTCAACGGAGCCGAAACGGCTGATCTTCCCCAGGTCATTGCGCCCCAGGTCCACCAGCATGTTGTGCTCCGACAGTTCCTTCTCATCCCGCAGCAATTCCTCCGTCAATTGTCTGTCCTCTTCCTCCGTCCTCCCCCTCGGCCGGGAGCCGGCCACCGGAAATGTCGTAAGCCTCCCTTTGTCCAGCCGCGCCAGTGTCTCCGGTGAGGTACACATCAGCTCCACGTCCTCCGTATGGAAATATACCATGTAGGGGGATGGATTGGTAGTCCGCAGAACACGATATGCGTTCAGCAGACTCTGCTTCATAGGGCTTTGAAACTGCCGGGAGATGACCGCCTGGAAAATGTCGCCGTTTCGGATGTGTTCCCTGGTCCGCTCCACCTGCCTGCAATAGTCTTCCTTTTCTGTCGCGCAGGTAAAACGGATCTCCTCCTTTTCAAAGCATTCTGCCTCCCGAAGCTCCTGCCGCGTCAGGGCCGCCAGCTTTTCAAGCTCTGCGGCTGCTTTCCCATAATTTTCCAGCACCCGATCAGTCTTCATATTTACGATCAGGATCAGCTTCTGTTTCAGATGGTCATACGCGATTACCTTGTCAAACAGCATCACATCATAATCTGCAAAATCCCCCGTCCTGATGTCCAGCACAGGCTCCGCATACCCGATCATGGAATAGGCAAAATATCCTGCGAACCCGCCGGTAAACGGCGGCAGCTCCGGAAGCACCGGGGCTTTGTAATCCTTCAAGATATCCCGCAATACTTCCAGAGGACGGTCTGTCTCTGTCAGGCGTTTCTTTCCGTTTTCCTCAATCACAACCCGGCCGGATTTCCGGCAGGTCACCCGCGTCACCGGATCACACCCCAGAAAAGAATATCTCCCCCATTTTTCTCCGTTCTCCACACTTTCCAGCAAAAAATATCTGCTGCTCTTCTGTGCCAGCTTCCGGAGAATCGCAATGGGGGTGGTGCTGTCCCCGAACAATTCCCGGCTGATCGGAATCACGGAATATTTTTTTGCAAGCTTCATAATGGTATCACTGTCTGGTCTCAGCATTCTCTTACCCTTCCTTTCCTGAAAAGCTGCCGGCATATCTTTCGAGGCCTTTTCTTCTGCAATGGATTTCATACATGTCTGCGGAAATGC
The DNA here is from genome assembly GCA_910573785.1 of Lachnospiraceae bacterium. Classification (GTDB taxonomy): domain Bacteria; phylum Bacillota; class Clostridia; order Lachnospirales; family Lachnospiraceae; genus Schaedlerella. Next base: position 8,215 of record CAJSZT010000003.1, on the reverse strand, counting down.
CATTTTAGCAGCGAAAAAAAGTCCCTGTCTCACTGGAAATTACTTTCCAATGGGACAAGGACTGATCATCAAAATCATTCACCCTGCGGTGCCACCCATATTGCCAATCCGCCTCTTCCAAAACAAACAGAACAGACCGGCCGCTCTTTCATGTACTAACATACACTCCCTGCTGATAACGGATCGGGTTCCCCGTCAGCGTCTACTCTTTCCGGATTCTATCTGGAAATTTCAAGCTGCCCTCACAAGTCCATTCGATAAAGACTCTTGCTGCCATAATCCCACCGCCTATGGCTCTCTGTAAACAAATATCCTTACTTACTCCTCTTGCTCATCGGTTTCATGTGCTAAAGTATTAATTTGTTAATATGGTAAACAGTATATGCGCCATTTTGTAAAATGTCAAGAAAAAATTTTATTTTTTTCCGCCCACTTGTTACTGTGAATAGCAACGCCCACTTGTTACTCCCTGACGATTTTTATATGCCTAAAGTCAGTGGTTCCGCTGTTACAGCGTCTCCTTGGTATCTAATTCGAACCAGAATTCCACGCCGTTGTCGTAGTTGCATACCCCATATTCCTGGTGAAAGGATTCCATGATGGCCTTCACAATGGACAGGCCGATCCCGTTTCCTCCGTATTCCCGCGTATGGGCCTTATCCACCTTGTAGAACTTATCCCAAAGCCTTCCGATGTCCTCCTCCGGAATGGGCGTTCCGCTATTAAATACGGTGACGCGCACGCTCTCCACCTTCGGGATCACTCGGATCTCGATCCGCTTCTCATGATCCACATGATGGAGCGCATTGGTCAGGTAATTGCGGAACACCTGCTCAGTCTTATATTCATCCGCCCATACATAGACCGCCTCTCCCGCAATAAAGTCCACGGATGCCTCTGCCTGCTGGATCAGAATCTCGCAGCTTGCAAGCACTCCCCGGATCAGACCGATCACATCGAACCGCTCCACCTCCAGCTGCTCCGAACCAAATTCCAGCTGATTCAGGGTCAGAAGGTTCTTTACCATATGGTTCATCTTATTGGATTCATCTATGATCACGTCGCAGTAAAATTCACGGCTTTCCGCATCTTCGCTGATCCCTTCCTTCAAGCCCTCCGCGTATCCCTGGATCAGTGCGATGGGTGTTTTCAGCTCATGGGATACATTTCCCAGGAACTCCGTCCGCATCGTTTCTATTTTTTCCTTCTGTTCAATGTCCTTCTGCAGCTGATGGTTCGCTTTTTTCAGTTCGGATATGGTGTTCTCCAGCTTCCGGGACATGATGTTGAAGCTCTGGCCCAGCACACCGATCTCGTCATCGCCGCTCCCCGTATATCTGGCGTTAAAATCCAGGTTCGCCATCCGCTTGGACAGTACGGCCAGCTCCAGGATCGGATCCGTGATCTTCTGGGAAAAGAACCAGACAAACCAGGCTCCGAACACCAGCGTCACGGTTCCTACATATGCCAAAAATTTATTGGCCAGCGCCGCGCTGTCCCGGATGCTGTCCAGAGGGCTTCGAAGCAGAAACAATGCGCCGTTGGACAGCTTTCCGAACATTTCCAGGTAAAGCGTGTCCTTATTCACCGGGTCGCCGGATCTGTAAAACGTATACTGTTCTGTCTGATCCAGCACCTCTGCCATATTATTTCCTGTGATGTAGCCGAACATCTGAGCCTCCAGCACTTCCTTGGACTGTATCGAAAACAAGACATAGTCCAGAGAATACTCGCCGGTGTGCTTGAGGACCAGCATAGAAATATTTGCGCTCTCACTTTTTCCGTTGATCTCTTCCTGTTCTTTTTTCTCGGTCAGGCTTCCTGTCGTCACTGCGGAATCGATCATCTGATACATCTCGATCATATCCGTCTTTTTATGGAGGATATAATATTGTCCCAGGAAAATAGAATTTACGAGAAAGACCACTGCCAGAAGCATTGCGATTAGTCCGACAAATACCACCACAAGCTGCCGTTTGATTGATTTTGTCATAATTCAGCCTTCCATCTGCCGGCAGCAAAACCGCCGCCTGTTTTCCTGTGTCTCATACAGGGTATATCACACCACTTCAAATTTATACCCCATGCCCCAGATCGTCTTGATGCACTCTCCCTTTTCTCCCATCTTGCTCCGCAGCTTTTTCACATGGGTGTCAATGGTACGAGCGTCCCCAAAATAGTCATAATTCCAAACATGATTCAGGATCTTTTCCCTGGATAGCGCGATTCCCTGATTCTCCACAAAATAGGACAGCAGCTCAAATTCCTTATAGCTTAAGTCTACCTGCCGGTCATCAATCTTCACGATATGGGCCGCCTTGTCGATCAGGATCCCGCCTGCATTGATGACATCATTCTTCTCCGTGCCAAGAGTCCTTCTCAGGATCGCTTCCACTCTGGCAACAAGGATCTTGGGACTAAAGGGCTTGGAAATGTATTCGTCTACCCCCAGTTCAAAGCCCTGCAGCTCATCCCGTTCATCCGAGCGGGCCGTCAGCATGATCACCGGTACTTTCGAATGCTCCCGGATCTCACGGCACACCTGCCAGCCGTCCATCTTCGGCATCATCACATCCAGAATGACCAGCGCGATATCCTTATCCTCATAAAAAATGTCCATGGCTTCCATGCCATCCCCGGCTTCCAGGACCACATATCCCTCCCTTACAAGGAAATCCCGGACAAGCTTGCGCATCCTGCTCTCATCATCCACGACTAAAATCTTAATCTTCTCCATAGGGCAATTCTCCTTTTTCCCGCAGTGCCGAATTTTTATAACTATGCGCGCAATCGTCTTTGTTATAAATCCATTACATGCATAGCATGAAAAAATCGTTCACGAGATTTTTGCGTTTCAATTTTAATCAGTATACGAAAAAGATATGTTTCTTTTGTGAAATCTTTCCCATCTTTTTTGTGTTTTAGCCTGAATCCATCATTGTCTACTACGTAAAAATCAGGAACCGCTTCGAATACGTTTTCAAAACGCCTCTCTGCAGTTCCTGATCCAGGATCATTCCACACTCTTTAGAGATTCAACCATATTGATCTTCTTTAATTTAAAATACATAACGCCGTTCACAAATGCCGAAAACCCGACAGTAATCACAAATCCATAAATAAAGCTGCTGACATCGATATTCCGCCCAAACATGGCCGAATCGATTTCCACCGTCACGATGACAAACTGATGCAGGAATTTTCCAAGCACCATCCCCGCAAATGCGCCCAGCACCGTCAGGATCACATTTTCCCGGTATACATACTGGGCCACCTCGCCGGGATAAAAGCCCAGCACTTTCAAGGTAGCGAGTTCCCGCTTGCGCTCTGTGATATTGATATTATTCAGGTTATACAGCACCACAAAGGCCAGCATCCCCGCCGAGATCACCAGCACCACCATAACGATGTTCAGGCTCACGAGCATATCGTCCAGCTGCGCCTCGATGTCCTTCGTATAGCTTGCGCTCAAAGCGCCCTTTTCCTTTAAAACGGACTCGCCGACATCCTCCAGCTCCTGCTCTTTTCCTTCCTTCATGGTAAAGTAGATAGAATTGTATTCCGGCACCCTTCCGTGCACTTCCTCATAAAGGCCGGGAGTCATATAAAGGTAATGCTGCATGTAATTCTCACAGATTGAAGAAATCTTGACTTCGGTCTCTCCCTTTGCATCGTCTTTTATCCGGATCGTATCCCCAACCTCTACCTGCAGCTGCTTCGCCATTTTTTCCGTCAGGATCACACCCTCGTCATCAAGTGTATAGACCTCTTTTGAGATCCGGTCCCTGTGGATCACAACTTGCGAAAACAACTCCACGTCCTCCGGTACATTCAGGTAGACGTCCTTTTTCCCGCTCCCGCTGCTGATCGTCACCTGCTTGAGCAGGTTCCGCTCCGTCTGGTCCACCCTTGGATCTTCCGCAAGCGTCTCATATGCCTGCTTCTTTTCCTTTGTGGTCGCGTCCTCATTTAAAATGATATCTCCGTCATAGATCTGCAGCTCATGGTACTGCAGATATCCGATGTCAAAAATCGAATCCTTCAGGCCGAAGCCGACCAAAAGCAGCGCCATGCATCCTCCGATTCCGAAGATCGTCATAAAGAACCGCTTTTTATACCGGATCAGATTCCGTACCGTAGCCTTCCACGTAAAATTCAGCCGACTCCAGATAAACGGGACTCTTTCCAGCAAAACCCGCTTACCCTGCTTCGGCGCCGGCGGGCGCATCAGCTCAGCCGACTGCTCCCGAAGCTCCCGGTAACAGGAAAAAATAGTAGCAAGCAATGTACATGCCAGAGCTGCTGCCGATGCCAGCAACGCATAATACATGTCATACGGGATCACCACATTGGGAATGTGCTCGTACATGATCCCATAGGCCGTGATGATGATATAGGGAAATACTTTTTCTCCGAACAGCACACCTACAACACTTCCGGTCACCGTAGCCAGGCAGGCATAGCCCAAATACTTTCCAGCGATGGAATGCCGTTCATATCCAAGCGCTTTCAGGGTTCCGATCTGGGTCCGCTGCTCCTCTACCATACGGGTCATGGTGGTCAGGCTGATCAGAGCCGCCACCAGAAAGAACAGCACGGGAAATACCTCTCCGATGGCCCGCATGCGGTCTGCGTTTTCCCCATATCCGGCATGCTCCGGCAGGTCGTCCCGGTCGTTGATATACCATTTGGCGTGTTCGATCTTGCTGATCTCATCCTCTGCGTCCAGAATCTTCTTTTCCCCGTCCGCGATCTCGTCCTCCGCTTCCTCCTTTGCCTCCTGGTACTTCTTCTCGGCATCTGCCAGCTCCTGCTCCTTCTCCGCAAGCTCTGCGCGGGCATCCGCAAGCTTGATCTGCCCCTGCTCCAGCTGATACCAGCCGTCATTGATCTGAGCCTGGGCATCATCCAGCTGATCCCTTCCGGACTGGATCTGCTTTTTCCCGTCTTCCAGCTGGGCCAGAGCGTCGTCCAATTGCGCCTTCGCGTCCTTCAGCTGACGGTCCCCGTCGTCTAACTGGGCCTGCCCCTCGTCAAACTGAGCCTGTGCATCATTGATCTGGGCCTGAGCCGCTTCAATCTGGAGTCTTGCCGCCTCCAACTGAGGGCCTGCCGCGTCCAGTTCTGCTTTTCCGGCTTCCAGTTGGGCTTTTCCGTTTTCCAATTCGATTTTTCCGGCTTCCAGCTGGGCCTGAGTATTCTGCAGCTGTGTCCGGGTTGCACTGATCTGCGCTTCTCCTTCGGCAATCTGCCCGGCCAGAGTCTGCATTGCAGCCTCCATTCCTGCCAGTGTAGCGGCATCTGCCGTACCGCTGGCAACGAGCGCATCATACTGCGCCTTCAGCCCGTCATACTGCGCCTTCGCTCCGTTCAGCGTATTGGCTCCTGCCTCCAGTTCCGCAAAGCCTTCCTCCACCGCGCGGAAGCCCGCCTCCAGTTCCTCGCTCTTCTCCTCCAGAAGCTGCCTATTGCTGTTATATTCTTTCAGCCCCCGTTCATATTCTGCTCTGCCCTGTTCGTATTCCTGCTTCTTCTCGTAAAATTCTTCTTTCTTTTCGTTAAATTCATCCAGCTGCTGATTAAATTCCGCCAGCTTCTTGTTATATTCTTCCAGCTGTCCGTTATACTCTTCTACATGCTGGTTGTATTCCTCTATCTTTTCATTCAGCAGGGCGTTCTGCCGATTCAGCTCCTCCCGGTTTTGATCCACTTCACTCTGACCGGAGATCAGGTCTGCCCGGGATTTTTCCAATTCCGCTTCGGAGTCGCTGATCTTCTTTTTTCCGTCATTCAGCTGCTTCCGACCGTCGTCCAGCTTCTTTTTGGCATCGCCAAGCTCTTTCTCCGCTTCTTTCTTTCCATCCTCCAGTTCTTTTTTCGCGTCGTCCAGCTCTTCGTTTGCCTCATCTATGATTTCCTGATACCGCGCTTCCTCCCGCTCTTCACGGATCTCCTCAACCTGTTCCTTTACTTCCTCCACACGGTCCGTATAAGAATCCGTAAATGCCAGCAGATCGGCCGCGCCCTCTACCGATGCATAGATTTCTGTATAGATGTCCATCGCAAAGCTTTCTTCCGGCACACTGATAAAGCCGGCAATATTTCCGGTGCCGATGGTCGTACTTCCTCTGTGAAATCCGATATAGCACGGACTGCTGACAGTTCCTACTATGGTAAATGTATCCACATTCAGGCTGTCCGTGATCGCGTCATCTGTCCCGGAGGTAAATGTGATCTGATCTCCGATCCTGTATCCGCTGGTTCCAAGATAATCCACATCTACCACACATTCGTCCTTTTTCTCGGGAAGCCTGCCTTCCTCCACGGTCAGCAGGTTCATGCCAGGAAGGATGGACATGATATGTACCGCCTGCTGGCTGTCATTTGCCAGACACAGGGCGTCTACGGAATAACCGTATTCTACCCTCTCCACTCCGCTTACTTTTTTCAAGGCCCGGACATCATCCGCTGTGAGTCCGAGTGTGCTGATCACCTGGATATCAAACAGCTTCTTTTCATCAAAATAGGCATCCCCCGAGTACCGCATATCCGGTTCCGTGGCACGGATTCCCGAAAAAAACGCAACCCCGATGGCCACGATAAAGAAAATCGACATGAACCTTCCGAAGCTGGTTTTGATCTCCATGAAAAAATCTTTTCTTAATGCTTTTTTACCCATATGTAAAACCTGCCGTTTTCTTTTTCCATAATTTATCCTGATATGCCGCATGGCAGATTTATCTGGCGCGCACTATAAATTGCCTGCAGCTACAGTCCGTCTGAATACTAGCTTTTACAGGCATCCTCCTACCACTCGATGAGGTCTATGGACAGCGGATGCGCGTTGGTCTCCATGCTGGATACCTTTCCGTTCTTGATCTTGATCAGACGGTCCGCCATCGGAGCCAATGCGGAATTGTGAGTGATCACGATCACAGTCATGCCTTTTTCTCTGCACATATCCTGCAAGAGCTTTAAGATTGCCTTCCCGGTATTGTAGTCCAGCGCTCCGGTCGGCTCATCACAGAGCAACAGCTTGGGATTCTTTGCCAGTGCCCGGGCGATAGATACGCGCTGCTGCTCCCCTCCGGAAAGCTGTGCCGGAAAATTATCCAGGCGGTCTCCCAGCCCTACGTCCTCCAGCACCGTCTGCGCATCCAGCGGTTCCTTACAGATCTGCAGCGCAAGCTCCACGTTCTCTTTTGCCGTCAGGTTCGGGACCAGGTTGTAAAACTGGAATACAAATCCGATATCATTTCTCCGGTAACCGGTGAGCTGACGCTCATTGTATCCGGTAATATCCTCTCCGTCCACCGTGATCCTGCCTGTGGTAGCGGTATCCATCCCGCCAAGAATGTTCAGAACCGTCGTCTTTCCCGCCCCGCTGGGACCTACGATGACCACGAACTCCCCCTTTTTAATGGCAAAATCAATTCCGTCTACAGCCCGGATCTCCACTTCACCCATCTTATATACTTTCGTGATATTCTCCAGTTGAACAAATTCCGCCATAGGTTAATTCCTCTCATTTTATCAAAAATCCGCAGCCTGCTTTTAAGCTTCATATAATTGCTTTGACATCTGCACATACGCTGCCAGCCTTCATGATTGTAATTTGTCAGCAATTTCCGCATGGGAATTGATTGCCTGCTTACACAGCTCGCACCGATACAATTTATTATAACATAGCGCAGCTTATAGCTGCAATCAAACTTTTATAGTTAATTTCAAATAAAAAGGAACCAACATTAGGAAACAAAGCAGTTTCACCACATACCATGCGCAGGTCAAAGGCAACCCATATGCTTCTTAACGGTTCAAGCATTGCCACAATCCAGAGATTCCTTGGTCATGAAAACATCCAGACGACCGAAGAATACCTGGACCTTGGCAGCGAAGCGATGATCCATGCGGTTGCGGAAGCAGAAAAAAGCCTGAAGGCACACGGGATAGGAAATGAGCCGATCACAACGAACTGGAAAGATCCGGATATCATGAACAGGCTCAAAAAGCTGGCAAAATAACGTTATCACCAGTAATAGGAACTACATACCAGTTACCATCAAGGCTTGCCGTTGGTAACTGGTGATAATTCTTATCAGGTGATAATAATTGATACATCACCCATATGGTGTTTGATTCTCGTACCGAGAATACGCTGGTTATAGTTTGTACCGACTTCTTTCTTACAGTTATAGGTAATGCGCTGTCCCAG